>NZ_JBIWNZ010000011.1:164347-276832 GCF_044767505.1 Kitasatospora sp. NPDC101235
CCGCCCCCCCCGCCCCCCGGTTCCGTAAGGTACGTTCAATGTGGGGTTTTTTTGCCTTATCTTCGGGGTACCCCGGGGGGGGGCGACGGTGGTCCGCTCACCGTCGCCCCCGCCGTACTCTCCCGCCGGCCGGCACCCACGGCCCGGCGGGGCCTCGACGCGCTCCCGGGCCGGGCCTGATCGGTCCAGGCCCGGGCCGGTTCGGCTCCGGGCCTGGCTCAAGCCCGAAGCCCCCCTGGAACAGGCTCAGTTGACGTTGACGGCCGTCCAGGTGGCGGCGACCGCGTTGTACTCCGCGCTGCCCGAACCGTACAGGTCCGCCGCCGCGCTGAGGGTGCCCGCACGGGCGCCCGCGTAGTCGGTGGTGGAGGTGAAGTAGGTGGTCAGCGCGCGGTACCAGATCTGCGCGGCCTTGTCCCGGCCGATGCCCGCGAGCGTGGAGTTGTCGTACGTCGGGCTGTTGTAGCTGAACCCGTTGATCGTCTTCGCACCGCTGCCCTCGGACAGCAGGTAGAAGAAGTGGTTCGCCACCCCGGACGAGTAGTGGACGTCCAGGTTGCCGACGTTCGCGTCCCAGTAGTCCGCCGAGGCGCCGTCCTTGCTCGGCTGGTCCATGTAGCGCAGCGGGCTGCCGTCGCCGCGCAGGTTGATCAGCTCGCCGATCCAGTAGTTCGGCGGGTTGGAGGGAAGGTTGGCGTACCACTCGACCATCGTGCCCATGATGTCCGAGGTGGCCTCGTTGAGGCCGCCGGACTCGCCCGCGTAGTTGAGGTTGGCGGTCGCGGCGGTGACGCCGTGGCTCATCTCGTGGCCGGCCACGTCGATCTCGGTGAGCGGCGCGGTGTTGTTGCTGCCGTCGCCGTACGACATGCAGAAGCAGCTGTCGTCCCAGAAGGCGTTGACGTAGTTGGAGCCGTAGTGCACCCGGCTCAGCGCGCCGACGCCGTCGTTGCGGATGCCGCTGCGCCCGAAGGTGTTCTTGTAGAAGTCCCAGGTGGTGGCGGCGCCGAACTGGGCGTCCACGGCGGCGGACTCGCGGCTGTTGACGGTTCCGTCGCCGAAGCTGTTGCTGGTGTTGGCGAAGAGCGAGCCGGTCCCGTCGGTGCCGTTGTTGAGGTCACTGGTGGACTGACCGCCGCGGCTCGCGTCCTGCAGTCGGTACTCCGAGCCGCTCTGGGTGGTGGTCAGCGGGACCTGGCCGACGAAGACACCGTTGCCGGTGCCCGCCGCGGTCTGGATGGTCTCGTGGGTGGCGAGGATCCGGCCGTCGGCGGCGTCGGTGACCAGGACCTGGCGGCTCGGGGTGCCGTCGGCGCGCAGCCCCGTGACCGTGGTGCGGTACGCCAGACGGGGAGCACCGTCGATGGCCCAGACCACCAGCTCGGCCTGGCCGGCCTGGTGGACCTCGGTGAGCGGCGACTCGTCCGCGTCGGTGGTCACCCCGACGGTGGCCTTGACCGACTCGGTGACCTGCGCGACGGCCCGGTCGGCGGCGATCTCCGGGGTCAGGCTCGGCAGCGCGATCCGTGCGGCGACCGCCTTGTCGACCGCCTTCACCGAGCCGTCGGCCTTCTGGTGGACGATCAGGTCGCCGCCGATCACCGGCAGGCCCCCGTAGGTGCGCTCGAAGCGCAGGTGGCGGGTGCCGTCCTTGTCCACCACGGCGTCCTTGGCGACCAGTTGCTCCTTGTCACCGAGCTTGAGCGCCTTGGCCAGCGGTCCGGCCTGGCCGGCCGCCAGCTTGAGCACGGTCGCGTGCTGCTGGGCGGCCTGGGCCTGCAGCGAGGGGGTGGGAGCGGCCTGGGCGGCGGTGCTCACCTGGATCACACCGGTCAACAGGGCCGTGGCCGAGAGTACGGCGACGGCCGCGAGCTTACGCTTCACGTACGAGTCCTTCCGGGAAACCGCGTCTGGACGCGGTCGCACCGCGTCCCGGGGAGCCGGGTCGGCACCTGTGGGGCGGGACGGGCACTGACGTGCGAGAACCCCGCGCAGTCGAGCGGCTCGCCACCAAGGGGTGGGGGTGGGGCTACCGCCGGGGGATGAACAGAAGCATGACAATCCAGCAGGTGCATTGACAGGTCTGCTTCAGCGATTGGCCGGGTCCCGCCATTGGGTAAAGGACTCCCAATCGACCGCCAAACCGGGGCAATTCACCACATCCGACCAAGGGCTTCCAGCCCGAGCGACGGCCGACCGCCTGCGCCGACGGACGCTCGACCACCGAACGCCGATTCGACTCGCGGGGCCGGCCGGCCTTCGATCGACTTTTACATGCGTGTAGAAGACTCCATACGGTTCCTTGACACCGAGGTGGCGAGGTTCCGCCACCGGACTCCCCTTGCCCAAGGGGAAGGTGCCTGCTAATCAGTCGCCCGGCGCCGTCACCGCGGCCTCCCGGAGCGCAGCTCGGCGAGCCGCAGCTCCAGACCGGCCCGGCAGGACGGCCACTCCTCGTCCGTGATCGAGAAGACCGCCGAGTCCCGCAGCTTCCCCGCCTCCCCCGGCGCCCAGGACCGCGACCAGTTCCGCAGCACGCCCTCGAACGTCGCCCCGGCCTTCGCGATCGCCGCCCGCGAACGGCCGTTGCGGGCATCGGTCTTGAGGTCGACCCGGGCCACACCCCACGCCTCGAAGGCGTGCCGGAACAGCAGGTACTTGGCCTCGGTGTTCAGCCCGCTCCCCTGCGCGGAGGCCGCGAGGCCGGCCGCGTGTCCGGGCTCCAGCGGCTCCAGCCGGATGAACTCGCCCTCCAGCAGCGGCCCTTCGAGCAACGGCGGTACGACGGCACTGGAGCCCACGGCTCCTCCTTCACGACGACGGAGGTGGTCCCGGCAGCCTCCCAGGCCACCCGCACCCCGCGCCGCGATTTCCATCCCTCGGACACTCTCCGCCCGCTGGCCCCGCCCGCCCCACGGGTTTCCTTACTGGAGCCGCCACTCCTGGGCGGTGTTGCCGGGGGTGCAGGTGACCATGGTGACCGCGTTGCCGGGGCCGTTGTTGGTCATGCAGCTCTGGTTCTGGTAGTCGCCCAGGGTGTACGAACCCGCCGAACTTCCGGTGCGGACCGTCCAGTTGGTGAGGAAGCTGAACCCGCTGTTCAGGACCACCTTCCCGTCCATGGTCTGGACCATCAGCGGGCCGCCCTTGTTGCAGGCGTTGAAGAGGATCCACGAGCCGGGGTTGGTCGAGCGCACCCAGCCGTACTGCGCGTGACCGCCGACCACGATCGGGTTGTCGCCGTTCAGGTTGTCGTCACGCATCCCGATCGTACGGCCGTCCTTCACGCTGACGATGTTGGTCCAGCTGCTTCCCTCACAGGACGGCGGCCTATTCGAACCTTGCGGGGTGTTGCCCGTGCCGCTTGTAGCCGGCGGCTGCGGGTTCTGGTTGGCGGGCGGGTTGGGCGGGTTGCCGCCGCCGGGCCGGCTCGCCTGACCGCCCGACGACCCGCCCGCAGCCGTGCCCGCACCACCGGTCCGGCTGCCGCCCGAGCCGCCGCTACCGCTGCCGCCTTGACCTGCGGCCGGGTCCGGGACCGGTACCGGAACCGGAGGCTGGTTCTGGGCCGCGCCGGGCGCCGGCTGGTCGGGGCCCGGAGTGGCCGCCGGGGTGTCGGTCGGCGCCGGGGTGGCGGGCGTGGTGGTGGCCGCCGAGGCCGCGGTGCCCGGGTTCGCTGGGGCGGTGACCACCACGGTCGGCTGGACAGCAGGCGGCAGGGCCGCGTCGGAGCCGCCGGAACCGCGGTCGATCAGCAGGACGGTCGCCGTGCCCATCGAGATGACGACGGGGATGACGATGGGCACCAGCAGAGTGCGCCGCGGCCGCCGGCGGCCGGGTTCGGTCGGCGCCTGCGGCTCCACCTTCGCGACCTCGGCCGGTACCGGTGTGCCGCCCGCGGCGGGCACCACCACGGCCCCCGCCCCGGCCGGCTCGACGGCGACGTCCTTGGCCCGATCCGCCGCACTACCACCCTTGACCGGCTCCGCCACGCCGCCCTTGGCCGCCCCACCGGCACCGGGCCGGAGCGCGATGGTCCGACTGTCGGCCACCCCGGCCTTCCCGGCCGCCTGCTCGCCTCCCGCGACGCCCTCCCCCGCGAGCGCCGCACGGGCCGCCACCGCCATCTCGGCGGCGTCCGCGTACCGCTCCTCGGGTTTCTTGGCGAGCGCCCGGGCGACCAGCGCCCGCACCGGCGCCGGGAAGGTGTCCGGCAGTTCCGGCACCGGCTGGTTGACGTGCTTGAGCGCGATCTGGAGCGGCCCCTCACCGGAGTACGGCGGCTCACCCACCAGCAGCTCGTAGCAGACCACGCCGATCGAGTAGAGGTCGGTGGCCGGCCCGAGGTCCGCGCCCTCGGCCTGCTCCGGGGACATGTAGAGCGCGGTGCCGATGATCGAGAACGGGGCGGTGAGCTTGGTGCTGGCGAGGGCCCGGGCGATGCCGAAGTCGGTGATGGCCACCCGCCCGTCGGCGCGCACCATCAGGTTGGACGGCTTGATGTCCCGGTGCACGATCTCCCGCTGGTGCGCGGCGTGCAGCGCGTCCAGGGCGCCGGCCACCAGGCCGAGGGTGCGCTCGACGGTCATCGGGCCGCTGTCCTTGAGCACCCGGTCCAGCGGGCGGCCGTCGATCAGCTCCATGACGATGTAGGCGCAGCGCTCCTCGCCGTCCCCGCCGCTCTCGCCGTAGTCGTGGACGCCCACCACGCCGGGGTGGTCGACCGCGGCGACCAGCCGGGCCTCGCGGCGGAAGCGCTGGGCGGAGGTGTCGTCCTCCAGCAGCTCCGAGCGAAGGATCTTGACCGCGACCCGCCGCGCCAGCACGGTGTCCTCGGCCTTCCAGACCGAGCCCATGGCGCCGCCGCCGATCTTCTCGACCAGCTCGTACCGCCCGCCGAGCACGGTGCCCGCCCCGCTCATACCCCTGCTCCCCCGTGTCGTGACCCGCCCCGGCAGGTCGTCGGCACACAGTGTGCCAGAGCGTGTCGCGGGCTCAGCAGTGCAGGCCCGAAAAGGAATTGGGCACGGGTTGTCAGTCTTTGAGGAAGTATCGGACGCGGTCCGCTGCTTCTCGGACGGCCGCGACGACCGCCTGGGGCCGGTCGGCCTGGATGGCGTGACCGGCGCCCTGGACCGAGCCGTGCGCTCCCCGGACGGCGTTCGTCGCGATGCCCCTCTGCAGGGCGGTCCAGCGGACGCGCATCGCCCTGGGCAGCCCCTGGGTCGCGCTCAGGACCACCAGCGGCACCTCGGGCGGCGGCGCCACGGCTCGGCGCCGTCGGATCTCGGGGACGGCGACGGCGGTCAGCCGCTGCTCGGCAAGGATGGTCCGCCGCTGCTTCCGACCAGCGCAACGCCCGCCCCCCGCGGTCCAGTTCACCGGTGCGCACGCCGCCGGGCAGGTGCTCGCCGAGCGCCCGCGCGATGGCCTCCTGGACGCCCCGCAGGCCCGGCCCGGCCGGTTTCCCCCACCCGCCCCGGCTGGTGTTCACGTGCGTTCCCCCTGGATCCGTCGTTCGCCCCCGTTCGCCCGGCCCTGGCCGGGAACGGCCTGCGACCGGCCGAGCAGGTGTCCGGTCAGCCGGTCGGCAGGAGAATCGGTCCGCCGGTCCGCCGATCGGCCGGCCTCAGGTCTGCAGGGCCCGCTTCAGTACACCGAGCAGCGCCTCCCAGTGTCGCTCGGTGGCCGCCGCGTCGTAGCGGCTGGTGTCGGCCTGGGTGTAGCCGTGCAGGGCGCCGGCATAGACCTCCGCCCGGAACCGGACGCCGGCGGCGGTGAGGGCCGCGGAAAGCCGGTCGATCTGCTCGGGCGGCAGCGCGGGGTCCTCGTCCGCGTGGCCGAAGTACAGCTCGGCGGTGATCCGGTCGGCGCCCAGGTGCGGGCTGTCCGGGCTCTCGGTGGCGAGGCTGCCGCCGTGGAATCCCGCCGCGACGGCGATCCGGTCGGGGTGGCTGGCGGCCGTGCGCAGCGCCAGCAGGGCTCCGCGGCAGTATCCGGTCAGGCCGACCGGGCCGTCCTGGACCAGCGGGGACTCGGCGAGCCAGCGCAGGTACGCGTCCGCGTCGCGGGCGGTCACCTCCGGGGTGAGGGTGTTGAGCAGCGGGACGAGCCTGGCGAAGAGTTCGCCGGCCTGGTCCACGTCGATGAGCTCCGGCAGTTCGATGACCGGCGCGCGACCGTTGCGGTAGAAGAGGTTGGGGACGAGCACGGTGTATCCGGCCGCTGCCAGGCGGTCGGCCATGCTCTCCATGTGCGGCCGGAGCCCGAAGGCGTCCGTGTAGAGGATGACGCCCGGGTGGGCCCGGTCGTCGTCAGGGTGGGCGAGGTAGGCGTCGGCGGTGCCGTCCGCCGTCGGGATGTCCACGAGGGTTCCGCGCACGGGCATGGTGAGGGACGCTCCTTCCGGTTCGTCCGGCAGCGTATCCGGTGGGCCCGCCGCCTGCCCAAGCGCTTTCGCCACAGTGGGCCCGTGTTTCGCCCGGAGGGAACACCGCGGCCTCGCAGCCGCGTTGAGCGGGCATGGGGTTGATCGTGGGTGTGGCGGCGGCGGTCGCGGCTGTGCTGGGGCTCGTACTGCTGGCGGCGTGGCAGGTCTGGGGCGAGTCCTCGTCGCGGCCGCGAGGACGCGGACCCGGGGCCGGGACGGGCGTCGGCGGGCTGGAGGAGCTGCACGCGCTGTTCAGCCCGGGCAAGCAGGTGCAGGTCGAGCAGAAGCGGGAGCAACTCGCGCAGCGGGACGACGCGCAGGCCGGAGCGCCGCCGCACCTCGGCGTGGACCTGGACCGGGGTGTGGCGGTGCTGCCCGGCGGGGCCGGGGGACGGGCGCCCGGACCCGCGCCACGCGCGGGAAGCCGAACGGGTACGGCTGGTCAGGCGCCGCGGTAGACGGGCGCTCAGGCGCCCCAGGTGCGGGAACAGAGGACCAGCCGGTAGCCGTCCGGGTCGGCTATCGTCACGCCGCACTCGTCCCAGTACGGGTTGTGGGCCTCGACCCGAGTGCCCCCGGCCTCCTCCAGCCGGGCGACCAGGGCTTCGCCGACCGGGGTGCCGAGGTAGACGACGAACAGGTCATCCACCGTCGGGGTGGGCTCCAGCGGCCGCTCAGGGTCGTGCGTCAGCTCGAAGTGCCAGCTGCCGTCGGGCGGGCCGACCATCAGCAGGTCGTGCTTGCCGGACACCCGCTCGGTGCTGCGCCACTGCACGGCAAGGCCGAGGCCACCGACGTAGAAGCGCTCGGCCGCCGCGAGGTCGCGCGAGGGGCGGGCGATCCGGACCCGCATGGTGGAATCGATCACGCCGGTGACCATAGCCGATGCCACCGACAGCGAACCATGCTGTGCGGCAGGGCTGTGGACGGGCCGTCAGGCCCGCCGCAGACGCTCCTCGCCGGAGGCCCGCGGGCGGGACGGCCATGGCGGCGGCGAGGAGGCACTGACAGATGACAGATGACAGATGACAGATTTCGAAATCTGTTAGCTGTTAGCCGTCGGCCGTCATCTGAAGTCCGTCGGCTGAACCCCGTTCGCCGCCCGCCGTCGACCGTCCGCCTCCGGCCGTGCGTCCACCGTCCACCACCCGGTCCGCCGCCGCCCCCTTACTCCACTCGTGGGAGAGTGGTTGCAGCGAAGGGAGCGCGAACGTGCTGATGGACAAGGTGGCGGAGATACTCGCCGAGGCGTCGGCCGAGGCGGTGGAGCCGCGCTTCCGGGCGCTGGCCGCCGGCGAGGTGATGGAGAAGGCTCCCGGTGAGGTCGTGACGGTCGCCGACCGCGAGGCCGAGGCGATCATCGCCCGCCGGCTGCACGAGCTGCTGCCCGTCCCCGTGGTCGGCGAGGAGGCGGTCGCCGCCGACCCGTCGCTCGCCCTGGCCCTCCACGACGAGCCCGCCGTCTGGCTGGTCGACCCGGTGGACGGCACCGCCAACTTCGTCGCCGGCCGCCCCGAGTACGCCGTGATGTGCTCCCTGGTCCGCTCCGGCCGGACGGTCGCCTCCTGGATCTGGCAGCCCGCCACCGCCACCACCTACTGCGCCGAACTGGGCTCCGGCGCCTGGCGCGACGGTGTACGCCTGACCCGCCCCCCGGCACCGAAGGACGCCGCGAAGCTGCGCGGCTCGGTCAAGAGCCGCTACCTCGACGCCGAGCACCGCCGCCAGCTCCAGGACAACATCGCGGTCTTCGGCGAGATCTCCCCCGGCCGGCACGCCGCCGGGATCGAGTACCCGGACATCGTCGAGGGCCGCTTCGACTTCATCCTCTACTGGCGCACCCTTCCCTGGGACCACGCCCCCGGCTCACTCCTGGTCACCGAGGCCGGCGGCGTCTCCGCCCGCCTGGACGGCGCCCCCTACCGCCCGGAGGCCCCCGGCTGCGAGGACGGTCTCCTGGTCGCCGCCGACCCCGACACCTGGGAGCTCACCCGGTCGATCCTCCTGGGCGACTGACCCCGGGGCTCTGCACGCCGGGAACCACCGCACACCTGACCGCACACCCGTTACCCCGCCCGCCCTACCCCGCCCGCCCGCCCGCCACCTCGTGGCCGGCGCCCACCACCTCCCGCAGCAGCGCGCAGACCTCCCCCACCGTGGTGTGGGGGTTCAGCAGCGTGAGCTTCAGCCGGACCCGTCCCGGGCCGTCGCCCGGAAGTTCGGTGCGGCCGATCACCGCCCGGCCGGTGCGCAGCAGCAGGCGCCGCAGGCGACCGTTCGTCTCGTCCAGCGCCGCCTCGTCCGCCACACCGGGCGGCCGGTAGCGGAAGAGGATGGCAGTGAGCACGGGCTCGGCGTGGAGTTCGAGCGCCGGGTCGGTGCGGACGGCGTCCGCGGCGGCGCGGGCGAGGTCGTGGCAGCTGTCCACCAGCCGGCCGAGTCCGTCGCGTCCGAGGGTGCGCAGGGTGACGGCGAGCTTGAAGGCATCGGCCCGGCGGGTGGTGCGCAGCGAGCGGCCGAGCAGGCTGGGGTAGCCGGCCTGCTCGTCGTCGGCCGGGTTGAGGTATTCGGCGCGGCGGGCGAGCGACGTATAGGTCTCGGCGCGGCGCACCAGGAACACCCCGGCCGCGGCCGGCTGCCAGCCGATCTTGTGCCAGTCGAGGGAGACCGAGTCGGCGCGGGCGATGCCGTCGAGCAGTGGGGCGAGCCGGTCGGAGAGCAGCGCCCCGCCGCCGTACGCGGCGTCCACGTGCAGCCAGGCGCCGTAGCGTCCGGCGAGGTCGGCGGTGGCGGGTAGCGGGTCGATGGCTCCGGTGTCGGTGGTGCCGGCGGTGGCGACCACGGCGATCGGGGTCCGTCCGGCCCGGCCGGCCTCGGCCAGCGCCCGTTCCAGTTCGTCCTCCCGCATCCGCAGTCCGCGGTCGACCGGGACGGGGATGACGGCCCGCTCGCCGAGGCCGAGCAGGGCGGCGGCGCGCTGGACGGAGAAGTGCGCGGCCTCGGAGGCGAGGATGCACGGCCGGACGCCGGCCGGGATGCCGTCCAACTCCACGGTGCCGTCGAGCTTCTGGTCGCGCGCCAGCATGAGCCCCATGAGGTTGGACTCGGTGCCGCCGGAGGTGAGGACGCCGGCGGATCGCTCCGGGTCGTAGCCGACCAGCCCGGCGATCTCGGCGAGCAGTGCGCTCTCCAGGGCGGTGGCGGCGGGGGCCTGGTCCCAGGAGTCCTGGGAGGGGTTGAGGGCGCTGACCGCGAGGTCGGCCGCGGCGGCGACGGCGAGCGGCGGGCAGTGCAGGTGCGCGGCGCAGGCCGGATCGGCGGGGTCGGCGGCACCGTAGGCGAGCAGTTCGGTGAGCCGGGCGAGCGCGCCGGGTCCTTCGCTGGCGGCCAGCGCGTCGTCGACGAGTGCGGCGATCTCGGCCGGACTGCCCGCCGGAAGCGGTCCTGAGCGCATGGCGGTGCCCGTCTCCAGCGAGTCGAGGACGGTGGCCAGCAGTGGCCCGAGCGCACCCGGCCCGGCCGCGCCGCCCGCCAGGGCGTCCGTGGCGAAGCCGTCCCCGGAGAGCCGGGCGGTGCCGTCCCCGGGGAGCCCCGCGGGGCCGGGGCCGGGCCCGCTCATCGCTGCCCCCGAACCGCCGACGGACTCGTCGGCCCCTGCACCGCTCCGCCAGCCGCCCCGCCCTCCGGCCCGCGTGCGGAGGAGGCCGCTGCGATCGCCTCCGCCAGCCGCTCCAGTACCGCCGCCACCTGCTCGTCGGTGATGGTCAGCGGCGGAAGCAGCCGCAGCACCGCGTCGTGGCGCCCGCCGAGCTCGACGATCAGCCCCCGCGCCAGGCACGCTTCCCGGACGCGCACCGCGAGCGCCGGGTCGGCCGGCCGGGCGCCGCACGCGTCGGGCGCGGCCGCCGGGTCGACCAGTTCGACCCCGAGCATCAGCCCCCGGCCGCGTACGTCGCCGATCACCGGTAGTTCGGCCGCGAGCTCACGCAGCCGGGCCGCCAGCCGCTCGCCGACGACGGCGGCCCGCTCGGCCAGTCCGTTGGCCGCGACGTGGCGCAGCGTCGCGGCCCCGGCGGCCATGGCGAGGGTGTTGCCGCGGAAGGTGCCGGTGTGGGCGCCGGGCCGCCAGCCGTCGTAGTCCTCGCGGTAGACGACGACGGCGAGCGGCAGGCTGCCGCCGATGGCCTTGGAAAGGACCACGGCGTCCGGGACGATGCCGCTGTGCTCGATCGCCCACATCGCGCCGGTGCGGCCGACTCCGGTCTGCACCTCGTCGACGATCAGCGGAATGCCGCGCTCGGCGGTGATCCGGCGCATCGCGCGCAGCCAGCCGTCGGGCGCGGGGACGACCCCGCCCTCGCCCTGGACGGCCTCCAGGATCATCGCGGCGGGCGCCACCACGCCGCCCGAGGGGTCGTCCAGCAGCCGCTCCACGTAGGTCGCGGCGAGGTCGGCGCCCGCCTCGCCGCCGACCCCGAACGGGCAGCGGTAGCCGTACGGGTAGGGCAGCCGGGCGACCTCGCCACCGCTCGGCAGCGGCTCCTTGACGGCGACGTTGCCGGTGAGCGCGAGGGCACCGGCGGTCATGCCGTGGTACGCGCCGGTGAAGGCGAGCGCGCCGGAGCGGCCGGTGGCGGTCTGCATCAGCTTGAGCGCGGCCTCGACGGCGTCCGTCCCGGCCGGTCCGCAGAAGTGCACCCGCGCGCGGGCGGCGAACTCCGCCGGCAGGCTGTCGAACAGCGCGCTGGTGAAGTCGTCCTTCTCGGCGGTGGCGAGGTCGAGCAGATGCAGCGGGGCGCCGCTGTCGAGGGTGCGACGGATCGCCTCGAGCACCACCGGGTGGTTGTGGCCGAGGGCGAGTGTGCCGGCGCCGGAGAGGCAGTCCAGGTAGCGCCGTCCGTCGGCGCCCTCCACGGTCATGCCGTTGGCGCGGACCGGGACGATCGGGAAGGAGCGGGCGTACGTTCTGGCGGCGGACTCGCGGACGCGCTGACGGCGCAGGATGGCTTCACCGGCGGCCGGGGCTCCGGAGGCGGCCTGGACGGGTACGGCAGCGAGCGACACGGGAGACCCCCAGAGGAAGTTAGGTAAGCCTAACTTTACTGATCCTGACCTGGCGGAATGCCCTCGGGGCCCCGAAACCACCCGAGCGAGTGAACCTCCCCCGGTTCCCCCAACGAGCGCCGCGCGGAAAGGTCACGGCGCGGAGCCCCGAAACCCCCGCCGGCCCCGGCCCCACCGACCGCCACACCCCGGCCCCACCGACCGCCACGCCCTGGCCCCATCGATTGTCAGCCCCGCCCCCGCCACCGGTAGCAGAGCTCCGGCCGCCCGACGCTCCCGTACTGCGGCTCCCGCACCGCGCACCCGGTCTCCACCAGGTGCTCCAGGTAGCGCCGCGCGGTGATCCGCGAGACCCCGGCGGCGGCGCCCGCGGCCGCTGCCGACAGCCCGGTGGCCGCCTCGCGCAGCACCGAGGCGACGGCGTCCAGGGTGGGCGCGCTCAACCCCTTGGGCAGGGTGGTGCGCTCCGGCGTGCGGAGCAGGGCGAGCGCCTGGTCGACCTCCTCCTGCCCGGTCGCCTCGCCGGTGCGCCCGAGGCTGTCCCGGTAGCGGGCGTAGCGCTCCAGGCGGTCGTGCAGGGCGGCCGCGCTGAACGGTTTCAGCAGGTACTGCACGACGCCCGCGGAGACCGCCTGCCGGACCATGGCGAGGTCGCGGGCCGAGGTCACCGCGATGACGTCGGCGCCGTGGCCGGTCGCGCGCAACGTGCGGCAGAGCTGGAGCCCGTGGCCGTCCGGCAGGTAGAGGTCCAGCAGGATGAGGTCGACGGGTGTCCCGGCGGCGCGGGCCCGGTCCAGGAAGCGCAGCGCGTCGGCGCAGCTGTGGACCGTCCTCGCGGCGTGGAAGCCGGGCTCCCGCCGGACGTACAGGGTGTGCGCGGCGGCGGCCACCGGGTCGTCCTCGACCACCAGGACGGAGATCCCCGTCGCGGCGGCGGTGTCGGCGGCGCTGCTCACACCAGGGCCCCTTCCTGCTCCCGGCCGGTGGTCTCCCGCGGCTCGCCGGTGGACTCCCCCGCCTGGCCGGCGGGCCCTGCCGGCTGCCCGCCCAGCGGCAGCCGCACGGTGAGCACCGCGCCGCGCTCCCGCCCGACCTCGACGGTGCCGCCGTTGCGCCGGGCGGTCTGGGCGACCAGCGCCAGCCCGAGCCCGTGCCCGTGCCCGTCCTGCTTGGTGCTCCAGCCCCGCCGGAACACGTCCTCGACCGCGCCCGGGGCGATCCCCGCGCCGGTGTCGGCGACCCGCAGCAGCAGGCAGTCACCGTCCGCCCCCGCACCATCGCCGCCGCAGTCCCGACCGCCGCAGTCCCGGCGGCCGGCGATCCGCGCCGTGACGGTGACCTCCGGCGGGACGGTACTCCCGGCCGCACCGGCGATGGCGGCGTCCACGGCGTTGTCGATCAGGTTGCCGAGCACGGTGATCAGATCTCGCGCGGAGAGCCCGGGCGGCAGCACCCCGTCGTCGATCCGGCTGTCCTCGGTGAGGGTCAACTCCACGCCCCGTTCGGCGGCTTGGGCCGCCTTGCCGAGCAGCAGCGCGGCCAGCACCGGCTCACTCACCGCCGCGACCACCCGGTCGGTGAGCTGCTGGGCGAGTTCGAGCTCGGCAGTGGCGAACTCCACCGCCTGCTCGTGCCGGCCGAGTTCGATCAGCGAGACCACCGCGTGCAAGCGGTTGGCGGCCTCGTGCGCCTGCGCGCCGAGCGCCTCGGTGAAGCCGCGAACGGAGTCCAACTCGCCGCTGAGCGCCTGGAGTTCGGTGTGGTCCCGGAGGGTGACCACCCGGCCGAGACCGGCTCCGGTGCCGATGGTGGAGGTGTTCAGCACCACGACCCGCTCGGCGGTCAGGTGCACCTCGTCCCGGACCGGCTCCTCCCCCAGCACGGCCGCCAGCAGCGCCTCCGGCAGGCCCAGCCCCGCCACCGGGCGGCCGTCCAGGTCGCCTGCCAGACCGAGCAGTTCACGGGCGGCGTCGTTGCACAGCACCACCCGGTGCGAGCGGTCCAGCAGGACCAGCCCCTCGCGCACCGCGTGCAGGGTGGCCTGGTGGTACTCGTAGAGGTGGCTCAGCTCGTCCGGGCCCATCCCGTGGGTGTGCCGCCGCAGCCGGGAGTTGGCGAGGTAGGTGCCGACGCCGCCGACCGCGAGCGCGGCCACCGCCACCCCGACCAGGGCGAGCAGCGGACCGCTCAGCTGCGCGGAGATCGACTCCACCGTGAGGCCCGCGCTGACCAGCGCGACCACCCGGTGCCGGTCGTCCCACACCGGGGTGACCACCCGCACCGACGGGCCGAGCGTGCCGGTGTACGTCTCGCTGCGGGTCTGCCCCGCGAGCGCCCAGTCGATGTGCCCGAGGTAGGTCCGGCCGATCTGCTCGGGCAGCGGGTGGGTCCAGCGCACGCCGTCG
Organism: Kitasatospora sp. NPDC101235; assembly: GCF_044767505.1. Lineage (NCBI taxonomy): Bacteria > Bacillati > Actinomycetota > Actinomycetes > Kitasatosporales > Streptomycetaceae > Kitasatospora > Kitasatospora sp. NPDC101235. The sequence goes on from NZ_JBIWNZ010000011.1 coordinate 178,247, forward strand.
GTGTCCATGACGGTGATGAAGGAGACCCCGGTGTCGGCCCGCACCTGCTCGACGTACGGCTGGAGCACCGCGGTCGGGTCCGGACCGGCGACCGCGGCCCGGACGGACGGCGAGTCCGCGACGGCGTGCGCGACCGCGGTGACCTGGCGACGGGCGGCATCCTCGGTGCGGTCGGCGGTGAAGAGGTACGCGAGCACCGCGCCGCCGGCGACCACGGCGGCGACGATCACCACCTGGACCACGAACAGCTGCCCGGCCAGGCTCCGGACGAGTCGCCGGGGGAGGCATCGGACCAGGCCTCGGGGCAACCGCCGGGGCCCGCGGCCCGTCGGCCGGCGCGAGCGGCGCCGCGGGACGGTGGGGGCGGTGTGCGGGGACATGCCTGCCAGTGTGCACCACGCTCCCGGACGGCCCCAGAGCCCGTCCGGCCCGCATCGTTCGCGGGCCCGCCATCCGGACCCCTCGCACCGTTCATGAACTCTATGAACGCAAACGTGACCTGTGTCACCTCCGGGCCCATAGTCGGAGCGGCCCATCCCCCGGGGCCGCCAGGACTGCACGGCAAGGGAGCCGCAGATGTCGATCGCTGGAGCCGCCACGGCGGCGGGACCCAGACCCAAGGACAGGACCCACTACCTCTACATCGCGGTGATCGGCGCGGTGATCGCGGGTGTGGTGGTCGGCCTGGCCGCCCCCGGTTTCGCCGTGGAGCTGAAGCCGGTCGGCACGGGCTTCGTCAACCTGATCAAGATGATGATCAGCCCGGTGATCTTCTGCACCATCGTCCTGGGCATCGGCTCGGTGACCAAGGCCGCGAAGGTCGGCAAGGTCGGCGGCCTCGCCATCGGCTACTTCCTCGCCATGTCGACCGTCGCGCTGGCCATCGGCATGGTCGTCGGCAACCTCCTGGAGCCCGGCGGCGGCCTCCACCTGACCGCCGCGCTCGCCAAGTCCGGCCACGCCCAGGCGGCCGCCGGCGGCGCCCAGTCGACCACCGACTTCCTGCTCGGGATGATCCCCGAGACCCTGCTCTCCGCCCTCACCCAGGGCAAGGTGCTCCAGACCCTGCTGGTCGCCCTGCTCATCGGCTTCGCACTCCAGGCGATGGGCCAGGCCGGCGCGCCGGTGCTGCGCGGGATCGAGCACGTGCAGCGGCTGGTCTTCCGGGTCATGTCGATGATCATGTGGGTCGCGCCGATCGGCGCCTTCGGGGCGATGGCCGCCGTGGTCGGGGCCACCGGCACCGCCGCGCTGAAGAGCCTGGCCGTCATCATGATCGGCTTCTACGTCACCTGCGTGCTGTTCGTCGTCGTGGTGCTGGGCACGCTGCTGCGCCTGGTCGCCGGGGTCAACGTGTTCGCGCTGCTGAAGTACCTCGGCCGCGAGTTCCTGCTGATCCTCTCCACCTCCTCCTCCGAGAGCGCGCTGCCGCGACTGATCGCCAAAATGGAGCACCTGGGCGTCAGCCGCCCGGTCGTCGGCATCACCGTGCCGACCGGCTACAGCTTCAACCTCGACGGCACCGCCATCTACCTGACCATGGCCTCGATCTTCATCTCCGAGGCGATGGACAAGCCGATGTCGCTCGGCGAGCAGCTCTCGCTGCTGGTGTTCATGGTGATCGCGAGCAAGGGCGCGGCCGGGGTCACCGGCGCCGGACTGGCCACGCTCGCGGGCGGGCTCCAGTCGCACAAGCCCGCGCTGGTGGACGGCGTCGGCCTGATCGTCGGCATCGACCGCTTCATGTCGGAGGCCCGCGCGCTCACCAACTTCGCGGGCAACGCCGTCGCGACCCTGCTGATCGGACACTGGACCGGCGAGCTCGACGCCGAGCGTGCCCGGCGCGTGCTGGCCGGCGAGCTGCCGTTCGACGAGCTGACGCTGGTCGACGCCCACGGCGGGCCCGCCGGACCCGCCTCCGCGTCGGACGACTCCACGGCCTCCGCCCCCGAGGCCGTCCCCACCCAGGGCGTCGCCCCCGCCGGTGTCTGAGCCCGGCAGCGACCCTCGCACTCCCCCGGTCCGGCGCCTCCTGTCCAACCCCCGGAAAGGCGCCGGACCGGGGGTCCTCGTCTTCCCGTCCGGTCGGGCTCTTCCGCCGGACCGGCGCCCCGGGCCCGACGGGACTCCGGGCACGACCGGGCTCCACTCCCGACCGGACTCCAGGCCCGTCACAGCTCCTGGGAGCCGCTGACCACCCAGGCCACCCCGCTCGCCGGATCCTCCAGCGCGACGTGCAGATGATGCAGCCCGGCCGACGGCTCCTGCCAGGTGAAGCAGCGCATGCGGGCCACCAGCGCATTCACCTCGCCCCGGTCCACCCCGCCCGTCCCGTCCGGACCGCCCACCCCGGCCATCGCGGCCAGGGCCCTCCACAGCCCCAGCCGCCCGTGCGCACAGCCCTGGGTCCGCCCCACGGCGGCGGCCCGCACCAGCGCCGGGTAGGCGAGCGCGAACGGCAGGTGGCCGCCGACCACCCGCCGGTCGCGGGCCACCAAGGCGGCCGCCGCCGGGGCCTGGCCGCGGACGCAGGCCGTCTCCGCCCACGGCGCGAGCGCGCCCAGCCCGGCCAGTGCCCGGGTGACCCGCGGCCCGTCCGGCCGCCCACCCGACCGCCCCGCCGGGGGAAGTCCCACCTCGCCCAGGCCCTCCCGGCTGGCCGGCAGGGTCAGGAGTGCGCTGCGCGCGCCCCCGCCGGGCAGGTACTCGCGCACCCGGGCCGCCTCGTCCCAGCCCGCCGCCTCCCACGGCTCCAGGCGCAGCGGCACGCCCTCCGGATCGGGCTCGGCCTCGTGCGAGAGGTCCTCGCCGAGCAGCGCCCGGGTGTGCGCGACCAGCCGTCGCACCCCGGCCGGGCCGAGCAGCGGGGCCAGCCGCGACCAGGAGTGCCGGGTCGCCAGCACCTCCCAGAGCGGGCCGGCGTCGTGGTCGGCCACCCCGGCAGCCGTTCCCGCACCGCCGTCCCGGTCGAAGAGCCGGACGGCCAGCTCGGGCGGCGCCGCGTAGGCGATCAGGTGGCCGAGCGGCGCTGTCAGCGCGGCCGCGGCCTCCTCCCCCGCCTCCGCCACGGCCGCCGCCCGGCCCTGCCGGTAGGCGGTGAGCAGCTCGGGCCAGCGGCCGTCGTCGGCCAGTGCGCGCAGGCGGCCGTCCTCGTGCGTGATCACGATTCGCAGGGTACGGGCCGGGGTGGCGCATCAGCTGACTTGCCGTCAGTTCGGTGCGTCGGGGCGGTGCCCCTGACACCGGCGCCCTCAGCTCCGCCCGCGCTCGCGCTCCCGTTCGCGCCCCGCCTGCCGCTCCCGTTCGCGCTCCCGCTGGAGGACGGCGCGCAGCCGGCCGTGGGCGCGGCGCCGGGTGACGGCCAGCGTGCTGCGGTGCAGCCCGAGAAGCTCGGCGGCCTCGTCGACGCTGTAGCCGTCGAGGTCCACCAGGACCACCGCACGGGCCTGCTTGACGGTGAGGAAGCCCAGCAGCCGGAGCACCTCCCAGCGCGCCTGCAACTCGACCATCCCGCCGGCCCGGGGATCGGGCGCCCCCTGGCCCCGCTCGTCGGCGTCGCCCGCCTCCGGCACCTCGGGCATCGACACCTGCCGGCGCTCCCGGCGCCACTGGTCGCGCAGGATGTTCACCATCGTGGTGAACGCGTAGGCGTACGGCTGCGGGTGGCCGAGGAAGCGCTCCGGTCGGCGGGCGATCCGGAGGTACGCGTCATGGACGACGTCCCCGGCGCCGACCGGACCGCCGGCGAGGGAGGCTGCCGCCCGGTGGAGCCTGGGCAGCAGATCCATGAACACCCGGTTGAATTCGGCCGATTGACCGCCGCTCCCGCTCGGGCCGAAGCCCTTTTCCCGTCCGCCGCCCGCATTCCGACCGCTGCAGTCCGTCATGCCGCTCTCCCCGGAAATCGGCACCCGAGCACCCGGTCCGGCCTGGCCGCATGGGCCGCGAGCCAACCGGATGACTTGTGACACAGGTCACATCATAGTTCGTCGTCTCACTGTGCGCAGTCATTCGTGTGCAACACGTCACCGGTCGTGCGGGAGGCGGGACTTGACCTCCGTACGGACATCCCGACGGCCAGGACACTCCACCCGACGAGAAACCCTCAGCAAGGAGAACGACCGTGCGAGGTTGCATCGCCAGGAAGATCGCCACGCTCGGGCTGGCCACCGCGGCCGCCCTGGGCGCGCTCGGGGCCACCACCCAGCCGGCCGCCGCAGCGGCGATCCAGGACCAGACCGTCACCCCCGGAACCGCCGCGGCCGGGAACACCATCGCGGCCGAGGCCTACCGCTGCGCCATCACCGCCGACTACGGCTGGCGCTGGGAGGGCTACTGCTACGTCCACTCCGGGCAGCTGCGCACCATCACCTACTGCGCCGACGGCTCGCACACCACCGGCCTGTGGATCGGCGCGCGACCGCAGGCCTGGTCGGTCTGGGGCAAGTGCCCCGGATCCACCTGGACGAAGATCGTGTTCCAGTGGCGCAGCTGAGCCACTGACCGGGCCGCAGGTGCACCCCCGACCGAACCCCCGACGCACCCAGCCGCCGACCGGGGCGGGTGACGAGCGACAGGCAGCAGACGGCAGCCGACGATCGACGACTGACAGATGACAACTGACAGCTGACAGATTTCGAAATCTGTCAGCTGTCAGTTGTCAGTCGCACGCTGTCCGCCCGCCGGTCCTCCCGGCGCCACCTCAGCCCACCGGCGAGGCGTCCGCGAGCAGCCGGGCGGCGTGCACCCGGCCCGCGTGCTCGACCAGGTTGACCAGCACCTCCTTGCCCGAGGCCCTGCGACGCGCGTCGCACAGCAGCACGGGCGTGCCGGCGTCCAGGTCCAGCGCGCGGGCGACCTCCTCCGGGCCGAACTCCCGCGTCCCGGCGAAACGATTCACCGCTACCACGAACGGAATGCCCCGGTGCTCGAAGAAGTCGACGGCCGGGAAGCAGTCGGTCAGCCGGCGGGTGTCGGCGAGCACCACCGCGCCGAGCGCCCCCTGGGCCAGCTCGTCCCAGAGGAACCAGAACCGGTCCTGCCCCGGGGTGCCGAACAGGTAGACCGCCAGTCCCTCGCGGATGGTGATCCGGCCGAAGTCCATCGCCACCGTGGTGGTGGTCTTCCGCTCCACTCCGTCCAGGTCGTCCACCTCGCGTCCGGCCTCGGTCAGCCTCTCCTCGGTGCGCAGCGGGCGGATCTCGCTGACCGCGCCGACCAGCGTCGTCTTGCCGACACCGAAGCCGCCCGCCACCAGGATCTTGAGCGCGAGCACGGTGTCTTCGGGGTCCTCGGCGTCGAACGGATCCGGCCCGCCGCACGGATCGGACGGGCCGAAGGGATCGGGCGGTTCGGACAGCCCGGCCGGTACGGACGGGTGGTCAGAGTGCACGAAGTCCACGGATGACCTCCTGGAGGATGCGCTCGTCGGGGAGCAGGGCGGGCGGGACGGGACGGCGGACCCGGATGAGCCCGGCCGCCAGCAGGTCACCGAGGAGCACCCGCACGACGCCCACCGGCAGGTCGAGGTCGGCGGCCAGCTCGGCCACGGACAGCGCGGTGCCCCGGCACAGCGCGAGGATGCGCGCCTGTTCCGGGCCGACCGGCGGCTCGGGCGCGTCCGGCACGAGTGCCGGGTCGGGCAGCTCGGTGAGCACCACGGCGATCAGGTCGAACTGCTGCTCCCCGCCCCCGGTGCGCCCCCGGGTCATCGCGTACGGGCGGACCAGCGGCCCGGCGTCGTCGTCGTACCAGCGGGCCCGGTGGGCGGCGGCGAGCGGGTTGCGGGGGCGCCCGTCGGGTTCGGCCCTCGGGTGCTCCGGATGTCGCCCCCGGTACGGACGGGGCACCGGACTCACCGGCCGCCCACCGCCCGCGGCGGGGTGCCCAGGTGCTCCCCGACCCGGCGGACCAGTCTGGCCATCTCGTAGGCGATCAGACCGAGGTCGGCCCGGGCGGTGGCGAACACGGCGAGGCAGGTGCCCTCCCCGGCCGCCGCGACCAGCAGGTAGCCGCCCTCCAACTCGACCATGGTCTGGCGGACTTCACCCGCGTCGAAGTGCCGGCCTGCGCCCTTGGCCAGGCTGTGGAAGCCGGAGGCGACGGCCGCCAGATGCTCTCCGTCCTCGCGTGCCAGGCCGGCCGAGGTGCCCACGGCCAGGCCGTCGGCGGAGAGCATCACGGCGAAGCGGAGCTCGGGGGCGCGCTGGACCAGCTCGTCGAGGAGCCAGTTCATCTCCCCCGCGCGGTGGGTGGTGGCGATCACGGACGCTCTCCTTCGGGTCGGGACGAGGGTTGGGGTTGGCGCGCCCGCGGCGGCTGCGGGGGGTCGGCGGGCTGTCCGTCCCGCCGGCCCTCCGGGTACAGGCCGCGTGCCCATCCGCTCTGGAAGGCGGACATCGCCGCCCGCGCCTCCTCGGGGCTGCGGCCCGCGGCGCCGAATCCGTCGCCGGAGCCGGGCTCGGCGGAGCCTGAGCCGGAACCAGAGCCGGAAGGGAAGGCGGCGGCAGCCGTACGACGGCTGTGCGTGGTCGGACGGGCCGGGGCCTCACGCAGCTGGGGCACGAGGCTCGCCTGACGGGTCCGGCGCGGCAACTCCTCGGGGCCCGGGTCTGCGCGGTGACCGTCCGATCGGTGACCGTCCGAGCCCGGCCCGGGCACCGGCTCCGAACGGGGTTCCGTACGGTACGGCGCCGCGCCGTACGGCTGCGGCGGTCCGGACTGCGGACGGGCGGCCGCACCCGCGCCCCCGTCCACAGCCGGACCGGCCGCCCGGGCGCCGGAGGCCCGGAAGGGGGTGCGGCGCACCGGCCCGGGGTCACTGCCCCGGGCGCCGAACGGCAGCAGCGCCCCGCCCTCCGGCGGCGGCCCACCCGCCGCCGGAAGCCCGTCATCTCCCCTGCCCCGCGGGTGCTCCCGGTACCTCGGATCGCCGGTCGGGCTGCCCGTCGAACCGCCGCTCGGGTCGCTGCTCGGACCGCCCGTCGGACCCTCCGCGTGACCGTGCACGGGCGCGAACTCCCGCTCCGGGCCGCCCTGCTGCACCCGCTCGGTGAACACCGGCTCCGCGGGCCCCGCCCCGACCGCCGCGCCACCCGACATCGCTGCGGGCGGCGCAGGCGCGACCGGTTCGAAGCCGTACCGCAGGTCCTCCGGATCCACCGCCGCCGCTTCGTCGGCCAGCAGCGTGGTCGGAAGCAGGACCACCGCCGTGGTGCCGCCGTACGCGGAGGTCACCAGCGAGACCTTGACGTCCTGCCGTCGGGCGAGCCGGCTGACCACGAACAGGCCGAGCCGGTCACTGTCGAAGAGGTCGGTCTGCTCGGCCGCGGCGATCCGGCGATTGGCCGAGGCCAGCACCTCCGGGCCCATGCCGAGGCCGCGGTCCTCGATCTCCAGCGCGAAGCCGTTGCCGACCCGTTCGCCCCGGATGTGCACCCGGGTGTGCGGCGGGGAGAACCCGGTGGCGTTCTCGACGAGTTCGGCCACCAGGTGGGTGAGGTCGGCGACGGCGTGGCCGACCACGGCGGCCCGCGGCAGCGGGTGCACCTCGACCCGGGCGTACTCCTCGACCTCCGAGACGGCCGCGCGCACCACGTCCACCAGCGGGACGGGCCGGCGCCAGCCCCGGCCGGGGGCCGCGCCGGAGAGGATGATCAGGCCCTCGGCGTGCCGGCGCATCCGGGTGGTGAGGTGGTCCAGCCGGAACAGGTCGGCCAGCTCGGACGGGTCCTCGGTGCGGCGCTCCATCGCGTCCAGCAGCGTGAGTTGGCGGTGCACCAGGACCTGGCTGCGGCGCGCGAGGTTGACGAACACCCCGGAGACCCCGGAGAGCACCTCGGCCCGTTCGACCGCCGCCGTGACGGCCGCCCGCTGGACGGTGCCCAGCGCCCGGTGCACCTGGCCGATCTCGTCGCCCCGCTCCACCGGTCCGGGCGCCTCGGTCTCGATGTCCACCTCCTCGCCCGCGCGCAACTTCCGCATGGTCGCAGGGAGTTTGCGTCCGGCTAGCTCAAGTGCGGAGTTGCGCAGGCCGATCAGCTCGGTGACCAGCCCGCGCCCGATCTGCACCGAGATCACCAGTGAGGCCACCACGCCGACCAGACCGAGCAGCACGGCCGTCCCCGCCGGGGTGAACAGGCCCAGGGCGTAGGGGTCCTGGCGCTCGGCGGCGATCCGTCCGGCCTGGTCCTCGACGGTTCGCAGGGCGCCGGCCACCTTGCCTGCGACCATCGCCCAGCGGTCGGCCGGCACCGCCGCGACCGCCGCCCGGCCGTCGGCGGCCGTCCGCACCTTGTCCTCGTACCCGGCCAGCTCGCGGTGGTCCTGGCCGCCGGTGACGGCGAGCAGCGCCTCCCGGTCGACGGGACCCAGGTCGGCGGCGGCGCCCTGCTCGAACTCGCGCCGGGCGAAGGCCGCGCCGGAGAACTCCCGCAGCTGGTCGTCGCCGAGCCCGCCGGACAGCTGGGCGGCGCGCAGCAGCGCGTCCTCACGGGCGAGCAGCTCGCGGGACCGGGCCAGCTCCAGCAGCACCCGCGCGTCGGCGGCCACCTGGCGGTCCTGGAAGGGCGTGACGGCACCGGCGGCGGCGAGCGCCCGGTCCACCGCCTCGCCGTACGCGGCATACGCCTCGGGCCAGCCGACGCTCCTGGCCAGGACCCGGTCTCGCAGTACGGGCAGGGCGGCGAGCGAGCTGCCGAGGGCGTCCAGCCGGGCGGCCGCGTCACCGGCCAGGCCCTGGGCGTCGGCACGGTTGTAGCCCCGGTCGGGGTGGCGGGCGTCCGGGAACAGCGGAGTGAGCGCCCGGTCGGTGACCGCCGCCGCCTCGCGCAGGGCGCTCTCCCGGGCGGCGGTGGGGGCGGTCGCCGGGGCGGCCAGCAGCTGGCCGACGGCGGTGCGTTCGGCCTGCAGCCCGGCGACCGTCTCGGCGACGGGGGTGAGCAGCGTGCGCTGTGCGTCGCGCTGGCGCAGCAGGTCCCAGACGCCCTGGGCGGTGGTGACCGTGGCGAATCCCCACAGGGCGATGACGGAGACGACCGGGACCATCAGCAGGGCGATGATCCGGGCGCGGACGGTCCGGGGGCGCAGTCCACGCAGCCACGGGCCGGGGCGCGGCGGACGGGCGGGCGGGCCGGCATGGGCACCCCGACGGGTACCGGGGGCGGCACCGCGGTCATCTCGCATGGGTGAGGAGCCTTTCGGGCGGGGGGAAGCGGGAGGTGGAGGCGCGGGCGGGGCGGGCAGGGCACCGGCGGGGTGGGCGTGCGGTTCGGGCGGCCTGGAGGTGCGGCTCAGGCGGCGTGGTCGTGCCACTGCGCGCCGAGGTGCCCGGCCTCGGCCGGGGCGGTCTCGGGCCGGGCGGGCTCGGCCTGCGGGGGCGTGCCGGAGAGGTCCTCGATGACCGGCTCGCCCGCCTCCTCGTAGCCGGCCCGCTCCTGGGCGGTCGGTGAGAGCGCCACGAACGCCGAGGCGAGGAAGAGGAACGAGCCGAGGCCGACGGCGAGCGGAAAGACGAACTCCATCGGACTGGCCCCGCCGAGACCGGTCCGGGTCGGCTCCAGCCGGACGTGGATGGCGGCCATGCCGGTGTAGTGCATGCAACTGACGGCGAGGCCCATGGCCATCGCGGCGGCCGCGGCCGCGTACACGTTGCGGATGGTGACGGCGGCCCAGAGCGCGGCGGTGGCGGCGCCAACCGCGACCAGCACGGACAGCGCGACCGTCGCGGCGTCGTAGTGCAGCCCGCCGTGCATCCGGACGGCGGCCATTCCCAGGTAGTGCATCGCGGCAACGCCGAGGCCGGTGGTGACGCCACCGGACAGCAGGGAGAGACCGCGGTGCCGGCCGTAGCAGACCACGGTCAGGCCGAGGCCGGTGACCAGCACCGCGACCACGAGGCTGAGGACGGTCAGCGGGACGTTGTAGCGCAGCTCGGTGCCGTCGACGGTGAAGCCGAACATGGCGACGAAGTGCATGGTCCAGATGCCGGAGCCGATCGCGGCGGCGGCCGTCATCAGCCAGTTCCGCCGGGCCGGGCCGCTCGCGGCCAGGCCTCGCAGCGTGCAGCGCAGCCCGAGGGCGGCGCCGGCACAGGCCATCAGGTACGAGAGGGCAGGCGTCAGCCAGCCGAGGCTGAGATGGTTCAGGGTGCCCATGGGACCTCCGGTCGACCGGTCGGGCCCGGGGCGGTACGCGGTGCGCCCGGGCTCCCCGGGCCGGGCGGACTGCATACGAAGGCATATGCCACTCGCATGTGCGCTTCCGTCCTGGGGTGCCTGGGACGCTATCGAGGGGCCGGAATCGGCCAGACAAAGATCTGAAAAGCTGCCCGCAGGACGGGGGCGGTGTGTTCGAATGGCCCTGTCGTCTGCCCAGTGGGCGGCGAGCGGCGAACAACCCGCAGGTGACGGCACGCGAACGACAGCGGACAGATAACAGAGTTTGAAATCTGTTATCTGTCCGCTGAACTCCGTCCGTCGAGCTCTGTCACCTGCCGACTGCCTACCCGGCTACTTACCCGGCTGTCTGCCGCCTGTCAGCCGGCCGCCGTCACCCGAATCCGCATCGGGCTCGCCGCCCGCAGCGTGATCCCCTGGGCGAGTGCCACCCGCCGGTCCACCGCCTCCACCTCGAAGTCCCGCAGCAGCACCCCCAGCGTCAGCACCGCCTCCAGCATCGAGAAGTGCTGCCCGATGCAGGCCCGCGGCCCGCCGCCGAACGGGAACCAGGCGTAGCGGTGCCGTGCCTGCTCGGCCTCCGGCAGGAAGCGGTCCGGGTCGAACCGCTCCGGGTCCGCCCAGTGCTCCGGGTGCCGGTGGGTGACCAGCGGCGCGACGACGACCTGCGCCCCGGCCGGGATCACGTACCCGTCGATGACGGTCTCCGCGACCGCCCGCCGCCCGCCCAGGGCCGCCGACGGGTAGAGCCGCATCGCCTCCTTCAGCACCCGGGTGATGTACGGCAGTGCGTCCAGGTCCGCCGCCGTCGGCGCCCGCCCGGCCAGGACGGTCCGCGCCTCCTCCCGGGCGAGCCGCCGGTGCTCGGGGTGGATCGCCAGCAGGTGCAGCGCGAAGGCCAGCGCGGTGGCCGTGGTCTCGTGCCCGGCGAGCAGGAACACCAGGACCTGGTCGCGGAGTTCGCCCGGGTCCAGCCGATCGCCGTTGTCGTCGCGAGCCCGCCCGAGCAGGGTGAGCAGGTCGTCCACGCCCTCGTTGCCGCCGCCGCGCGCGGCCCGTTCGGCGATGATCCGGTCGCAGACCCCGTACAGCGCCCGCTGGGCCTCGGCACCGCGCCGGTTGGCCGGGGTCGGCCAGGTGCGCGGGAGGCGGACCGGAGCGTAGCCGCGCTCCGCCACGTACTCGCCGAGCACCGGGAAGCTGCGGTGCACCACCGCCACCGCCTCCTCCACGTCGGCGCCGAACAGGATGCGCGCGACCGCCCGCAACGCGAACCGGGACATCTCCTCGGCCGCGTCCACCACCCCGCCGGGCACCGCCCGCCAGCGCTCGGTGAGCGACTGCGCCTCCTGCGCGAGCGCGTCGGCGTAGCCGTCCACCCGGCGCCGGGTGAACAGCGGCTGCACCATTCGGCGTTGGCGCTGGTAGTCGGCGTCCTGGCTGGTCAGCAGCCCGTTGCCGACGCTGGTCCGCAGTTCGTCGTAGAAGGAGTTCTCCTTGCGGAAGTTGGCCGCCTCGCCGGCCAGCACCTGGCGGACGCCGTCCGGCGAGAACACCCCGTAGAAGTCGGCCCGCAGCCCGGGCGGCCCGGCCTGGAAGCGCACCACGTCGCCGTGGTCGCGGCGGGCCGCGAGGTAGCTGCGCAGTGGGCGGCGGGTGAGGTCGAACAGCGATCCGACCAGGCGGTTCCCGGCCGGGACGGGTATCGCGGAGGTGGGGGCGGGCACGGGGGCGCGGACGGGAACGGCAACGGGGACGACTTCGGCGGCCATCGGCACTCCTTCTGTCCAGGGATGCGCCCGCCGGCCCTACCGACGGGCAGCCGGCACCCGAAAGGAGCCGCGCCCGGACCCGCCGGCCGGGCCGACCTGCCAGGCCGGATCCGGACCCGTCTCACTCGTATTCGGTGCCCCCCTTACGGGTCAGGTAAGCGTCGCCGACCACCTTGGCGATCGCCCGCCCGCCGAGCACCGGGCTCCAGCGCTCGGTGACCGGCCGCACCACCACGCCCTCCCGCAGGTGCAGTTCACGTCCTGAGACGGTCTCCTTGCCCCGGGCGAACCCCAGCACGGTCTCCGGGTCGAACGGCCCGCGCCACAGCTCGGGCACCAGCGGCACCTCCCCGTCCAGCAGTTCGGCCGCCGACAGCCAGTTCAGCTGTCCGTCCACCAGGGCCGACACGTCGAAGGCCGCGTAGCCGGGCCGCTCGGCGCGCGCCGAGGCGCCGTAGCCCAGGTCCTGCACGCCTTCGCCGAACACCTCACCGAAGATGCCGACCCGCTCGGCCCCGAGGCGCTCCGCCAGCCGGGCCGCCACCGCCGGGATGTCGTACGCGCGCACCGCCCGCCAGTACAGGTTGCGCACGTCCTCGGCCAGCGCCAGCCCCTGCGCGCCGATGCCCTTGGACGACACCTGCACCTCACCGGTGGCGGCGAGGTACGTGACCAGGCAGCAGCTGCCGTGCAGCTTCTCGGTCAGCACCACCGGCTCGCCCGGCTCGAAGGCGTCGGGATAGCGCTTGAGGTTCTCGATGTCCACCCAGGGCAGCAGGTCCGGCGCGCTGACCACGTCACCGCTCATCGACGTCGGCACCGGCTGCTGCCACTTGACGACCCCGAGCAGCTCGGCGAAGTCCTCGCCGCGCTCGGCCGCGGCGGCCAGGTCGGTGCCGGCCAGCGCGACGGGCCGGCAGACGATGCCCTGGGACAGCTCGCCGCGCAGCCGTACGGCCTTCACCCGGTTCGCCTGGGCGCCGGCCAGCTTGCCGGTCAGTCCCAGTTCCTCGATCAACTGCTCGGGCAGGACGGACTGTTCCGGGATGTAGACGGCGTGGTCTCCGGTCCGGTACATGCCCTTCGCGACCACCGCCCGGTAGAGGCCGACCTGGGCGAGCTCCAGGGCATCGGCGTTCGGGTGCTCCAGGATGATCAGCTTCTCGGCGGTGACGCGCAGCGTGGACATGGGCGGACTCCTCCCCTTGGTTCGGCCACGGCGGTGCATCCGACCGACCCGGCCGCGTGTACGGACGGCGACCACTCTGGCCGCCCGGCCGCCCACGGCGCGACGCAATTTCCGCACACCCCTACCGCCCCCACCACCTGCACCGCCCCCGCCACCCGCACCGCCCCCGTCGCCCGCCGCCCGCCGCCGTCTGCCCGCACCGGGCCGCCCCCGCCAGGCCCGTTCGAGCCATCCCACAGCAGACCGGAGGCCCGCGCCTGCCCCCTCCTGTGCAAACCGGCAGGGGATTTATCGCTCGCATTTGCGGCACTATGATCGCCGTAATGGCCGCACCTGCGACCAGTCCCTCGCGCCCCTTCCGGCGCGCACCCCGGAGGGGAAGCACCGATGAGCACCCGTACGCCCGCCACCCGCAGACTCGCCGTCGCCGCCGCTGCGGCCCTCGCCCTCAGCCTCGGGGTCACCGCCTGCGGCAGCGACGGCGGCAAGTCCTCCGGTTCCCCGGCCTCCTCGAACGCCTCCGCCGCCGGCAGCGGCGTCCCGAAGGCCTCCGGCACCATCACCGTCTTCGCCGCCGCCTCGCTCAAGGAGACCTTCACCGAGCTCGGCAAGAAGTTCGAGGCCGCCAATCCGGGCACCAAGGTCACCTTCAACTTCGGCGGCAGCTCCAGCCTCGCCACCAGCATCAACTCCGGCGCCCCGGCAGACGTGTTCGCCGCCGCCAGCCCGGCCACCATGAAGACCGTGACGGACGCGGGCGGCGCCGCCGGACAGCCGACGACCTTCGTCAGGAACACGCTCACCATCGCCGTCCCCAAGGGCAACCCCAAGCACGTCGCGGGCCTCAAGGACCTCACCGCCTCCGGCGTGAAGGTCGCCCTGTGCGCCAAGGAGGTGCCGTGCGGCGCCGCCGCCCAGACCGCGCTCAAGGCCGCCGGCGTCGACCTCACCCCGGTCACCCTGGAGCAGGACGTCAAGGGCGCGCTCACCAAGGTCGAACTCGGCGAGGTCGACGCCTCCCTGGTGTACCGCACCGATGTGCAGGCCGATGCCGCGAAGATCGACGGTGTGGACTTCCCCGAGACCGACAAGGCCGTGAACGACTACCCGATCGCCGCGGTCGCCAAGGCACCGAACAAGGACGGCGGCGCCGCCTTCGTCGCGTACGTCCAGTCACCCGAGGCCAAGCAGGTGCTGACCGCGGCGGGCTTCCAGGCGCCGTGAGCGACCGCACCGCCGGCCTCGGGGAGAACCGCCCGGACCGGGACCACCAGTCGCGGACCACCGGCAGCGGCCCGGCAGGACCGGCACAGACCCTGCCGCGCCGCCGCCCGCGCCGCCGCCCGGGCACGCACCGCGTCCCGGTCACCCTGCTGCTCCCGGCGCTTCTCGGACTGGCGTTCCTGATCCTGCCGCTGGTCGGGCTACTGATCCGGGCGCCGTGGAGCGGGCTGTCCGCGCAGCTCACCAGCACCGCCGTGTGGGACGCGCTGCGCCTGTCACTGATCAGCGCGACCGCGGCCACCGCGGTGTCGTTGGTCCTCGGTGTCCCGCTGGCCTGGCTGCTCGCCCGCACCGAGCTGCCGGGCCGGCGGGTGATCCGGACGCTGGTCACCCTGCCGCTGGTGCTGCCGCCGGTGGTCGGCGGCGTGGCGCTGCTGCTGGCGCTCGGGCGGCGCGGCATCGTCGGCTCCTGGCTGGACTCGGCCTTCGGCATCACACTGCCGTTCACCACCACCGGGGTCGTGATCGCCGAGGCGTTCGTGGCGATGCCGTTCCTGGTGATCAGCGTCGAGGGCGCGCTGCGGGCCGCCGACCCCCGCTACGAGGAGGCCGCCGCGACCCTCGGCGCCTCCCGGCTGACCGCGTTCCGGCGGGTCACCCTGCCACTGATCGCTCCGGGGATCGTCGCCGGGGCCGTACTGGCCTGGGCCCGGGCGCTCGGCGAGTTCGGTGCGACGATCACCTTCGCGGGCAACTTCCCGGGCCGCACCCAGACCATGCCGCTGGCCGTCTACCTGGCCATGGAGTCCGACCCGCAGGCGGCGATCGCGCTGTCGCTGGTGCTCCTGGTGGTCTCCGTGGCCGTCCTGGTCGGCCTGCGCGACCGCTGGCTGTCGACGCCATGACCCCGTCCGCACGCGTCCCCTCGGGCGCCACCTCGGGCACCATCTCGCCCGTACGCGCCACCTCGGAAGCCTTCTCGGGCATCACCTCGGGCGCGGTTGCGGACGCGCCCCCGGCCACTTTCTCGGACACTCCCCCGGACACCTGGACGCTGCCCCGATGAGCACCGAAAACCTCTCCGGCCCCGCCCTGGACGCCCGTCTGCGGGTCGAGCGCGCCGCGTTCGCCCTCGACCTCGCCCTCACCGCCGCCCCCGGCGAGGTGGTGGCGCTGCTCGGCCCCAACGGCGCCGGCAAGTCCACCGCCCTGCGCGCCCTCGCCGGACTGCTCCCGCTCACCGGCGGCCACCTGCGCCTGGACGGCCGCCTCCTGGAGGACCCGGCACAGCGCGTACACACCCCGGCCGAGGAGCGCCCGGTCGGCGTGGTGTTCCAGGACTACCTGCTGTTCCCGCACCTCAGCGCGCTCGACAACGTCGCCTTCGGCCCGCGCTGCCAGGGCCGCCCCAGGCGCGAGGCACGGGCCGAGGCGGCCGGCTGGCTGGAGCGGATGGGCCTGGCCGACCACGCCTCGGTCCGCCCCGGCCGGCTCTCCGGCGGCCAGGCCCAGCGGGTGGCGCTCGCCCGCGCCCTCGCCGTACGCCCCCGGCTGCTCCTGCTGGACGAGCCGCTGGCCGCCCTGGACGCGCGCACCCGGCTCGACGTACGGGCCCAACTGCGGCGACACCTGGCCGAGTTCGAGGCGGTGGCGGTGCTGGTGACGCACGACCCGCTGGACGCCATGGTGCTGGCCGACCGGCTGGTGGTGATCGAGGACGGGCAGGAGGTGCAGTCCGGCAGCCCCGCGGAGGTCGCCCGGCGCCCGCGCACCGACTACATCGCCCGGCTGGTCGGGCTGAACCTGTACCAGGGCCGGGCCGAGGGCACCCGGGTCACGCTCCCGGACGGAACGGTCCTGGCCACCACCGAGGAGCTGGACGGGCCTGCCTTCGTCGCCTTCCCGCCCTCCGCCGTGACGCTGTACCGGGAACGCCCGCAGACCGGCGCGCGCAACCTGTGGAAGGCCGAGGTCACCGGGCTGGACCTGCACGGCGACCAGGTCCGCGCCGAGCTCGCCGGCGAGCTGCCGATGGCCGCCGACCTCACCCCGGCCGCCGTCGCCGAGCTGGAACTGGCGCCGGGCGTCGCGGTCTGGGCCTCGGTCAAGGCCACCCAGACCCACGCCTACCCGGCCTGACAGCCCGCCGGAGGCATCACCTCGGCGGGGTCACTCCGACGGTTCGACGAACCCCGACTCGTACGCAGCGATCACCGCCTGGGTGCGGTCCCGCGCGCCCAGCTTCGCCAGCACGCTGCTGACGTGCGTCTTCACCGTCTGCACGCCGAGGAACAGCTTCTCGGCGATCTCCCCGTTGCTGAGGCCGCGCGCGACCAGTCGCAGCACCTCCGCCTCGCGCTCGGTCAGCGCAGCCCGCTCCATGGCTGCACGGGCGCTCGGGTTGCCGTGCCCGGCCGCCAGGCGGCGGATCGCGGCCGGGAACAGCAGCGACTCGCCCGCCGCCACCAGCCGCACCGCGTGGGCGATCTCGGCAGGGCGGGCGCGTTTGAGCAGGAAGCCGTCGGCGCCCGCGCGCAGCGCCTGGTAGACGTAGTCGTCGTTCTCGAAGGTGGTCACGACCAGGATCCGCGGGGGGCGTTCCCCCGGTGCTCCGGGGCGCAGCAGCTCGCGGGTGCCCGCCAGGCCGTCCAGCACCGGCATCCGGACGTCCATCAGCACCACCTGCGGGCGCAGCGCGCGGGCCAGGGCGACCGCCTCCGCGCCGTCGGCCGCCTCGCCGATCACCCGCAGGTCCCCCTGCGCCTCCAGGACGGCCCGCAGGCCGGCCCGGACCAGCTCCTCGTCGTCGGCGAGCAGGATGTCCGTCATCCCGGCGGTTCCCCTGCCACGGCCTGCTGCATCGGAACCGGCCGCATCAAGATCGTTCGTCACGAGCCCAAGCGTAGGGGCAGTCGGACGGTCAGCACCCACTCCACCGTCCCCTCCCCGGTCGGTCCTGCCGCCGACGCCGACGAGGCCGCCGTCGCCGAGGCCGCCGTCGCCCCCGCCGTCGTCCCCGCCGTTGCCTCCCCGCCGAGCAGCGTGGCACGCTCACGGATGCCGCGCAGCCCCTTGCCGCCCTTGCGCGTTGCGCCCCTGCCCGCCCCGCTCGCCGGGGGCCGCGCCGGGCCCGCCGGTGAACGTCCGGCGCAGGGCAGCCGGTTGGCGCAGCGCAGCTCCAACTGGCCCTCCCGTACGGCGATCCGGATGTCGACCGGTTCGCCGGGTGCGTACTTGAGCGCGTTGGTGACGCCCTCCTGGACGATCCGGTACGACTCGCGGGAGAGCACTCCGGGCAGGGTCCCCGGCCGCACCTCGACCCGTGCCTCCACCGGGCTGCCGGCCGCCCGGGCGGTGTCGAACAGTGCGGGTAGCTGGTCGATCCCGGGCTGTTCGGTGGCCACGCCGTTCGCCCCGGCCGGGGTCTCGCGCAGCAGCACGAGGGTCCGTTCGAGATCCTCCATGGCCTGCCGGCCGGTCTCCTCGATGACTTCGAGCGCCCTGGCGACGAAGGCCGGGCCCCCGACCTCGCGCGCCGCCCCGGCCTGGAGGACCGTCACCGTCAGCGCGTGTCCGATCGAGTCGTGCAGCTCCCGGGCCAACCGGTTGCGCTCCAACAGTCGTTCGGCCCGCAGCTCGGCCTCGGCCAGCCGCTCCGCCGGTGAGGGACCCAGCAGCCGTACGGCCATGGCGAGTTGGATTCGCCCGGCGAACACCAGGAACCAGCCGAAACCGAGCACCAGCACCGGGGAGAGCGGGAGGTACAAGAGCCCGTCCGAACCGGTCAGCCGGTCGTAGCACGCGGCGGCGCCGGAGGACAGCACCAACCCGGCCACCTCACCGAGCCCGACCCGGCCGATCAACCAGCCCGCCGTACGCCGCCGGTCGGCCCAGGTTCGGGAGGGCTCGGTGGCGATGTCCTCCTCCCGTTCGGGCACCAGCAGCAGCCGCGCCTGCACCCCCTCGGCGCGCCGCACCGCCGGGATGAGGGCGACCATCGCGAGCAGCACGAAGTCCAGCGGGATGCTCGCCATCAGGATTTCGCCGAGGCTCTTGTGGTACGTCCCCGGATAGATCATCAGCACGACGCCGGCGAAGATCCACCCGACCAGCAGGTGCAGCAGCCGCGCGTACGTGACGCCGGACAGCAGCGGCGTGACGAGCCTGGACACCGCACTCCCCGGCACGACGGTTCCGGACACCACTCTCCTGAGCGCTGCGACCTTGGACATCGGGCCATCCTGCCAGGTCGCCCCCGGCTCCCGGCTCCCGCTCCGGTCGCCCGTGCTCTCCCTCCCGGGAGGGAGGCGGCTCCCCGCCCCGGCGGGATCCGCCGCACCGGCCCGCTCCGGTCGAATGGAGCCACCGCCCGGGGCCGACCACGGCGAGCACCGGCGGAGACCACCGACGACGAGACGAGGGGAGCGAGCCGTGATCGAGATCCAGGGCCTGACCAAGGAGTACGACGGCCGGCGCGTCGTCGACGACCTGACCTTCGAGGTCCGACCCGGCGTGGTGACCGGCTTCCTCGGCCCGAACGGCGCCGGCAAGAGCACCACCATGCGCCTGGTCCTCGGTCTCGACCGGCCGACTGCCGGACACGCCCTGATCGGTGGCCGGCCCTACGTCGAACTCCCCGACCCGCTGCGGACGGTCGGAGCGCTGCTGGACGCCCAGGCGCTGCACGGCGGCCGGACCGCGCACGGCCACCTGCGCTGGCTCGCCGCGAGCAACGGGCTGCCTGCGCGACGGGTCGACGAGGTGCTCGGCCAGGTCGGCTTGGCGGACGCGGCCGGACGGCGGATCCGGGGCTTCTCACTCGGCATGCGCCAGCGTCTCGGGGTGGCCGCCTCGCTGCTCGGCGACCCGCCGGTGCTGCTGCTGGACGAGCCCGTGAACGGCCTGGATCCGGAGGGCATCCGCTGGATCCGCACCCTGCTGCGCGACCTGGCCGCCGAGGGACGGGCGGTGCTGGTCTCCTCCCACCTGATGACCGAAATGGCGCTCACCGCCCACCACTTGGTGGTGATCGGGCGCGGCCGGCTGCTCGCCGACGCCGCCACCTCCGAGTTCATCGACCGCCACGGCCGGACCCGGATCAGGGTCCGCGCCGTCGACCCGGCCAAGCTCGCCGCCCTGCTCGGTGACCCCGGCCATGGCCTCGACGCCACCGAAGTCGACGGCGGCGCCTGGGAGGTGAGCGGCGCCGAACCCGAGCGGATCGCCGCGCTCGCCGCCGCCGCCGGCGTGGTGCTGTACGAGATCGCCGTGCAACAGGACTCCCTGGAGGAAGCGTTCATGCGGATGACCGCCGACAGCGTCGAGTACCGCGCGGAGGCCGCCGCATGAACGCGCCGACGGCCCCGGCCGTGACGCCTGCCGTGACCCCCGCCGCAACTTCCGCCGTGACCCCCGCCGTCAATGCCTTCCGCGCCGAGCGGATCAAGTTCACCACCCTCCGCTCGCTCTGGGTCACCCCGCTGCTCGCCCTGGTGTTCACCGCCGGGGTCACCACAGCCGTCGGCGCGGCCCTCCGCGGAAAGGACCACAACCTCACCGACGACCCGAGCGTCGGAATCTTCTACGGGCTCAACTTCGGCCAGGCGGCCCTGACCTGCTTCGGCATCCTGTTGATCGGGCAGGAGTTCAACACCCGCATGATCGGCACCTCGCTCACCGCCGTCCCCCGGCGCGGCCGACTGTACGGCGCCAAGCTCGCGCTCGGCGCACTGGTCGGCCTCGTCGTCGGTGCACTCGGCACGGCGGGCTCCTTCGCCGGGTACGCGGCCACCGCCCCGGGTGCCTGGGACGGGCCGGCCCTCGCCCGCAGCGCCGTCGCCGGCGTGCTCTACCAGGCACTGCTCGTGGTGTTCTGCCTCGGGGTGACCGCGCTGCTCGGCAACCTCACCGCCGCCATGGGGGTACTGGTACCGACCGTCTTCCTGCTCTCGCCGCTGCTCGGCGGCGTGCCCGGGGTCCGCCGAGTGGTCCAGTTCCTGCCCGACCGGGCCGGCCAGTACGCCCTGCGGTACGCCGACGACCCGCAGGTCGTCTACGGCCACTGGACCGGACTGCTGATCATGGCGCTCTGGACGGCGCTGGCCGCATACGGCGGCCTGCGCGCCCTGCGGCGCACCAAGTGACGTCGGGCGAACGGGAGATGGGAGGAAGCATGAGCACGATGACCGACGCCCTGCGCGCCGAACGGATCAAGTTCACCACTCTGCCCTCGCAGTGGGCGGCCCCACTGGTCGCCCTGGCACTGACGGTCGGCATCACTGCGGCCGTCAGTGCCGCCTACGGGGCGAAGGACCACACGCCCGGCGAGGACCCGGCCGGCGGGATCTTCTACGGACTGCTCTTCGGTCACGTCGCGGTGGCCTGCCTCGGCATCCTGCTGATGGGGCAGGAGTTCAACACCCGCATGATCGGCACCTCGCTCACCGCCGTCCCCCGGCGCGGCCGACTGTACGGCGCCAAGCTCGCGCTCGGCGCCGGGCTGGGCCTGCTGCTCGGGCTGGCCTCGACGGCGGGTTCGTTCCTGGCCGTCGGCACCACCGTCGGCCTGGACCTCTCCACCCCGGGCCTGGCCCGCAGCTTCCTGGCCGGCGTGCTGTACCACCCGATGATGGTGCTGCTCTGCCTCGGACTGACCGCGATGCTGGGCAAGTTCAGCGCCGCGCTCGGCCTGCTGACCCCGATGGTGTTCCTGGGCACCACCTGGCTGGCCGCCATCCCCGGCGTCCGCGAGCTCGGCCAGTTCCTGCCCGACCGGGCCGGGCTGTACACGATGCGCACCCAGACCGAGCCGGGCATCCACTACGGCCACTGGACCGGGCTGCTGATCATGGCGCTCTGGACAGCGCCGGCGGTCTACGGCGGGTTGCGGGCGATGCGGCGGTACGAGTACAGCTGACGGCCGGCAAGGAGCAGCGAACAGATGACAGATTTCGAAATCTGTCATCTGTTCGCTGTCGCCTGTTCCCCGTCGCCTGTCAGCTGCCGTCCGCCACACCCGTCACCGCAGCGCCGGGTGCTCCGCGATCACCGTGCAGCTGCCCGGCGCGATCTCGGTGAAGCCCGCGTCCTGGACCACCGGCAGCCCGCTGCGGACGAGTTCCTCCCACACCTCCGGCGAGGCCGTCCGGACCGCCAGCGCGAAGCCGGCCTCGGCCCACTCCTTGCGCTGTGCGTCGTCCAGCCGCCACCAGGCGAGCTGGGCGGCGTGGCCGGTCTGCGCCATCGTCTTTCCCGCGCTCATCTCCAGCTCCGGATTGAGCCACAGCACCGGCAGCCCCGGCTCGGGCGCGCCGGCCTCGGCCGTCTCCTCCAGATCCGTCCCGGACACCTGGAGCTTGGCCAGGCCCTTCGGCCAGCCGTCCAGCGGGATCGGCGGGAACACCCGCACCTCGGCCTCCCGCCCGTGCACTGTGACGCCCGGCAGCTCGCCCGCGCGACGCCACTCCCCGCCCCGAGCCCGCCGGACCACCTTGCGGATCCGGGCGTCCTCCCAGGCCGCGACCCGCTCCGCCCACTCGCCGTCGGCCTCGGTCACCCGCGGGTCGGCCAGCAGCGTGAGTACCGCCCGCGCCGAGGTCTCCAGCGCGTCCGTCCGGCCCGGCGGAGTGGCCCGCTCCATCCGGACGACCAGCGGCAGCACGTACTGCGGCCGCTCGTCGCGGTCCTCGCGATCCGGGGCGTCGCCGGGGTCGACCACGGGAGCGGGGGACACGGAGTCCGGGGTCGCAGAAGAGGTCGTCGCAGAAGGGGTCACAGAAGCGGAAGTCGGAGCATCGGAAGGAGAAGTCACCAGTCCAGGATGCCAGCCCCGCCCCGACCGACTCGGCCGGCCCCGTTCACCTCGGCCTTCACCGCCGCAACCACCGCCCCGACCAGCACAGCGCTCACCGCAGCGTTCGCCCCGGCGCTCACCTCGGTACTCACCTCAGCCGCTGCCGCAGCTCGTCCACCGCCGTCCGGATGCTCGCGCTGTACGCGCCCTCGGGCAGCGCGTCCAGACTGCACACGGCCCGTTCGAGCTGGTCGCGCGCCAGGTCCGGCTCGCCGAGCTTGAGATGGTCCGAGGCCAGGTTGAGGTGCAGCGAGGGGTAGAAGGCCCGCACCTGGAGGGCCGACTCGTACGTCCGGGCACGCCCGGTGCCGAGCGAGTCGGCGGCGGCCAGGGCCCGCCGGTCCCATTCGAGCTCGGCACGCGGGTCGTCCTGCAGGTCGGCCAGGTAGTGGGCGACGACGCAGCGGTGAAAGACGTCCTGATCCCCCAGCGCCTCCCAGAGTGCCTCGAAGCCGGCCCGGGCCTCGGCCGTCCGGCCGCGCTGCGCCGCCTGCGCCCCGTCCAGTCCGAGCGCGATCCGGGCCAGCGCCGCCTCCTCCTCACCGCCCGGCGCCCTGTTGGCCCCATCCGTCCCGTCCACACCCTCAGGACCATCGGGACTTCCGGAAGCCTCGCCGGAGCCACTGGGGGACATATCGTGTGTTCCGGGCACATCGGACATGTCCGCAGCCTAACCGCCGATTCGCCGGACCGCCCGGCCCGGGGGGCGGCCACGGAGCCCGGCGCCCCGCACGACCCGTCCGGCTGGCCGGCCGGCCCGGTCCCGGCGGCGCAACGTCCCGTCAGCGCCGGTAGCCGCGCTGCGGGTCCCGTTCCTCCGCGTCCTCGTACATCAGGAACCAGCCCTCCGGGTGGGTGGCCGCCAGCAGCGCCTCCGTGCGCTGCTCCGCCCCCAGCTCCGGGTCGCCGTCGTCCGGCCCGTAGACGCCGAACAGCTCGTCGCGGCAGCCGTCCCAGTCGTAGTCGTACAGGTCGGCCGGAAGGTCGCCCATCATGTCCGCCACCGACTCGGGCTGCGCGACGAGCAGGGCCCGGGCGTCCACCAGGGCCATCCGCAGCGCGAGCTCCTCGGCCAGGCAGCGCGGCAGCGGCCACTCGCCGAGCGCGAGGTCGTCGGCGAGGTCGTCGAAGGCGCGGGCCATCGCGCGGCGCCAGCCCCGGTGCATCCGCCAGGTGCGCTGGGGAAGCCGGGCGAAGACCGTCCAGTCCGTGTCCTCGTCGTCGACGACCGGCTCGTCCCCGTGCTCGTCGAAGTCGTCGTACGCGGCGTCGGCCAGGCCGATCAGCTGGGCGTGGAGCAGGCAGGCGGTGCGCGGGGTGAGCGTCCAGTCCGCGCCCGCGCCGCCCTCCTCCTCGTCGCCCTCCAGCGGGAACAGGTCGGCGAAGTCGGGTGTGAAGTCCTCGGTGACGCTGATCTCCAGCGTGCCGCCGATCGCCTCGACCCCGGGGATGGCGGCCACCAGCCGGTCCGGATGCAGCAGCGCGCCGAGCGCCGCGTTGGCGTCCTCGGCGACCTCGCGCAGCAGTTCGCGGCGCTGGCCGGCCGGGTCGATGCCCTCGAAGTCCAGTTCCTCGACGGCCCTGATCGCGGCCGCGCGCAGGGCCGGCCAGTCGGTGATCCGCAGGCCCAGCACCACCGTCGCCTCGATCTCCTGCGCGCCGGAGTCCTCCGCCGCGCCCGGCCCCTGTGGATGATCGCTTCGCTCGCCCATGGGGCTAACGGTACGGCCTTTCGGTCCCCCGATCACCGGTCCGGACCAGCTTCCGGATGCCTTCTCGGCCACCACCCGGCCCCGCCTCGCTCACTCGGACGCAGGAACTTTGGCAGGATGCGTCCCATGGCAGACATCAACGAGTACGGCGGCGGGCAGGGCCCGAACGCCGACGTCCTGGTCGTGACCACCAACGACATCCCCGGTTTCCGCGTCGACCACGTGATCGGCGAGGTCTTCGGGCTGACCGTCCGCAGCCGCCACATAGGCAGCCAGATCGGCGCCGGTCTGAAGTCACTGATCGGTGGCGAGCTGCGCGGCCTGACGAAGACCCTGGTCGAGAGCCGCAACGAGGCGATGCAGCGCCTGATCGAGCAGACCAAGGCGCGCGGCGGCAACGCCGTCCTGATGATGCGCTTCGACGTCACGGAGGCGGCCGACGTCGGCACCGAGGTCTGCGCCTACGGCACCGCCGCGGTGATCTCCCCGGCCGCCTGACGCCCCTCCGGTCACGCGCCCCCGTTCACGTCCCACTGGCGGAACCCCGGCGGGAACAGCCTCCGGGGTTCCGATGTTTCACGGGCGTGACTGTTTACGGTGCAACGAACAGCGTTCCGCAACGCGTGGACGTCCTGGTGGTGGGCGCCGGGCAGGCGGGCCTGTCCGCCGCCTACCACCTGCGCCGCCGCGGCTTCGCCCCCTACCGGGTGGGCGTCGGCGGCGGCTTCGTCGTCCTCGACGCCAACGCCGCACCCGGCGGCGCCTGGGCGCACCGCTCGCCGTCCCTGCGGATGGCCACCGTGCACGGCGTCCACGACCTCCCCGACGCCGAACTCCCGCCGCCGGACCCCGAGGCCCCCGCGCGCGAGGTGGTGCCGGAGTACTTCGCGGCGTACGAGGCCCGGCACGCGCTCCCGGTCGTACGCCCGGTCACGGTGCGCACCGTCCGCGCCGAGTCCGGGAGCCCCGACTCCCGGCTGCTGGTCGAGACCGACCACGGCACCTGGTCCACCCGCGCGCTGATCAACGCCACCGGCACCTGGACGCGTCCCTTCCTCCCGCACTACCCGGGCCACTTCGCGGGCCGCCGGCTGCACTATGCCGAGTACCGCGGTCCCGAGGAGTTCGCGGGCAAGCGCGTGCTGGTGGTGGGCGGCGGCGCCTCGGCGATCCAGGTGCTGTCGGAGGTGGCGGCGGTCGGCGAGACGGTGTGGGTCACCCGCTCCGAACCCGTCTACCACGACGGGCCGTTCACCCCCGAGTACGGGCGTGCGGCGGTGGCCAAGGTCGAGGAGCGGGTCCGGCAGGGCCTTCCCGTGCGCAGCGTGGTGAGCGTGACCGGGCTCGGCCCGTCCGTCGCCTACCGGCGCGCCGAGGAGCTGGGCGCGCTGCACCGCCGGCCGATGTTCGACCACCTGACCGAGCACGGGGTCGCGTGGGGCGATGAGGAGCTGGCGGTGGACGCGATCGTCTGGGCGACCGGCTTCCGGCCCGAGGTCGGGCACCTCGCCCCGCTCGGGCTGCGCTCCCCCGGCGGCGGCATCGCGCTCACCGGCACCCGCGCCACCGCCGACCCCCGCGTCCACCTGGTCGGCTACGGCCCGTCCGCCAGCACCGTCGGCGCCAACCGGGCCGGACGCGCGGCCGTCAACGACCTGGTCAAGCTGCTCGGCGACCCGACGCCCGGGAGGCCGACGCCCGGGGAGCCGGCGCTCGGTGAACTCACGCCCGAACAACCGACGCCCGGGGACCCGGCGATGGAGCCCGCCGGCGTCTGAGGCTCAGCGGTCGTAGTCGACCGTCACCCGGTCGGTGAGCGGGCGGGCCTGGCAGGTGAGGACGTAGCCGGCGGCCAGCTCCTTCTCCTCCAGCGCGAAGTTGCGGCGCATCTCCACCTCGCCCTCGGTGACCAGGGCGCGGCAGGTGCCGCACACCCCGCCCTTGCAGGCGAACGGCAGGTCGGGGCGGGAGCGCTGGGCGCCGTCCAGGATCGAGCGGTCGCGCGGCAGGCAGAGCGTGCTGCCGCGGCCGTCGAGGACGACGGTGACCTCGCTCTGCGCGCCCGACGCGCCGTCGGACGAGCCGTCGGTCCGGTCCCAGTCCTCGTCGCGCTCCGGGAGCGGTTCGTCCTCGGCGTGGAACAGCTCCTGGTGCACCCGCTCGCCCGGCACGTCCAGTTCGGCGAGCAGGTCCTTCGCCCCGGCGACCATGCCGAACGGGCCGCACAGCCACCAGTGCCCGACGCTCCCGACGTCCACCAGCGCCGCCAGCAGCGCGCGCACCCGCTCCGGGTCCAGCCGGCCGCTGAGCAGCTCGGCGTCCCTGGTCTCCCGGGAGAGCACGTGGACCAGCTGGAAGCGGCCGAGGTAGCGGTCCTTCAGGTCGGCCAGCTCGTCCGCGAACATCACGGTGTCGCTGCGCCGGTTGCCGTAGAGCAGGGTGACGGTGGAGCTGCGGTCGGCGGCCAGCACGGAGGCGGCGATCGACAGCATCGGGGTGATGCCGGATCCGGCCGCGAGCAGCACGTGGTCGGCCGGGACGCCGAGCTCGGGAGTGAACAGGCCGGAGGGCGTCAGGACTTCCACCTCCTCGCCCGGCTTCGCCTCGCGCACCAGCCAGCGCGAGAACAGCCCGCCGGGCACCTCCCGCACGGCGATCCGCAGCGGCCCGCCGACCGGAGCGCAGATCGAGTACGAGCGGCGCTCGTCGGAACCGTCCACCAGCTTGCGCAGGGTCAGGGTCTGCCCGGGGCGGAAGGCGTACTTCTCCGCCAGGCCGTCCGGCACCGCGAAGGTCACCGCGACGGCGTCCTCGCAGAGCCGCTCGACCCGGTCGATCCTCAGCCGGTGGAAGGTCGGACGGCGGGCGGGGCGGACGCCGGGCGCCTCGATGTCGAGGGCGGATCCGGAGGTGGCCCCGGCATCGGAAGCGGGAGTGGCGGAGGCGGCAGCGGGGGAAGCGGCGGGCATTCAGATCTCCTTGACGCGTTCGAACGGCTCGCGGCAGGCCCGGCAGCGCCAGAGCGCCTTGCAGGCGGTGGAACCGAAGCGGGACAGCTCCTCCGTGTCGGCGTCACCGCAGTGCGGGCAGGGCACGGGGGACGCGGTCACGGCCGCGGTTCCGGCCCCGGTCGCGGTTCCGGTGCGGATCGGGCCGAGGGTGAGCGCCACCGGTCCGGCCGCGGCGGCGACGGTCGGGCGCGGTGGGGCGATGCCCGCCTCGGCGAGCTTGCGGCGGCCCTCGGCGGTGATCAGATCGGTGGACCACGGCGGGTCCAGCCGCAGCCGCACCCGAACGTCGGGGTACCCGGCCGCGCGCAGCCGGCGGTCCACGTCGGCGGCCATCTCGGCGACCGCGGGGCAGCCCGAGTAGGTCGGGGTCAGCCAGGCGGTCACGGTGCCGCTGCCGCCTTCCGCCTCGACCTCGGCCAGGACGCCCAGGTCGGCCAGGGTGAGCATGGGCAGCTCCGGGTCCGGGACGGCCGCGGCGACCGCCCAGGCCAGGTCGCGGGTCGTCGGGTCCGCCGTGCCCGTCACCATGTCGCCCGTAGCGACGTCGCCCGTCACCATGTCGCCCCCGGGTGGGCTCGGGCCACCACCTGGAGCTCGGCGAGCAGCGGGCCGAGCGCCTCGGTGTGCACGCCGTCCCGGCCGGCCCGGCCGAGGACGGTGGCCAGCGGCGGCACGTCCGGCACGGTCAGTCCGGCCTCGGCGAGGACGGCGGTGAGCGAGTGCAGCACCGGGTCGCGCAGGGTCGCGGGGTCGACGCCCGCCCGCAGCTCCACCGGGTGCGCCGTGAACAGTTCCTCCAGCAGCGGCCAGACGGCATCCAGCCCGGCCTGCATCCGCCCGGCGGAGTACGGCGTGCCGTCGCCGAGGCGCAGCGTCCAGGCGGTCGCGTACTCCCGGTGGTACGCCAGTTCCTTGACCCCCCGGGTGGCGACAGCGGCCAGCACCGGGTCGGGGTGAGCGCTCAGCGCCTCGTACAGGGCGCCGCGAGCGGTGGCGAACAGCAGCAGCCGCGCGATCGAGTACGCGAAGTCGCCGTTCGGCGTCTCCACCAGGCGGACGTTGCGGAACTCGTGCTCCTCGCGCCAGTACGCCAGGTCGTCCTCGGTACGGCCGGTACCGTCCGCCTGGCCGGCCCGGGTGAGCAGCAGCCGGGCCTGGCCGAGCAGGTCGAGGCCCAGGTTGGCGAGCGCAACCTCCTCCTCGAGTTCGGGTGCCCGGGTGCACCACTCGATCAGCCGCTGCGCGAGGACCAGGGCGTCGTCGCCCAGCATCTGGCAGTAGGCGGCGAGGTCGGTGCCGTCCAGACCGGCGGGCAGCGCGGTGTCCACGCCGAGCAGCGGGTCGGCGAAGCCCGTCCCGTACGCCCAGCGGCCCTCGCCCTCGGGGCCGGGGGCGGAGTCGGCGAGGCTGAGGTAGACGTGGTCGTCCTCACCGGCGCCGGTGGTGGAGGTGGTGTGGTCGTGCACGATGGCTCCCCCGTCAGATGTGCGGGACATCCTCGGGGATGTCGTAGAAGGTCGGGTGGCGATAGACCTTGTCGCCGCTGGGCTCGAAGAACGGGTCGCGCTCGTCCGGGGTGGAGGCGGTGATCGCGTCGGAGCGGACCACCCAGAGGCTCACGCCCTCGTTGCGGCGGGTGTACAGGTCACGGGCGGCGAGCAGGGCCATCCGGTCGTCGGCGGCGTGCAACGAGCCGACGTGGACGTGGTTCAGCCCGCGCCGGGGGCGCACGAACACCTCGTACAGCGGCCAGCCGGCCTTGGACCCGGCCGGGGAGCCAACCTGGGGGTCGGTCACTTTCCGTTCTCCTGTTCGGTGGCTTCGACGGCTTCGCTGCCTTCGGTGGCTTCGATGCCTTCGGTCGCTTCGGTGACTGTGGCGGCCTCGGCGGCGCGCTTGGCCGCGTAGGCGACGGCCGCCTCGCGGACCCAGGCACCGTCCTCGTGGGCGGCGCGGCGGCGTTCGATCCGCTGGGCGTTGCAGGGGCCCTGGCCGTGGATGACCCTGGTCAGCTCGGACCAGTCCGGCTCGCCGAAGTCCCAGCCACCGCGCTCCTCGTTCCAGCGCAGTTCGGGGTCCGGGAGGGTGACGCCCAGGTGCTCGGCCTGCGGGACGGTCATGTCGACGAAGCGCCGGCGCAGCTCGTCGTTGCTGTGCCGCTTGATCCGCCAGGCCATCGAGCGGGCGGTGTTCGGCGAGTCGGCGTCCGAGGGGCCGAACATCATCAGCGACGGCCACCACCAGCGGTCCACCGCGTCCTGGACCATCCGGCGCTGCGCCTCGGTGCCGCGCATCAGCGTCATCAGGAGCTCGTAGCCCTGGCGCTGGTGGAAGGACTCCTCCTTGCAGATCCGCACCATCGCGCGGGCGTACGGACCGTAGCTGCACCGGCAGAGCGGGACCTGGTTGCAGATCGCGGCGCCGTCGACCAGCCAGCCGATCACGCCGACGTCGGCGAAGGTGAGAGTCGGGTAGTTGAAGATCGAGGAGTACTTCTGCCGGCCGGAGATCAGCTTCTCGGTGAGCTCGGCACGGTCGACGCCGAGGGTCTCGGCGGCGGCGTAGAGGTAGAGGCCGTGGCCGGCCTCGTCCTGGGCCTTGGCGAGCAGGATGGCCTTGCGGCGCAGGGACGGGGCCCGGGTCAGCCAGTTGCCCTCGGGCTGCATGCCGATGATCTCGGAGTGGGCGTGCTGGGCGATCTGGCGGATCAGGGTGGCCCGGTAGGCGTCGGGCATCCAGTCCCTGGGCTCGATCCGCTGCTCGGCGGTGACGACCGCCTCGAACCGCTCCTCCGGCGTCTGCGCGGGGACCGCCTCGGCCACCTCTGCTGTCACCACGGTCCCCTCTCGTCTCCTGCCCGGTCGGTCGCCTCGACGCCAACCAACCGACTGACCGTTCGGTCGGTACCATTCTGCGCAGCGGGACGGAGGGATGGCAAGGTGCGAAACAGATAACAGCTGACAGATTTCAGAATCTGTCAGCTGTTATCTGTCGGCTGTTATCTGTTCGCTGTCGCCCGTCTGCAGTTGTCCGTCCGCTGTCGCCTGTTCGCGGCCGCACGTTCGTGGCCGCCTGCCGTCGGCTGCCGTCGGCTGCCGTCGGCTGCCGTCGGCTGCCGTCGGCTGCTGTTGCCGCTTGCTGACGGCTGCCGGCTGTCAGCCGTCGGCCGTCAGCGACTCACCGCGGGATCATCCCTCCGCGCGGTCGCGCAGTCTCGGCAGTGGCACGGCGAGCAGCGCCGCCAGCAGGGCGATCCGGGGGGCGATCTGGTCGAGCCGGATGTGCTCGTGCCGCGCATGGGCCCCGGCACCCACCGCACCGAAGCCGTCCAGGGTCGGCAGCCCGCGCGAGCCCGGCAGGTTGGTGTCCCCCGCCCCGCCCGCCGGGGCGCCGTCCAGCTGCTGCCCGAGCGCCGCGGCCAGCGAACGCACGTGCCGCAGCAACGGGTTGCCGGTCCGCTCCGGCCAGGCAGGACGGCTGGAGAGCACCTCCGTACGGACTCGGGCCCCCGGACGCAGCGCGGTGAGCCGGGCGAGGTTGTCGAGCGTACGGCGCTGCGCCTCGGCGGTGGAGAAGCGCAGCCCCAGCTCGGCCTCGGCCCGGCCGGCGACCACGTTGGCACGCGAACCACCACTGATCCGGCCGGCGTTGAGCTCGGTACCGGGCTGGCCTGCGAGGTCGCGCACCAGCACGAGCTGGTCCACCAGCTCGTCGACCGCGGACACCCCGTCGTGGGCGTCATTGCCCGCGTGCGCCTCGCGGCCGGTCACAGTGAGCCTCACCCGGGTGCTGCCGCGCCGCGCGGTCTTCAACCGACCGTCAGGGTGCGGCGGTTCGAGCCCCAGTACCGCTGCGGCCCCACGAAGCTGGCGCTCGACCAGGCGCCGCCCGTCCGGGCTGCCCACCTCCTCATCGGAGACGACGACCATGCGGACGGTCCGGTGCGGGCGCTCGCCCAGGTCCGCAAGCAGCGCCAACGCGCCCTCCAGGATGGCGAGTCCACCCTTCATGTCGACCACGCCTGGACCGGTGAGCCGGCCGCCCTCCTCGGTCACCGGCCAGTCCGCGAGGGTACCGACCGGCCAGACGGTGTCGTGGTGCCCGACGATCAGCAGGTGCGGCAGGGACTCGTCCCGGCCCTCCCACTCCAGCACGAGGTGGTCACCGGCCGGTGCGGGTTCGCGCCGCGCCGTGGCACCGGTGGCCCGGAAGCCGGCGGCCAACTCCTCGGCGAGGGCGTCGAGTCGGGGAGCATCTCCGCTCGGTGACTCGATCCGCGCCAGGTCGGCGCAGCGGCGCCGGACGGCTCCGGCAAGGGTGCGGGCACGGGTGCTGAACGCCTGCGGCGCACCCGGCAGCGCCGTGGTGACGGTGGCGGTCCCAGGGGCGGCGGTCCCAGGGGTGCCGGCGGCGGCCGATCCTGTCGCGGGCTTCGCGACAGCGGGCTTCGCCACCGCCGTCTTCGCGACGACGGTTTTGGTGAGGACGGACTTCGTGAGAGCGGACTTGGCGGCTGCGGTCTTCGCGACGGCCGTCCTGGCCACGGCGGTCTTCGCGGCACCGGCCGCGGCTGCGGCGGCCTGAACCGAGGCAGCCGGAACCATAGTTGCCGGGTCCGCAGCGGCAGTTGCCGTGCCGGCTGCGGTGGTCGTGGCGGCTGCGGCGAGGACCTCGCTGTCGGTGGCGGCCGGGACGGCGACCGGGACGGCGACCGGGGTCCCGTCGGGTTCCGCTGCGGCGCCCGGCACGGCCGGCGACCCGACGGTCTGGGGACTCAACGCTCGCCTCCGCGGCCGCCGCCGGTATTCAGCGGCCTTACCGGCCGACCACTCCCGCCCGGGTACCAGGCCCGGCCGGACCCCGCCGGCCGGCCGGCATGATGAGCGGCCCACCGAATCGGCCCGTCTGGCCCAAGTACGGTGGAACGGTTGGGCGGCGTGCTTGGCATGTGCGTCCTCCTCGCTCGATCCGGTGGCCCCGGTCCGCCCGGAGCCCCGTGGACGGCGGCCTCCTGGCGGCGGGCGCAGTGGCCGGACCGCCGCAGGGAAGCCGAGATGTGAGCCTAGAAGAACCGTTCGGTTTCCTGCGAGGTGGCCCTGCTCCCAGCGTGCCGGTACCGGGCCCCGCTTCGGAGGCCGCCCGTCCACGATCGGCGCGGGCGCTCGGCGCGCGGGCCTGGATCGGCGCGCGGGCGCGGTCGCCGGATCGCGCCCATCTCCACCATGGACCCGCCGCCCGAGTTCGGCAGCGCAAACGGCCAAGGCACGGCATTTCCACGCCGGATGGGTGACAGCCGCTCAGCATGCGGTACGAACCGGGGGCACGCGGCGGCTCAGGGAAGCCCGCTCCGACGCTCGCTCCGACTCCGGGGGAAAATACGGGGAACGCCCGCATGAACACCGGCCGATGCCGTGCCCCGACGTACCCCACCGAGCCCCGACGTGCCTCGGCCGCCACCCCCGGGGCACGACCGGGCGGTACCCGGGAACAGCGGGAGGACGCTCGGGCACGGACGGGCACGGACGGTCGGAACCCCCGTGCCCGGTCCGGGCACAGCCGGCCTCGGCCAGCCGTCCTCAGCCACCGTCGCCCACCAGCCCGGCATCCCGTGCGAGCAGCGCCGCCTGGACCCGGTTGCCGACCGCGAGCCCGGTCAAGATCCGGCTGACGTGCGCCTTGACGGTGCTCTCGCGCATCCCGAGCACGCCCGCGATCTCGGCGTTGGAGAGCCCGTCGGCGAGTTCGCGCAGCACGTCGGTCTCCCGCGGAGTGAGCCCGGCGACCCGGTTGCGGGCGGCCACCGACCGGGGCGCCCCGACCCGGTGGTAGCGGTCGATCAGCCGCCGCGCGGCCGCCGGGTGCAGCATCCCCTGACCACCCGCGACGACGTGGACGGCCCGGGCGATCTCCGCGGGCGGGGTGTCCTTCAGCAGAAAGCCGTCCGCCCCGGCCGCGAGCACTTGGTACACGTACTCGTCCAGGTCGAAGGTGGTGAGGGCGATGACCCGCGGGCCGCCGGGGAGTTCACGCAGCCGCCGAGTGGCGGCGATCCCGTCGAGCCGCGGCATCCGGATGTCCATCAGCACGACGTCGATCCGCCGGCTGCCGGCGAGTTCGACGGCCTGCAGCCCGTCGGCGGCCTCGGCGACCACGGTGAGTGCCGGGTCCTGGGTCAGGAGATCGACCAGGCCGAGGCGCACCAGCGCATCGTCGTCGACCACCATTGTTCGGATCATGCGGCGCCCTTCGGCTGCGTCGGTTCCTGTTTCGGTTCCTGCTCAGGCTCCTGCTTCGGTTCCTGCTTCGGTTGTTTCGATGGCGCCGGCTGTTGCACCCCTTGCGCCCCTTGCCCCCCTTCCTGCGACTGCCGCGCCCCTCGTCTCCCCTGATCCGGCCGCGGCAGCGCTCGCCCCGGCTGTGCAGCCGGACCGTCGCCACCGGCAGGAGCCGGGTCGGGCACCGCCTGCGGCCGGCGGTCCGGCGCGGGTAACCGGGCGGAGAGCCGGAAGCCGCCGCTGCCGTCCGGGCCGGCGTCGAGGTGGCCGCCGAGGGCTCCGACCCGTTCGGTCAGCCCCACCAACCCGTACCCGCCGCCGGTACCCGGCCCGTCCGGCAGCGCCTCGCCCGGGCCGTTGCGGACCTCGACCGTCGTCGCCGGCGCCCCGTAGCCGACACGGACGGCGACGGGCGCGGCATGCGCGTACTTGCGGGCGTTGGTCAGTGCCTCCTGAACCAGCCGGTGCACGGCCAGCCGGTGGGTGGTCGGGACGGTCTCCGGGTCTCCGGAGAGGGCGAGTTCGACCCGCTGACCGGCCTGGGTCGCCTCGCCGACGAGTTCGGTCAGGTCGCGCAGGGCGGGCGCCGGGACGCGCCCGGCGTCGGCCGGAACGGACGGCTCGCCTCCCGTGGCGGGCGGAGCCGGTGGGTCCGCCCGCAGTGCGCCCAGGACGTCGCGCAGGTCGTCGAGCGAGCGGGCGGCGGTGGTGCGCAGCAGTTCGAGACGGTGGGTGAGCCGGTCGGGGTCGGCGGCGACGGTACCGGCCCTGGCCTGGTCGCGCAGCACCCCGGCGTGCAGCACCAGGAGGCTGAGCCGATGGGCCAGCACGTCGTGCATCTCCCGGGCGATCCGGGCACGTTCGGCGGCCCGGGCCTGTTCGGCACGCAGCTCCCGCTCGCGGCGCAGCACGTCGACCTGCTCGTGCAGGGTGCGGATCAGCACCCGTCTGCCGTGCAGCCACAGGCCGACCGCCAGCATGGCGGCCTGGACCAGGAGTTGGGACCCGGTGGTGCCGGCCCAGCCGACCAGCGAATCCGCACCCGTCGCGCTGACCACCGCGATGGCCGCGCCACCCGCCATCGCCGGGCCGCTCCGGCCGAGGTAGGCGAGGTGGAAGACGCTGAACAGGCCGGGAAAGGCCCGGTTGAACAGCCCGCCGGTGAGCACCGGCAGCACGGCCGAGGCCACCGGGTAGCGACGGGCGAAGACGAGCGACAGCGAGGCGAGCGCGGCCACGACCGTACGGGGCAGGCGCAACGGGCCGTCGGAGTGCGCCCACTGGACCAGGGCCTCCTCGGTGGTGAGGCCGAGCAGACCGAGCAGCAGCAACGTGTCGGTCCCGGCCCGGTGGTCCGGCCCGTACCAGCCGAGCACACTTCTGCGCATGACGTTCCTCCTTTCCCTTTCCTCTTCCCTCGTTCCGAGGGCCTTCCGCACG
Source organism: Kitasatospora sp. NPDC101235 (assembly GCF_044767505.1). Taxonomy (NCBI): domain Bacteria; kingdom Bacillati; phylum Actinomycetota; class Actinomycetes; order Kitasatosporales; family Streptomycetaceae; genus Kitasatospora; species Kitasatospora sp. NPDC101235. Next base: position 212,897 of record NZ_JBIWNZ010000011.1, read on the forward strand.
TCCGGCGTTCGGCATGTCCGGCCTTTCGTACCTCCGGCGTTCGGCATGTCGGGCTCGATGCTAGGGGCGCTCAGCCGCGCAACGCCTCTGTCTTCCGGGTAACCGCACCCTCGACTTTCGTCGGGGGTCAGCGTCGCTGACCGGCCGATTCGCGGCTCCTCCACCCTGCCTAGCGTCGACGGCATGACCAACGAGCGACTCCACCACCGTCCCGAATCCCTTTCCCCCCGGTACAGTTCGCCCACCGGCGGGGACCACCTGCTGTTCCTCGCCGAGGCGCTGCGCACCTTCCACGACACCGGCGCGCTGGCCCCGAGCGGCCCGGAGCTGGTGAACGCGCTGGTGGTGCCGGTCACCAGCCGCCCGAACCGTCCGATCTCGGTGCTGGAGGTCGGCGCCGGCACCGGCGTGGTGACCCGTCGGCTGGCCCAAGTGCTGCGACCGGGCGACCGGTTGCACGTCGTCGAGGCCAACCCGCGGTTCGCCGACCGGCTGCGGGAGGACCCGGTACTGGCCGCGCGCCGCCCCGGTGTCGGGCTGCGACTGTCGGCCTGCCGGGTCGAGGAGCTTCCGGAATGCCACCCGCCGACGCCGGAGGGGGCCTGGACGGACGAGTTCCCGGAACGGTACGACGTGATCGTGTCCGGGCTGCCGTTCACCAACTTCGAGCCCGCGCAGGTGCGCGACATCCTCGACCTCTACCTGCGACTGCTGGTGCCCGGCGGGGAGCTGACGTACTTCGGGTACCTCGGCACGACGACGGCGCGCACCCTCACCTCGGGCCCCCGCCGGGGCGCCCGCCACCGGGCGGTGGTGCGGCTGCTGCGACGGTTCGAGGAGGCGTACGGTCTCGGCGAGCGCACGGCGTGGCGCAATGTGCCGCCCGCCCGCGCCTACCTGCTGCGGTCGCCAGGCGGACGCGAGGCCTGGGGGTCGGCCGGGAGCCCGGCCGTCGAGCCGGCGGACACGGCGACGGCGGCCGACGCGGCGAAGGCGAGGGACCGGGACGCGGCCGGGGCCATAAGCACGAGGGGCACGAAGACCACCTCGGCCGAATCGATGAGCGGGGCGGCCCCGGTCGCTCGATGATGGACCGGGGCCGGGCCCGGACAACGAGAAGGGCCGGGGCGGGGACAAGGACGGCGGCGGGCGGACGCATCAGGGCGCGGGCATCGCGGTCACCCTCGATGCGGACGTCTGCCGCCACACCGCCGAGTGCGTGCACGGCCTGCCGACGGTGTTCGTCACCGAGCGGCGCCCGTGGATCAGCCCGGACGCGTCGGCGCCCGAGGCGGACGCCGACGGCGAGGTGCGCGAGACCCCACGGGCGATGCTGTGCGGCTGCGGGCTCAGCGGCGGCAGCCGCACAGCGACTGGTCTGGTGCCTGCGGGGCCGGCTGACCCGGAGCCGCCAACCCGAACAAATGACAATCGACAGATTTCAACTTTCAGATAACAGACGACAGCGAACAGATTTTGAAATCTGTTCGCTGTCGTGCCATAGTGGCACCCGGGTCACCCTGCCCCCGGTTCCCGGCACCGCACCCGCCCCCTGGAGCACCCGTGTCCACGAACACCCGCCCCGCCCGGCGCACCCTCGGCACCACCGGGCTGGTCACCTCGGCCCTCGGCCTCGGCTGCATGGGCATGTCCGACCTGTACGGCCCGGCCGACGAGGCCGAGAGCATCGCCACCATCCACACCGCGCTCGACGCCGGGATCGCCCTGCTCGACACCGGCGACTTCTACGGCATGGGCCACAACGAGCTGCTGATCCACGAGGCGCTGCGCGGCCGCGATCGCGACCGCGTGCAGATCAGCGTGAAGTTCGGCGCCCAGCGCACCCCCGACGGCCAGTGGCTCGGCTACGACGCGAGCCCCGCCGCCACCAAGAACGCGCTCTCCTACACCCTGCGCCGCCTGCGCACCGACCACATCGACGTCTACCGCCCGGCCCGCCTGGATCCGAACGTTCCGATCGAGGAGACCGTCGGCGCCATCGCCGACCTGGTGCAGGCCGGCTACGTCCGCCACATCGGACTCTCCGAGGTCGGCGCCGACACTCTGCGCCGGGCCGCCGCCGTCCACCCGATCAGCGACCTCCAGATCGAGTACTCGCTGCTCTCCCGCTCGATCGAGGCCACCGTCCTGCCCACCGCCCGCGAGCTCGGCATCGGCATCACCGCGTACGGGGTGCTCTCCCGCGGCCTGCTCAGCGGCCACTGGGACCGGGACCGCGCCCTCGGCGGCACCGACTTCCGCAGCCACAGCCCGCGCTTCCAGGGCGAGAACCTGGCCCACAACCTGGCGCTGGTCGAGGCCCTGCGCGAGATCGCCACGGCAAGGGGTGCGACCGTCGCCCAGGTCGCCATCGCCTGGGTGGCCTCGCGCGGGCAGGACGTCGTCCCGCTGGTCGGCGCCCGCCGCCGGGACCGGCCGAGCGAGGCCCTCGGCGCACTCGACGTCGCTCTCACCAGCGCCGACCTCGCCGCCATCGAGGCCGCCGTACCCGCCGGCTCCGCCGCCGGTGACCGGTACGCTGCCGCACAGATGGCCCACCTGGACAGCGAGCGCTGACCGCTCCGGCACCATCGCCGCACGACCCGACCGCACGACCCTAAGGACGGACCTCCCCGTGACCACGGACAGCACACTCACCGCCGAGCAGATCCTGATCGCGGCGGAGGACGTCCTCCGGCGGTTCGGCCCGGCCAAGGCCACCGTCGTGGACGTCGCCCGCATCCTCGGTGTCAGCCACAGCAGCGTCTACCGCCACTTCCCCAGCAAGGCCGCGCTGCGCGAGGCGGTCACCCAGCGCTGGCTCGACCAGGCCCATCACGAGCTGGCAACCATCTCCAACGAGGGCGGCCCCGCCTCCGAGCGGCTGCACCGCTGGCTGACGACGCTGTTCACGGCCAAGCGGAAGAAGGCGCTGGACGACCCGGAGCTGTTCGCCACCTACATGGTGCTGGTCGAGGAGAACAGCGGCCTGGTGGACACCCATGTCGGCACCCTGGTCGACCAGATCGCGCAGATCGTCGAGGAAGGCATGGAGGACAAGGAGTTCAAGCTCGCCCACATCCGCAACACCGCCCGCGCCGTCTTCGACGCCACCGGCCCCTTCCACGATCCGGCCTACGCGTCCACCTGGTCCGCCCCCGGGGCCGACGACCGGTTCGAGGCCGTCTGGAAGCTCGTCCTCGGCGGCCTGAAGGTGAAGTGACGGTCAGTCAGTTTCTGGCGGGTTGGCGGTCGGGAGGAAATCCGCTCGCCGGAGCCTCGCCCGTCCGGCAGACTGCCGCGCACAGTTGATCTCACCTGGAGGATGACATGTGTGCGGCCGGCCCGGTCCTGGAGAGCCTGGAGGGACTCGCCCTCGGCGACGCCTTCGGCGACCGGTGGTTCTCGGTCCCGCCGGACGAGGCACCCGCCGCACTGGCCGCCCGGCTGGTCCGGCCCGCGCCCTGGCACTGGACCGATGACACCGCCATGGCACTCGTACTGGTCCGTCACCTGCACAGTGCGGGAGAGGTCCGACCGGACGCGCTCGCCCGGGAGTTCGCCGCCGAGTACGCCCGCGAGTACGGGCGCAAGTACGGCCCGTCGATGCACCGGGTGCTGCGCGGGATCGGCGCGGGTGGGGACTGGCGCGCCATCACCGCGGGCCAGTTCGAGGGCCAGGGCTCGTACGGGAACGGCGCCGCGATGCGGGTCGCCCCGCTGGGGGCCTGGTTCGCCGAGGACCTCGACACGGTGGTCCGGCAGGCCGAACTGCAGGCGCTCACCACCCACTTCCACCCGGAGGCGATCGCCGGGGCGGTGGCGGTCGCGCTCGCGGCGGCGCTGGCGGTCCGGAGCCGAGGCGGAAACCCGCCCGGCCGGGCCGAGTTGCTGACCGAGATCGCCGAACGCCTGCCGGACAGCGAGGTCCGCTCCGGGCTGCGGATCGCCGCCCGGCTGCCGGAGCACACCAGTGTCCGGCACGCCGCCAGCGTGCTCGGCTCGGGAGCGCTGATCTCCGCCCCGGACACCGTGCCGTTCGCCCTCTGGTCCGCGGCCGGGCACCTGGACTCGCTGTCCGAGACCATCTGGCAGACCCTGGAGGGCTGGGGCGACATGGACACCACCTGCGCCATCGCCGCCGGCGTGGTCGCCGCCAGGACCGGGCTCGCGGACGTGCCGCCCGGCTGGGTCGACGCGCGCGAGCAACTCCCGCTCCGGGTCGCCGGGGTGCCCCGGACCGACGACCGGCAACCGCGAACTCCGGGCGGTCCAGCGCCCGGCGGTCAGCGCCGTGCGATGAAGCGGAGCACCCGGTAGGCGAGGAGCAGGACCATCGCGCCGCCGATCGCCGACACCCAGGTCGTGACGTCGAGCAAGCCCACCTTCACCGTCCCGTGCATCCAGTGCAGAACGATCCAGGTGCCGATGTAGGAGCCGGTGATGCCGATCAGGGTGCTGCTGATCAGACCGCGCTCACCCCTCGACATCGCCATCCTGGCCAGGGTCCCCGACACCAGGCCCAGCACGATCCACGCCATCCAGCTCATCCGCCGCCCCTTGCGTCATCGGTGTGACGACCCCGCCGAGCCCCCGGGTCCGACCGGAAGGACGTACGAGGACCCCGCACCGTTCCAGCACCCGGCAGGACCGCGTCGAACCGGCCACCCGGGCGCTGCCGCTCCGGGCGGCGGACCCGCCTGCGGCGCGGTCCCGCCGCCCGCCCGGGGCTCCGGGGCCGCGGTGGACTCGCCTGTCAGCGGCGCGAGTTGCCGAACAGCAGACGGTAGACGATCAGCAGCACCAGGGCGCCGCCGATCGCCGACACCCAGGTCGCCGCTTCGAAGAAGTGCGCGGTGACCGAGCGGTGCAGGAAGTGCGAAGCGATCCAGCCGCCGACGAAGGACCCGGCGATGCCGATCAGAGTGGTCACGATCAGGCCGCCCGGGTCCTTCCCCGGCAGCAGCAGCTTGGCCAGCCCACCCGCCAGCAGGCCCAGCACGATCCACGCGACGATGCTCATCGGTCAGCCCCTCCCGTCCGAGGCGCGACGGGCCCCGCCCCGTCCGCTCTGCCCGCGAAGACGCCACCGCCCCGCCCTCCGGTTCCGCACCCGGTTCACCCGACTCCGCCACCTGGCGAACCGGCCACCGAGGGCGGTGCGGCAAAGGCCCTCACCGCCGTCGAACGGGCGGCGGCAGCGGCCGGGCGACGAGCAACAGGCGACGACGAACAGCGAACAGCTGACAGATTTCGAAATCTGTCAGCTGTTCGCCGTCATCCGTCAGTCCTCCCCCTCCTCCGCAGCGCCCCTCCCGAACACCCCGCTCAGCCCCAGGTACACCACGGCCGCCGCCGTCAGCCCGACGGCCCAGCCGTAGTCGGCGAGCGGCTTGAGGACGGGGATCAGGCCGTCCGCCGGGAACGGGCCCTGCTTCGCGCCGTTGACGTCGAGGGTGGAGTACGAGCCGCCGACGGCCAGCACGCCACCCACCAGCAGCGCCGCGACGGCCCGCCAGTTCCAGCCCGCCGCGTACCAGTACGCCCCTCCCGGCCGGTACAGCTCGGCGAGCCGGAGGCGGGTGCGCCGCAGCACCCAGTAGTCCGCGATCAGCACTCCGCCCACCGTGCCGAGCAGGCCGCCGACCACGCCCAGCCAGGTGAAGATGTACACGTGCGGGTCGGAGATCAGCCGCCACGGGAAGATCACGATCCCGACCACCCCCGTGACCAGCGCCCCGGTGCGGAAGGTGACGAGGCGCGGCAACAGGTTGGCGAGGTCGTAGGCGGGCGAGACGACGTTGGCGGCGATGTTCACCGACAGCGTCGCGACCAGCACGGTCAGCAGCGCGAACAGGATGCCGACCGGGTTCTCCATCCTGGCCGCCAGCTGGATCGGGTCCCACACCGGCACCCCGTAGACCGCTTCGGAGCCCGAGGTGACCAGCACGGACAGGAACGCGAAGAGCGTCATCGTGGTCGGCAGGCCGAGCGCCTGCCCTCGGATCTGGGCCCGCTGGCTGCCGCCGAAGCGGGTGAAGTCGGGGATGTTCAGCGAGAGCGTGGACCAGAACCCGATCATGCCCATCAGTGCCGGAAAGAAGACCTTCCAGAAGCCGCCGCCCCACCCCAGCCTGGAGGGCTGGTCGAGCAGCGGCCCGAACCCGCCCGCCTTGACGGTGATCCACGCCAGCAGCGCGAGCGCACCGACGATGACGAACGGCGCCGCCCAGTTCTCGAACCGTCGCAGCGCCTCCATCCCCCGCGCGATGACGGCCATCTCGATCAGCCAGAACAGCAGGAACGAGAGCCACTGCGTCCACGGGTAGCCGCCGAACTCCCCTGCCGTGCGCCAGGATTCGCCGAACAGCTTGCCCGCCAGCAGGAAGATGCCCTCGCCGCCGATCCAGGTCTGGATGCCGAACCAGGCGCAGGCCACCGCCGCCCTCAGCAGGGCGGGCAGGTTGGCGCCGCGCAGCCCGAAGGCGGCGCGGGCGAATACCGGGAACGGGATGCCGTACTTGGTGCCGGCGTGACCGGTGAGCAGCATCGGAACCAGCACGACGAGGTTGGCGAGCGCGATGGTCAGCACCGCCTGCTTCCAGTCCATGCCGAGCGCGACCAGGCCCGAAGCCAGGGTCCAGGAGGGGATGTTGTGGGCCATGCCGACCCAGAGCGCGAGGAAGTTGTACGTGGTCCAGGTGCGCCGCGCCACCGGGACCGGCCGCAGGTCGTCGCTGGTGAAGCCGTTGGGGGGCAGCTCCCCGGTGACCGGGTCGAGTTCGACCCGGCCGTCGGGGTGATGCCACTGTCTGCCGCCGCTGGTCTCGGTGTCGGTCATGAACAACTCCCGTCCACCGCGGGCGAATCCGCGGCTCGGCTCAGATGGGGTTCACAGTCGGGTCCACGGGCAGGTTCTCAGGCTGGTTCACGATCGATGGAACAGTCGGGACGCCCCGCGCCGGGCGCCCCGGGTGGGCGTCACAGGTGCGGGATGACGTGCGTCCCGTACGCGTCGATGGTGGTCTCGATGGCGTCGTGCATGGCGTAGACGGCGAACTGGTCGACGCCGAGCGAGCGGAGCTCCGCCAACCGGGCCCGCTGCAGCTCCGCCGGGCCGATCAGGCAGAAGCGGTCGACGATCTCGTCCGGGACGAAGGCGGTGTCCGGGTTCCCGGCCCGGCCGTGGTGGCTGTAGTCGTAGCCCTGGCGGCCCTTGATGTAGTCGGTGAGCGCCTCCGGCACCAGGTCGGAGTGCTCGCCGTAGTGGCTGACCAGATCGGCCACGTGGTTGCCGACCATCCCGCCGAACCAGCGGCACTGCTCCCGGGCGTGGGCGAGCGCCTCGGGCGAGTCGTCGGCGGTGACGTAGGCCGGGGCGGCGACGCAGATGGTGAGCGAGTCCGGATCCCGGCCGGCCTCCACGGCGGCGGCCCGCACCGCCTTGATCATGAACTCGGTGAGGTACGGGTCGGCCAGCTGGAGGATGAAGCCGTCGGCCTGGCGCCCTGTCAGATTCAGTGCCTTCGGCCCGTACGCCCCCATCCAGATCGGCAGGGACGCGCCGGCTCGGACCCACGGCAGGTGCATCTCGGTGCCGTCCACCTCGGCGGTGCGCCCCTCGGCCAACTCCTTGATGGCGTGCATGGCTTCGGAGAGGCGGGCGAGGGTGGCGGGGCGCCGCCCGGCGACCCGCATGGCGGAGTCACCGCGGCCGATCCCGCAGACGGTCCGGTTGCCGTACATGTCGTTGAGCGTGGCGAACAGGGAGGCGGTCACCTCCCAGGTGCGGGTGGAGGGGTTGGTGACCATCGGGCCGACGGTCATCCGCTCGGTCTCGGCGAGGATCCGGCTGTGGATGACGAAGGGCTCCTGCCACAGCACGCAGGAGTCGAAGGTCCAGCCGTGGGTGAACCCGGCCTGCTCGGCGCGGATCATCCGGTCGATGACCAGGCGGGCGGGCGGGTCGGTCTGAAGGACGAGGCCGATGTCCATGAGGGTCTCCAGGCAGAGGGGTCGGCCCGCCGCCCGGTCCGCCGGCCGGATCGGTCCGGCCGGCGGGCAGGCGGGCAGCGAAGGGCGGATGTCGAAAAGCGCGGGATGGCCGGTAGCGGAGGGGCTCAGACCAGGTACTGGCAGGTGTCCCGGCGCAGGAAGGTGCCGTGGCCGACCCGGCCGAGCCAGTTCCCGTCGTCCAGCACGACGGTGCCGCGGGACAGCACCGTCCGTGCCCGGCCGGTGAGTCGGCGGCCCTCGTAGGCCGAGTAGTCCACGTTCATGTGGTGGCTCGCGGCGGAGACGGTCTGCACCGCGGCAGGGTCGTAGACCACCAGGTCGGCGTCGGCGCCCGGGGCGATGGTGCCCTTGCGCGGGTGCAGGCCGAACATCCGGGCCGGGGTGGTGCAGGCGATCTCGACCCAGCGGCGCCGGCTGATGTGCCCGTCCACCACGGCCTGGTGGAGCAGGTCCATCCGGTTCTCCACGCCGGGAAGGCCGTTGGGGATCTTCGAGAAGTCGCCCCGGCCCAGCTCCTTCTGGCCGACGAAGCAGAACGGGCAGTGGTCGGTGGAGACCACCTGGAGGTCGTTGGTGCGCAGCCCGCGCCAGAGTGCCTCCTGGTGCTCGCGGGGCCGAAGCGGCGTGCTGCACACGTACTTGGCGCCCTCGAAGCCGTCGGCGCCCTCCTCGGCGAGGTTGTCGGTGGAGAGGAAGAGGTACTGGGGGCAGGTCTCGCCGAAGACGTTGAGGCCGGTGTCCCGGGCCCGGGCGAGTTCGGCGAGCGCGGCGGCGGCGGAGACGTGCACCACGTAGAGCGGGCTGCCGGCCACCTGGGCGAGCTTGATCGCCCGGTGGGTGGCCTCGGCCTCCAGCAGTTCGCGGCGGACCTCGCCGTGGTGGCGGGGGGCGGTCTTCCCGGCCGCCAGGGCCTGTTCGACCAGGACGTCGATGGCGATGCCGTTCTCCGCGTGCATCATGATCAGCCCGCCGTTGACGGCGCCGCGCTGCATGGCGCGCAGGATGCGGCCGTCGTCGCTGTAGAAGACGCCGGGGTAGGCCATGAAGAGCTTGAAGGAGGTGGACTCGCCGGAGTCGACGAGCGTGTCCATCTCCTTGAGGACGGCGTCGTTGACGTCGGAGACGATGGTATGGAAGGCGTAGTCGATCGCGCAGTTGCCCTCGGCCTTGGCGTGCCAGGTGTCCAGGCCCTCGCGCAGCGAGCCGCCGACCGGCTGGACGGCGAAGTCCACGATGGTGGTGGTGCCGCCCCAGGCTGCGGCCCGGGTGCCGGTCTCGAAGGTGTCGGAGGCGGCGGTGCCGCCGAACGGCAGCTCCATGTGGGTGTGGGCGTCGACGCCGCCCGGGATGACGTAGTGGCCGGTGGCGTCGATGACGGTGTCGGCGGTCCAGGCCTCGGCGGCGGAGCTGCCGGTGGCGGCGAGGGCGGCGATGCGCTCGCCCTCGACCAGGACGTCGGCGTGGAGTTCCTCGGTGGCGGTGATGACGAGGCCGCCGCGGACGACGGTGCGCCGGTGCGGGTCGCGGGTGGTCATCGTGCTGCTCCTCACGCCTCGGCGAGCGTTCCGTAGGCGTCGGGCCGGCGGTCGCGGTAGAACGCCCACTGCTGGCGGACCTGTTCGATGAGGCCGAGGTCGAGGTCGCGGACGACGAGTTCCTCCTCCTTGTCGGAGGCGACGTCGCCGACGAACTGGCCGCGCGGGTCCACGAAGTAGGAGGTGCCGTAGAAGTCGTTGTCGCCGTACTCCTCGGTGCCGACGCGGTTGATCGCGGCGACGAAGTACTCGTTGGCGACGGCGGCGGCGGGCTGTTCGAGCTGCCAGAGGTAGGCGGACAGGCCGCGGCTGGTGGCGGAGGGGTTGTAGACGATCTGCGCGCCGGCCAGGCCCAGGGCACGCCAGCCCTCGGGGAAGTGGCGGTCGTAGCAGATGTACACGCCGACCTTGCCGACGGCGGTGTCGAACACGGGCCAGCCGAGGTTGCCGGGCTTGAAGTAGTACTTCTCCCAGAAGCCCTTGACCTGCGGGATGTGGTGCTTGCGGTACTTGCCGAGGTAGCTGCCGTCGGCGTCGATGACGGCGGCGGTGTTGTAGTAGACGCCGGTCTGCTCCTCCTCGTAGACCGGGACGACCATCACCAGCCCGAGTTCGCGGGCGAGGTCCTGCATCCGGCGCACGGTCGGGCCGTCGGGGACGGCTTCGGCCCAGCGGTAGTGCTCGGCCTCCTGGACCTGACAGAAGTACGGGGAGTTGAAGACCTCCTGGAATCCGATGATCTTCGCGCCCTGGGCGGCGGCCTCCCGGGCGTACCGCTCATGGAGCGCGATCATGCTCTCCTGGTCACCGGTCCAGCGGGTCTGGACGAGCGCGGCACGGACGATCTGCGACATGGGTACCTCCGCAACTCCGCGGTCCGACCGTGCGGTCGGACCCGCGGTCTGAGGGTTGACGGGGCGGGTCTCGCCTGCGGGTCCGCTCGGGGAACCGCAGGGTCTACGTGCGTAGAAAGCGATCTGTAGACGGTAGGCCTGGCCTCGGTGGCCTGACAATACGTCGGCGGAAACGCGTCTGGGGCGATCCCGTTGCGCGGACACGCGGGTGGTCCCGGGTGGGATGAAAAGCTGATCTACCCAGGGAGTTGCCTTCTTACTCGTTCGAGCGAAACCGAACGCTTGGGGTGCGCAATCGGCGGCGGCGGGGTAAGACCCGCGTGGACATCGCTGTGGATCACGACGGATCGTCAGTCCCATGTGGTTCCATACGAGTTCGGCGGCTCGGTCACGGGGGATCGGGGCGACCAAGCGGGGGGTGACGACGGTGGTGGTGTCGAAGTCCGCAGCGGAAGCGGCGGAAGCGCCGGGTACGGCGGGTAGGGCCGCGGGCGGAGGCCCGGCGGCACGGCCTCCCGCCCTGCCCGCCTGGGCCGGCCTGCTGCTCGCCCTCGGCGCACTGCTGCCGGTCGCCCTCGGCGGGCTGCTGTTCCTCCGCCAGGCACCGCGCGTACCGGACGTCGCGCTCCAACTGGCCGGTTCCCGTGGGGTCGCCGAGGCGGTGGCCGGCGGGCGAGCCGCGGACCACCTGGCCGCACTGCGCGCCGACGGCTGGCTGATCGGCGGCTACGGGCTGACGCTGGTCGCAGCCGCGCTGCTCGGCGGGTACGTGCTCGGGCCGGTGCGCCGACGGCTGCCGGCGCTCGCGGCCGGCGGCGCCGGGCTGCTGGCGGCCTGCTGCGACCTCGGCGAGGACGCGCTGCTGCGCGCGGGGCTCGACGGCCTCCAGCCGGGCGCGGGCGGGTCCGACACCCCCTTCGCCGCCGCCACCGCGCTCGCCACCGTCAAGTGGCTGCTGCTCCTGCCCGCCGGGGCGGTCGCGGCGGGGCTCCTGCTGGTGACCGTCACCCGGGCCGTGCGCGGGCTCCGGCCGTCGCGGGCGGGCGCGCAGGCCGGCGGCACCGACTCCCCCGACCGCCCGGCGCTGATCCCGCCCTGGCCGATCGCCACCCGGCACGGCACCTCACCGCCCGCCGCCGCGTCCCCGCTCGCCCCTGAACCGCCGGGCGGCCACGACGCCCCGGTCCGGCACGCCCACTGGCGCGACGCCGCCCGGGTGCCGCCCGGCCGCGAGCCCGCCGAACTCGGCTTCTGCGCCTCCGGCGGCGGCATCCGCTCGGCCTGCGTCACCCTCGGTGCACTCCAGTCGCTGCGCCCCTGGCTGAAACGGGCCCGCTACCTGGTCTCCGTCTCGGGTGGCGGCTACACCGTCGGCGCGCTCCAGCTCGCACTCGGCGACTCGGCGCCCGACAGCCCGGTGCACGCCGTCTCGGGCCTGACCGCCGACACCGTGATGGAGCCCGGCTCCCCGGAGGAGGACCACCTCCGCCGGCACGGCAAGTACGTCGCCGACGGCGCGGGCGAGTGGCTGGTCGCACTCGGGACGCTGCTGCGCGGCGTGCTGTCCGCCCTGACCCTGCTGCTGGCCGCCGTCCTGGCGCTCGGCCTCGGGCTCAGCCGCTTCTACCAGGCCGTGCCACTCACCGACCTGAGCCGCCTGGCGGCGGCCGGGCTGCGCCACACCGATGCCGTACCGGCGCCGTTGGAGTTCCGGGCACCGACGCTCGCCGCCCTCGGTGTACTGCTGGCCGCGGCCGCCGGGTGCTGGCTGCTCTGGCTGCTGGCCTTCCCGTCGCTCGGCTGGCAGTCGCTGCTGCCGCGCGTACTGCGCCGGGCCAACCTCGGCCTGCTCGGGCTGGCCGCCCTGCTGACGGTCGGAGTCCTGGCGGTGCCAGGGCTGGCCTGGGGATCCGTGCGGCTCCAACAGGCGCTGGCGGCAGGGCCGCAGCTGACCGGCGCGGGGCTCGGCCTGGCCGTGGCGCTCAGCTACCTGGCGCTGCTGCTCGGCATACTCCGGCGCGACCGCCGGACACCCGGCCGGGGCGCCGCAGCGGGCGCGGCAGGCCGTGGCGCGGGCAGCCGCGGTGGCCGCGCCGCCGGCCTCCCCCAGGCCCTCGTGGTGTGGGCCGCCCTCCTCGTGCTGACGGCCGGTGCGCTGCTGGCCCTCGGCTGGGCGGTCGCCACCGGGTACGCCTGGCCGACCGCCGTCCAGGTGCTGCTGCCGCTGGTGCTCGGCGCGGTCGGGCTGAACCTCGACCAGACCTGGATGAGCCTGCACCCGTTCTACCGGCTGCGGCTGGCCTCGGCGTTCGCGGTCCGGCGGGCCACCGAGGGCGGCCGGTCACTGGCCCGCCCGTACCACTTCTTCCGGGAGCAGACCTGGCTGAGCCACTACGGCGCCCGGCACCCCGACTTCCCCCAGGTGATCTTCTCGGCGGCGGCCAACCTGTCGGGCAACTCCCGTACGCCACCGGGCCGTCCGGCGGTCTCCTACTCGCTCTCGTACGACTACGTGGGCGGTCCGGACATCGGCTACGCGCGCACCGACCTGCTGGAGCGGCGCACCCGTCCGCACATCGCCAGGGACCTCACCGTGCAGTCGGCGATGGCTGTCTCCGGCGCGGCCTTCTCCTCCGCAATGGGGCGGGAATCCCGCGTCTACCAGCGGCTGTTCGCGGTGACCAACGCCCGCCTCGGGACGTGGCTGCCCAACCCGGCGGTGCTCGGCCCGGACTGGTCCGGCCCACCGGACTGGCGCCGCCCCGCGCAGCCCGCCGTCCGCCGTCTCCCGTACCAACTGCGGGAACTGATCGGGCGGTTCCCGGCCGACGACCGCTTCCTGCTCACCACCGACGGCGGGCACTACGAGAACCTCGGGCTGGTCGAGCTGCTACGGCACCGGGTGCGCACGGCGGTCTGCATCGACGCCAGCGGCGACGCGGGTTACGCCGCCAAGCTGGCCGCCGCGATCACGCTGGCCCGTGAGGAGCTGGGCATCGTCATCACCCTGCACGAGCCGGAGCTGCTGATCCCGGGCAGCGCCGCCGACCAGCCCGTCGAGGGCGGCGCCCCGGACGACGGTGTGGACGGCCACGCAAGCCGTCGGCCACCGCTGCTGCGCGGGCTCGCGGCACAACTGTCCGACCGGCTCTCGGCCCGGTCGGTGGTCACCGGGGACATCCGCTACCCGGACCTGGGCGAGGGGCCCGGGGCCGTCCGGCACGGCCGGCTGATCGTCCTCCAGTCGGTGCTGACCCCGGACATGCCGTACGAGCTGCACGCCTACGCGATGGCGAACCGGGCGTTCCCCAACGACCGCACCAGCGACCAGTGGTTCGACCACCAGCAGTTCGACGCCTACCAGACGCTCGGCCGCCACCTGGGCGAACAGGCCGCACCGCTGGTCGAGCGGGCGCTGCTCGAACAGGCACCGGCCGGCCCGGCGCCGGGCACCACCGGGTCGCTGCCCGCGCAGCCGGCGGGCGGCACCGCGTCGGCCCCGACCGGCGCAGCCCCGTCCGCCACGGCTCCACCGGCGCCTCGCCGCCGGGCCGAGGAGTAGCCGGGAGGAAGACGAGGAGGAGGGTGCTCGACGGGTAACCGACGAGTCCGCCCGGCACCGGTGACGGGCAGCGGCGGGCCATCGGCTCGGCTTGACTTCGTCCGGTTCGCTCGGGAAAGATCCGGCGCATGGACTCCGGCGCCACTCTGGTCTGCCGCCTGCACGTCGATCTGCGACGCCAGGCGAGTTCCATCTGTGCCTGTTGACCTTGCTCTCCCCCGCCGGTCCCGCCCTGTGACGTCTGCCAGGGCACGATCCGCGCACCCGCACCCGCAGTCCTGACTCCCGCCCCGCCCCGGCGCACCCGTGCGTGCCGGGCCGCTCCGTCGGCCCGAGCCCGTCCACCGCCGCCGGACACCGGGCGCTTCCCGCCGACGTTCCCGCCGCACCCGAGGACGCCCTCATGAGCCTGAGCCCGAGCATCAGCCCCGACACCCGCCCGGCCCTCGGCCCCGACACCGGCCTCAACGCCTGCTCCGGCACCGGCGCCTGCTCCGACGCCCGTGCCGGTGCCGGTTCCACGAGGCTGGCCGGCACCCCCGAGCCACCACCGACGCCCTCCGCCGGGGACACCCGCGCGCCGCTCACCCCCAGCACCCTGCGGACCATCGTCCGCGAGCTGGCCGAGCGGCCCGAGGAGTGGATCCAGCACGTCCGCCTCTCCACCGAGGAGCGCTGGTACCGGCGCCTGGTCGCCGACGGGGACCACGAGGTGTGGCTGATCAGCTGGCTGCCCGGCCAGTCCACCGGCTTCCACGACCACGGCGGCTCGCGCGGCGCCTTCACCGTCGCCCTCGGTGAGTTGGAGGAGCTGTCCCTCGGCGGGCCTGACCAGGGCCTGCTGATCCGCCGGGTCCCGGCCGGCACCGCCCGCGCCTTCGGCCCCGACTACGTGCACGACGTACGCAACACCGCCGTCGGCCCCGCCGTCACCCTGCACGCCTACTCGCCGCCGCTGAGCTCGATGGCGCACTACGACCTTCGGGCCGGCGGGCTCGTCCGCACCTCCGAGGAAGGACCGGAACAGTGGTGACCACGATCGACGACCTGGTGGAGCGGGCCCGGGAGGGCGTCCACCGGCCGCGGGCCCGCGAGGCGTACCAGGCCCAGCTGGAGGGCGCGCTGCTGGTGGACATCCGTCCGGCGGCGCAGCGGGCGGCCGAGGGGGAGATCCCCGGCTCGCTGATCATCGAGCGCAACGTGCTGGAGTGGCGGCTCGACCCGACGGGCAGTCACCGGATTCCCGAGGCCTCGGGCTACGACGTCGAGGTGATCGTGGTCTGCTCCGAGGGCTACGCCTCCAGCCTGGCCGCCGCCTCCCTGCGCGAGCTGGGGCTGCACCGGGCGACCGACCTGGACGGCGGATTCGTCGGCTGGGCGGCCTCGGGCCTGCCGACCCGCCAGGGCGGCTGAGCTCGCAGCCGCACCGCGTGCCGGACGGTAAATCAGAGACAGGAGATGATGCAGGTCATAGTCTGATCTGAGTTTCCGCCGGTCCAAAGCTGGGCAGCCACGCGGGCGGAAGTACGCCCGGGCGCTTGAAACCGCCGTCACCGCACGACCCGACCGAACGACCGACCGACCCAGGCGCCGCCTCTCCGGGGCGCCCTGACGAGGAAACTCCACGTGATCAGATTCGAGGGCGCCGGAAAGCGCCACCCCGACGGCACCGTCGCGGTCGAGGGCCTGGACCTGGAGGTCCCGACCGGTCGGATAACCGTCCTGGTCGGACCGTCCGGATGCGGAAAGACCACCCTGCTGCGCATGGTCAACCGGATGGTCGAGCCCACCTCGGGCCGGGTGCTGCTGGACGACACGGACGTCGCGAAGCTGGAACCCGCCAAGCTGCGCCGTGGCATCGGGTACGTGATCCAGCAGGCGGGGCTCTTCCCGCACCGCAAGGTGATCGACAACATCGCCACCGTCCCGTACCTGCTCGGCTGGGACCGCAAGAAGGCCCGCGCCCGTGCCGCCGAGCTGCTCGAACTGGTGGGGCTCGCACCGGAGACCGCCAAGCGGTACCCGTTCCAGCTGTCCGGCGGCCAGCAGCAGCGGGTCGGCGTGGCGCGCGCACTGGCCGCCGACCCGCCGGTGCTGCTGATGGACGAGCCGTTCAGCGCGGTCGACCCCGTGGTGCGGGCCGGTCTCCAGGAGGAACTGCTGCGGCTCCAGTCGGAGCTGCACAAGACGGTGCTGTTCGTCACCCACGACATCGAGGAGGCCGTCCGGCTCGGCGACCAGGTGGTGGTGCTCCGCGAGCACGGCCGGATCGCCCAGTTGGCCGACCCCCACACCCTGCTCACCACCCCGGCCGACGAGGCCGTGGCCGCCTTCCTCGGTCGCGACCGGGGCCTGCGCGGCCTCGGCCTGCGCCCTGCAAGCACCGTCAAGCTCAGTCCGGTGGGCAACGGACTCCGTTACGGTAGCTGGGAGTTGGCACTGGACGACGAACACCGCCCGATCGGCTGGATCGACCGCGACGCCGTCACCGCCGAGCTGCACCCGGCGGCGGGCTTCCACCCGGACGCCGACACCCTGCGCACCGCGCTGGACGCCGCCGTCCTCTCCCCCGCCGGTGTCGCGGTCGCGCTGGACGCCGACGGCCGGGCCACCGGCACCGCGAGCCGCGAGACCGTCCTCGCCGCGCTGCGGCCCGACGCCTCCGGTGCGCCGGCCGCCGGTACGCCCGTCCGCACCGACAAGTCCCCGACCTCCGGAAGCCGCCTGGACGGCACGAACAGCACGGGCGGCACGGGCGGCACGGGCGGCACGGGCGGCACGGGCGGCACGGACGACACGGACGGCACAGGCGGCACGGTCAGCTTCAAGGTCACCGGCGGCACGGACGGAGCCGACGGTGGACGATGAACCGATCGTCCGCTGGTACTGGATCGGCGACCACCTCGGCTATCTCGGCCACCTGCTCGCCGACCACGCCGTGATCGCCCTCGTCCCCGTGCTCATCGGCCTGCTGCTGGCCGTCCCCCTCGGCCTGACCTGCGCCCGCTACCCCCGGCTGTACCAGCCGCTGTCCGCCGTGTTCAACATCGTCTACGCGCTGCCCTCGCTGGCCGTGTTCGTGGTGCTGATCCCGTACACCGGCCTCGCCACCCAGGCGACCGTGATGATCCCGCTCACCTTCTACGCCCTCGCCGTGCTGCTGCCGACCACCGTGGACGGGGTGCGCGCCGTCCCGGACGCCGTCCGGCAGGCCGCCACCGCGATGGGGTACGGCCCGTGGCACCGGCTGACGTCGGTCGAGCTGCCCGCCGCCGTGCCGTACCTGATCGCCGGACTGCGGGTCGCGGCGGTGTCCAGCATCTCGCTGGCCAGCGTCGGCGCGCTGGTCGGTCGCGGCGGGCTCGGCTACCTGTTCGTCGACGGCTTCCAGCGCACCTTCCCGACCCCGATCGTGGCCGGCATCGTGCTGATCGCCGCCCTGGCTCTGGCCGTCGACCTGCTGCTGGTGGCCGCCCGGCGGCTGCTCGCGCCGTGGGCCGTGCGGGAGAAGGGAGCGGGCTCGTGAACTGGCTGAACTGGCTGAACGACTTCTTCACCGCCCCGGACCACCGCAGCGGGCCGGATTCGATCGTGCACCGGGTCGTCGAGCACCTGCTGCTCTCCGGCGAGGCCCTGCTGTACGCGACGCTGATCGCCGTCCCGCTCGGACTGCTGATCGGCTACACCGGGCGCGGCGTCACCGCGGTGACCGCACTCGCGGGCGCCGCCCGCGCCCTGCCCACCCTCGGCCTGGTGACGCTGGCGGTGCTGCTCGCCGGGGTCGGCGACACCGCCGTCCTGATCCCGCTGGTCGCACTCGCCGCACCACCCCTGCTGGTGGCCGCCGTCGAGGGGGTGCGCGGCACCGACCCGGACGTCCGGGACGCCGCGCGCGGCATCGGACTGACCCACCCCCAGGTGCTGCGGCAGGTCTGCCTGCCCTCGGCCGCACCGACCATGCTGGCGGGCTTCCGCACCGCGACCGTGCAGGTGATCGCGACCGCCACGGTGGCCGCCTACGTCGGTCTGGGCGGCCTCGGCCGCTACGTCATCGACGGGCTGGCGACCCGCAAGTACGCCGTGACCGTGGGCGGCGCGCTGCTGGTGGTACTGCTCGCGGTCGCCGCCCAGCTGTTCTTCGCCCTGCTCGCCCGGTTCGCGCTCCCGCCCGGGGTGCGCGCCCAGCAGCGGCGCCGCTGACCCCCCTTTTCCCCTCCTCTCCCACTCCGGAAGGACATCTGTCACCATGTCGACAATCAACCGTGGCCGCCGTGCCGCCGTCCTCGGCACCCTCGTCGCGCTCGCCCTCGGCGCGACCGCCTGCGGCTCCTCCGGCGGCGACCCGCTCGGCGGGGGTTCGAGCGCCTCGCCCGCCGGTGGCTCGGGGGGTACCGGCGGATCGGGCGCTTCCGGCTCGACCGTGGTGGTCGGCTCGGCCAACTTCCCGGAGAACGTCCTGCTCGGATCGATCTACTCGCAGGCGCTCAAGGCCAAGGGCGTCAAGGTCCAGGAGAAGTTCAACATCGGCAGCCGCGAGGTGCTCTACGGGCAGCTGCAGAGCGGCAACCTGACCGTCCTGCCCGAGTACAACGGCTCGCTTCTCGCCTACCTGGACGCCAAGTCCACCGCCGTCACCACGCAGGACGTGAACGCGGCGCTCACCAAGACGCTGCCCGCCTCGCTGGGCATCCTCGACTCCTCCCCGGCCGAGGACAAGGACTCGCTCAGCGTCACCCAGGAGACGGCCGACAAGTACGGCCTCAAGAGCATCTCCGACCTCGCGGCCAAGGCCGGCGAGTTCACCATCGGCGGGCCGCCGGAGTTCAAGAACCGTCGCGAGCAGCAGCTCAAGGACGTCTACGGACTGGCCTTCAAGGAGTGGAAGCCCACCGCCGACACCACCGCGAACGCGCTCAAGGACGGCAGCATCCAGGTCGGCAACGTGTTCACCACCGACCCGAAGATCGTCCAGTACAAGCTCGTCCCGCTGACCGACCCGAAGGACGTCTTCGGCGCGCAGAACATCACCCCGCTGGTCAACAAGGCGGGCGTGGACGCGACCGCGACGGCGGCACTCAACGCGGTGTCGGCCAAGCTCGACACGGCCGGGCTGGTGGCACTGATGAAGCGCGTGTCGGTGGACAAGGAGGACCCGTCGACGGTCGCCAAGGACTGGCTGGCGTCCAACGGTCTCGGCTGACGGCCGGTGGGAGGGCAGGCAGGCGCGGGCTACCGCCGACCGACCGACCCGACGGCGCCCCGGCCCGGCCGGCCGAGGATCGCGAACGCGGCGGCCCGGAGGAGCTTCCTCCGGGCCGCCGCCCGCCGTTTCGGAGATCGCCTTCCGGCTGCCGGAGGGACCTTCCCTTCTGCGCCGCGAACATGACAGTCTGGGCGCCATGCGCACTCGTCTCCTCGCCGCCACCCTCACGGCACTCGCCGCGGTGAGCCTCGCTGCCTGCTCCAGCTCCGGATCAGGGTCGGGCAAAGCCACCTCCGCGGCCGGCTCCCCCACCGCTCCCGCCGCCTCGGCCGCCACACCCTCCGGCGCCGCCACCACGCCCACGGCCCCCGCGCCCGACTCGGCCGCCCCCACGGCCGACGGCGCCACCGACGCTCCCGCCCCCGACGCCGGCGCCTCGGGAGCCCCCGCACCGGCCAAGCCCGCCCCGCCCGCCGACGCCGGACTGCCCACCAAGCCGGGCGCCGACCTGACGGCCAAGCTGGTCTCCGCGCTGAACGCGATCGACCCGGCGATCGTCGGCGGCAAGCCCGACCAGGCCGTGGACCGGGCGCGCAACCAGTGCCAGTCGATGTACCAGTTCCCCAAGGACGCGCAGAAGCTGACCGAACTGGCCAACCAGCGCTTCACCTCCGCCGACCACCCGCAGGGCTTCGGGCCGGAGACCGCAGCGAAGATCAACGAGGCGCTGCTCGCCACGCTCTGCCCGCCGTCCCGCTGATCCGGTCCGCAGACCCGCGGGTCCACGGACCCACGGACCCACGGGTTCGTGGACCCGCAGACCCGCGCCACCATGAACCGCCCGGCGTCCTGAGCGCCGGGCCGCCGTGGCCGCGCCCCTTCCCGGGTGCGCGCCCACGGCCTTCTCGTTTCCGGCACCTTTCCCCGTCCCCGTCGCCGTCGCCGTCGCCGACACCGGCACCGACACCGGCCGCCGAAGGTCCTGACGCCCCCTCCGGCGAATCCCGCCGACATTCCCACCCGCCCGAGACGCCCTTCCGCGCCCTTCGCCCGCGCGGGCCGTATGCTGACGAACTGTTAGGTCTCTTGACAGGCCAGTGGTCTAGTCCAAACATAAGCATGTCGATCCGACCGGGATGCACTGTGGGGGTGTGACCACCGGCGGCTGAGGCACTGCCCTGCCATGCTCCGCTCCACCCCCGCTCCGTACGGCGCGCGCATTCGCACGCCGCCCGCGTCCACGCGAGTCGGTGGGCCTTCTCACGCCCGCACTCCCGATATCCGACCCGGTCCCGGGACCGCGGCCGACCCCACACGGCCGCCCGGCCCGAACCGGCAAAACCTCCCCAACGTCCTGCCCCACCAAGTCTGTTGGAGAATCCATGCGCCTCCGCCGAACAGTCCAGGCCGTGTTGACGGCCTGCGCCACGCTGGCCGCCTCGGTCGGCCTGGTCGCCGCCGGGACGAGCTCCGCCCAGGCCGCCACCCCGCTTCCCGGCCGGGTCTTCGCCCCCTACTTCGAGGCCTGGACCGGCCAGAGCCCGGCCCAACTGGCCGCGCAGTCCGGTGCCAAGCACCTGACCATGGCGTTCCTCCAGACCGCCACCAAGGGCTCCTGCACGCCGTACTGGAACGGCGACTCCTCCATGCCGGTGTCCTCCTCGACCTTCGGCGCCGACATCGCGACCATCCGCGCCAACGGCGGGGACGTGATCCCGTCGTTCGGCGGCTACACCGCCGACAACACCGGCACCGAGCTGGCCGACAGCTGCACCGACGTGAACCAGATCGCGGCCGCGTTCGAGAACGTGATCACCACCTACGACATCAGCCGGATCGACCTCGACATCGAGGACAACTCGCTGACCAACAGCGGCGGGATCGACCGCCGCAACAAGGCGATCAAGCTCGTGCAGGACTGGGCCGCCACCAAGGGACGGAACGTCCAGTTCTCCTACACGCTGCCGACCACCACCTCCGGACTGGCCGACAGCGGCCTCGCGGTGCTGCGGAACGCGGTCAGCAACAACGCGCGGATCGACGTCGTCAACATGATGACCTTCGACTACTACGACAACGCCACCCACGACATGGCGGCCGACACCCAGACCTCCGCGCAGGGCCTCTACAACCAGCTCGCCAAGCTGTACCCGTCCAAGACCCCCGCCCAGCTGTGGGGTTCGATCGGGATCACCGAGATGATCGGTGTCGACGACTTCGGCCCGGCCGAGACCTTCACCCTGGCCAACGCCAACACCGTGTACAACTGGGCGGTCTCCAAGGGCATCAACACGCTGTCCTTCTGGGCGCTCCAGCGTGACAACGGCGGCTGCCCGGGCACCAAGGGCAACGACAACTGCTCCGGGATCGCCCAGAACACCTGGGACTTCACCCACATCTTCACGCCGTTCACCAGCGGCTCGACGGTGAACAACGACTTCTCGGTGTCGGTCAGCCCGAACTCCGCGACGGTCACCGCCGGTTCGTCCACGTCGGCGACCGTCGCGACGGCCGTGACGGCGGGCTCGGCGCAGAGCGTCAACCTCACGGTCAGCGGCGCCCCGGCCGGCGTCACCGCCACCGTCACGCCCGGCAGCGTCACCGCCGGCAACAGCGCCACGCTGAACATCTCCACCACCTCCTCGGTCACGCCCGGGAGCTACCCGATCACGGTCACCGGTGCGGCGGCCTCCGGCAGCCACACCAGCACCTTCACCCTGAACGTCACCGGCACCCAGCCCGGCAACGACTTCTCGGTCGCCGTGAACCCGAACTCCGGCACGGTCGCGGTCGGTTCGTCCACCTCCGCCAACATCACGACGGCGGTCACCTCGGGCTCTGCGCAGAACGTCAACTTCGCGATCATCAGCGTCCCGGTCGTCGGCATCAACGCCACCGTCACCCCCGGCAGCGTCACCACCGGCAACAGCGCCACGCTCAACATCTCCACCACCGCGGCCGCGACTCCGGGCACCTACCAGCTGGGCGTCACCGCCACCGGGGCCTCCGGCAGCCACACTGCGGCCTACACGCTGACCGTCACCGGGAGCGGCCCGACGACCGGACTGGTCAACGGCGACCTGGAGAGCGGCAGCCTGGCCCCGTGGACCTGCCAGAGCGGCGGCGCCGTGGTTTCCACCCCGGTCCACTCCGGCACCAAGGCGCTGCAGGCCGCGGCCACCGCGAGCCAGACCGGCGAGTGCTCGCAGACCGTCACGCTGAAGCCCAACACCAGCTACACCCTGAGCGGTTGGGTGCAGGGCAACTACGCCTACGTCGGCGTCAGCGGCGGTGCCACCGCCAGCGCCTGGGCGAACTCCTCCGGCTGGACCAAGCTGTCCGTCCCCTTCACCACCGGCGCCAACGGCACCGTCACCGTGTACCTGCACGGCTGGTACGGCCAGGGCAACGTGTACGGGGATGACTTCTCCATCGCCTGAGTCCGCTTCGGGTGACGCATGACGGATGACAGCTGACAGATTTCAACATCTGTCAGCTGTCATCCGTTTTCTGTTCGCTGTCTTCTGTTCGCTGTTATCTGCCCGTCGTCACCTGTCCGCCGCCACCTGTCGCTGTCAGTTGACCGGCCGCCACCTGCGGCCCGCCACCTGCCGACCGCCCACCCGTCAGCCGCCCGCCGTCCGCATCCGCTCCGGTCGGCACAGCGCCAGGTACACCACCGTCGCCAGCACCCCGCAGACCAGGACCACCAGCGCCATCAGCACCGCCGACGGCTGACCACCGAGGCTGCTCAGCGGTGCGACCACCGCTCCGCACAGGAAGTTGCCCGTCCCCAGCAGCGCCGACGCCGTACCGGCCACCTGCGGCTCGACCAGGCCGAGCGCCTGGGCAGCGGTGTTCGGCAGGAGCACCCCCAGGCTGCCCATCATCACGAACAGCGGCGGGCAGAACCCGGCCAGCCCGAAGTCCCACACCGTCGTCAGCAGCACCAGCGCCACCCCGGCGGCGACCGTCGCCGCGAGGCTGCCCAGCATCAGCGCCCGCTGCGTGAAGCGCGGTGCCAGCACCCGCCCGTTCACCTGGGTCATCACCACGATCGCGAGCGAGTTCAGGGCGAACAGCAGGCTGTAGGTCTGCGGGGAGACCCGGTACACGTGCTGGAGCACCGTCGACGATCCGCTGATGTACCCGAACAGCGCCCCGAAGGCGAGCGAGCTGGTCAGCGCCAGCCCGAGGAACGGCAGGTTGCGCAACAGCCGTCCCATCGTCCGCAGGGCCGCGCCCACCCCGCCGCCGTCCCGGGTCTCCGGCGGCAGCGTCTCGCGCAGCACGCCGAAGGACACCAGGGTGAGCAGCAGCCCCAGCGCCGTGAGCACGCCGAAGGTGCCGCGCCACGAGGTGAACCGCATCAGCTCGGCACCGATGATCGGGGCGAGGATCGGCGCCAGCCCGGATATCAGGGCGATCGAGGCGAGGAAGCGCAGCAGCGCGACGCCCTTGAAGCGGTCCCGGGAGACGGCGCGCCCGATCACCAGCCCGGCGGAGCCGGCCGCGCCCTGGACGAACCGGGCGGCGATCAGCACCGACAGGTTCGGCGCGAACACGCACACCACGCTGGACAGGGTGTAGAGGACGAGCCCGACGAGCAGCGGCGGGCGGCGCCCGTAGCGGTCGCTGAGCGGTCCGAAGAGCAGCTGCCCGGCCGCGACCCCGAACATCGAGAAGGTCAGGGTGAGCTGGACGGCGGCCGGCTGGGCGTCCAGGTCGCCGGCGATCGCGGGCAGGCCCGGGAGGTAGAGGTCGGTGGTGAGCGGGCCGAGCGCGGTGAGACCGCCGAGGACGGCGATCACGGTCCAGCCGGGACGGGCCTGGCCGGTGGCGGGTGCGGGGGCAGGTGTGCTGGCGGCAGCGGTCGACGTGTCGTCGGTGGGGCCGACGGTCGGGCCGGGCATGGCGCTCCTTACGGACGGGTGACGTGGGGTTCGTTCGCGCTCCGTCCTATCGCAGCCCGGCGCCGTTCCGACAGCGGGGGTGCGCGCTGTTCGGCCGCGGGGGTGCGTCCGGCCGATCGTCCGCCGCCCGTTCCCGGCCCGCACACGACGACGGCCCGCCCGCACCTTCCGGTGCCCGGCGGGCCGTTCCGTTCCCTGGTCAGGAGTGACGAGGAGGGGTGGGGAGGACTGCTGCCCGGTCGGCGCGCCGAGGCGCCCGCCGTACTCAGTGCTTGGTGACGTTCTCGGCGCGCAGCGCCGCCTGCACCGCGGCGCCGTCCTGCCACGCGTAGAGCTGGTTGCCGGTCAGCGCCACGTTGTAGTGCCCGCAGGTGCCGCTGGCCTTGGTCGCGACGTTCTCGGGGAACCAGCCGGCCTTGAGCGACTCCGGCACGGGGTGCGCGCTCTTGCCCGGCAGCCCGGCGGTGCAGCCGGCGGGCAGCCGGCCCTCCGGGAGGGTGGCGCTCAGCAGGCGGTCGTCGCCCGTGGTGGACATCAGGTACTTCACGGCGGAGGCGTTGTCGGGCAGCCAGGTCGGCATCGACCGGCGGTCGGCCTTGGCCTGGGTGCCGGTCTCGTACGAGCCCTGTTGCTGATGGTGCTCGTCGTACCAGTCGGACACCCGCGGGCCGATTGCCACGGCCGCCACGGCGACGGCCATGCCGGTGCCCGCGACTCCCAGCGCGACCTTGCTCACGATGCCCTTCATGCCCGACTGCCCTCTCCGTGTCGTGACCGGTGCGACCGCTGCCGCTCGTCTGCGCTGCCGGTGGCTGCCCAGGTCCGCGTCAGCGGCCCGGTCGGCGTGCTCCGCCGGCCGGTGCAACCATCGTGGCCCGCCCGGGCCCGTCGGATCGTCACCACCAGGTCGCGACCTTGTCTCCAACCCGCGGGGTACCTTCTCCACCTTCAGGCGTATGCCATTCGACAGGGACCCTGAGGCCAGAGGGTTACGGGCCCCGCAGGACCCGGCTACGTGCCGCTCCGACGCTCAGGGCGGCACACCCGGGTCGAGCACGGCCCGAACCCCGGTCGAGCCTTGCCCGAGCCCGGCGCCGCCGCAGCTCGGCCTGCTGCGCCTGGAGCAGCGGCGGCCCCCAGCGCCTCGACCGCCGCGCCTCAGACGGCCGCCGGTACCGGCCTGGCGACCGGGAACGGGCGGCCGTCGAGGGTCCAGTGCGGGTCGATCGGGCGCAGCAGCGAGGCGTACACCTGGGCGGCGACGTCCGGGTGGCGGATCTCGCTGGTGGGCGGGCCGGCCGGGATGTCGTGCCCGGCACAGGCGACCCAGGCCGTCCGCTCCTCGACCGTACGGCCGCCGTGGCCGCCGGTGTCCACGTGCCCGTGGTCGGTGACGACGATGACCGTCCACTGTTCCTCGGCGTGGGTCGCCCGGCCGCGGACGGCGTCCAGGAGGCGGCCGAGGCGCTCGTCGGCGGTGCGCATGGACGCGCGGTACTCGTCGCCGCAGCCCAGGAAGTGGGCGGTCTCGTCGACGGCGCCGAGGTAGACGAAGGAGGCCTCGGGGTCTGCGGTGCCGAGGACGTGGACGGCTTCCCGGGTGACCTCCTCGTCCACCGCCTCCCAGGCCTCGGGGGTGTCCTCGGCGGGGGCGACGTAGGAGAGCCGGCCGGGCGCGCGGAACAGCGGGCCGCCGGACTCGTTGATCATCAGCGGGTCCCAGCCGGCGGCCACGAAGGTACGGCGGCGGTCACCCCGGTTGAGTCGGGTGGCGAAGTCGGGGAACACGTCGAGCCGGTTGCCGCCCAGGTGGTTGCCCCAGACTCCGTGCTTGGCGGGCTCGACCCCGGTCACGATGGTGGCCCAGCACGGCCCGGACATGGTGGGCGTGGAGTCCGCGACGGTGACCGGCACCAGGAACCCGGCCTCGGCGACCTCCTGCAGGCGCGGCATCGGCACCTGCGCCAGGTAGTCGTGACGGACACCGTCGATCCCGACGACGAGCACGCGGGGGCGGGGCCACTGGGCAGCGGACATGGTGGGGGTTCCTTTCGGTCGTGCGCACCCGGCCGCACCCGCCGAGGGCGCCGCCGACCGCGCCATGTTTCACCGGCCGCCGTACCGGCCGGCGTCCCTCCACCGAACGGCAGGTGTCCGCACGGTGTCGGAAGCGCGCGCCTGGAATCCGCCGGGGGTCGTCCGCCGCCGACCGTACGGGGCGCGCCGCCCACGGACCCCGCCGCCGACCGTGGGGACGCGGCCTGTGGCAGGTCCGGTCACGACCGCGCGTTCGGTCAGGGCCGGTCACGGCCCCGGGTTCGGTCAGGACCGCGGGCGGAACTCGTGGACGAGCTCGATGCGGCCGACGATGTGCCGGTTGAGCTCGGCCAACTCCTCGGCGGGCACCCAGAGTTCGAGGATCGTCCGGCCGCCCGCCTGCTGCACGGGGTAGCGGGCGAGGAAGGCGGTGTCGACCTCGAAGCGGGTGACGTAGCCGACGCCGGAGGCGGGGACGTTCCAGTCCCGGGCGATCCGGATCGCGTAGTCCTCGTTGAGGACGGGGTAGAAGATCGGCTGCTCTGGCAGCCGGGGCGGCCAGGCACGCCAGTCGGCGGCCTCGACCAGCGCCAGCTCCTCGGGGCCGGTGGGGCGCCAGAGGGTGGTGGTCGGGGGCGTCTGCGTGGTCGGACCGTTCATGGGAGGGACGGTAGCCGGGCCGTGACGGGCCCGGCCACCGGTTTCCCCGGCCGGAGAAGGGCGGACGTCGGCCCGTCAGCGGTAGGCGGACTCGCCGGTGATGGCCTCGCCGAGGACCAGGGTGTGAATCTCGCTGGTGCCCTCGTAGGTGAGCACCGACTCCAGGTTGTTGGCGTGCCGCAGCACCGGGTACTCGGTGGTGATGCCGTTGGCGCCGAGGACGGTCCGGGCGCTGCGGGCGATCTCCAGCGCGGTGCGCACGTTGTTGAGCTTGCCGAAGCTGACGTGCGGCGGGCGGGCCGCGCCCTGCTCCTTGAGCCGACCGATCCGCAGGGCGACCAGGTAGGCCTTCTCCACCTCCAGCATCATCTCGACCAGCTTCTGCTGGGTCAGCTGGAAGCCCGCGATCGGGCGGTCGAACTGGATCCGGCTCTTGGCGTAGTCCAGGGCGGCGGTGTAGCAGTCACGGGCGGCGCCGACGGTGCCCCAGAGGATGCCGTAGCGGGCCTCGTTGAGGGAGGAGAGCGGTCCACGCAGCCCGACCACCCCGGGCAGCACGGCGTCGGCGGGCAGCACCACGTCGTCGAAGGCCAGCTCGCTGGTGACCGAGGCGCGCAGCGAGAGCTTGCCGTGCACGTCGGTGGCGGTCAGGCCGCGGGTGCCGCGTTCGACCAGGAAGCCGCGCACGCCCTCCTCGGTCTGCGCCCAGACCACGGCCACGTCGGCGATGCTGCCGTTGGTGATCCACATCTTGCTGCCGGACAGCACCCAGTCGCCGCCCTCGCCGCCCTTGCGCACCGCCCGGGTGCGCATGTTGGCCGGGTCCGAGCCGAAGTCCGGCTCGGTGAGGCCGAAGCAGCCGATCAGTTCGCCGGCGGCCATGCCGGGCAGCCAGCGCTGCTTCTGCTCCTCGGAGCCGAAGGCGTGGATCGAGCGCATGGCGAGCGAGCCCTGGACGGAGACGAAGCTGCGCAGTCCGGAGTCGGCCGCCTCCAGCTCCATGCAGGCCACCCCGTACGCCACCGCGTCGGCGCCCGCGCAGCCGTAGCCGTCGAGGTGCATGCCGAGCACGCCCAGGGCGCCGAGCTCGGGGGCGAGTTCACGGGCCGGGAAGACCCCGCGCTCGAACCAGTCGCCGATGTGCGGGCGGATCCGCTCCTCGGTGAACCGGCGGACGGTGTCGCGGATCAGCCGCTCCTCGTCGGAGAGCAGGTCGCCGACGGCGAGCAGGTCGGAAGGGTCGATCCGGGTCGGCTTCGTCATTGAAGCTCCTTGTACTCTCGGCGGAATACCGGCGAGTATTCCGCACCCGGCCGGGCGGCGGGCGGGCGCGAACGAGTGAGGATGGCGACATGTCCGACGGTGCCTACGTGGTCGGCGAGGTGACGGCTCAGGAGCTGGCCGGCTCGGCAAAGGAGCTCGCCGGCCTGCTGGTGGAGACCGTGCACGGCGGCGCCTCGATCGGGTTCCTCGCTCCGCTGCACCCGGACGAGGCCGCAGCGTGGTGGCGGGGGCTCGGCCCGGACGTCGCGGCCGGCCGGCTGGTGCTGTGGACCGCCCGGGCCGGGGACGACGGACGGCTCGCCGGGACGGTGCAGCTGCGACCGGCCACCACCGCGAACGGCCGCCACCGGGGCGAGGTGGCCAAGCTGATGGTGCACCCCGCGGACCGTGGGCACCGGTTGGCCGGGCGGCTGCTGGCGGCACTGGAGGAGCGGGCGGTGGAGCTCGGCATCCGGCTGCTGGTGCTGGACACCGAGTCGGGCAGCCCGGCCGAGCGGCTGTACGAGGCGGCGGGCTGGAGCCGGGTCGGCTCGGTGCCGGACTACGCGGCCGACCCTGCGGGCACGCTCCGGCCGACCACCATCTTCTTCAAGTCCCCGACGCGCTAGCGGAACGGGAAGGAACGGGAGCAGGACATGGCACGTTGGGCGCTGGTCGCCGAGGAGACGGTGGGCATCGGCCAGGACCGGACCTGGGGCAGCACGGTGCTGGCCGAGGTCGAGGGCACCCACGAGGAGGCCGTCGAGGAGCTGAAGCGGCTCGTTCCCTCCTACACCCCGCAGCATCCCTTCAACAGCCGGCGCCGGACGCTGCTCCGCGACGGGGACACCTACCTGCTGATCTCGCGGGGCAGCATGCGGGACTACCACTGCGTTTTCAAGGTGTGGGAGCTGCTGTGGGACAGCAGTCGGCCGGAGGTCCAGGCCGAGCGGCTGGCCGAGGGCTGACGCAGGCGGGGGTTCCCCCGCTCACCCGACCCCGCAGAACCGCAGCAGCGCCGTGGTCGCCGCACCCGCGACGACCACCGCCGGGAACGGCGCCCGGCGCAGCGCGAGCACCCCCGCGACCAGCACGCCCGCCGGACGGGCCCACCCCGCGAAGCCGTGCCCCTGGGTCAGCGCGCCGGTCGCGATCAGCGCCACCAGCAGCACCGCCGCCGCGACGGCCAGCAGGTGCCGCAGCCGCTCCGAGAGGGTGAGCCGGCCGCCGAGCAACGGCCCGGCGAGCCGGAAGGCGTACGTCCCGACGGCCAGCAGCAGGACCGCGTACAGCGGCATCATCGGACCGCCTCCTTCTTCCCGTTCGCCGCGTTCTGTTCGTCCGCCGCCGCCTCTGCCGTCGGCCGTCCGGCGAACAGCAGCCCGACGAGGGCGAGCAGCACCGGCAGCCCGGCCGGGACGAACGGCGTGGCCGCGACCGCGACCGCGGCGCCGACCACCGCCGCCGTACGTGTGCGGCGGTCCGCGAGCGAGGGCAGGACGAGCGCGAGCAGCACGGCGGGGAAGGCCGCGTCCAGGCCGAGCGCGTCCGTGTCGCCGATCAGCCCGCCCGCGAGCGCGCCGAGCAGCACCGAGATGTTCCAGACCACGAACAGGGCGATCCCGCAGAGCCAGTACACGGCCCGGCGCCGGCGCGGCTCGCTCTGCTGCAGGGCGAAGGCGGCGGTCTCGTCGGTGAGCAGCTGCGCCCCCGCCAGCCGTCGCCACCGTGGGCCGTCGAGCACGTCGGCCACGGTGAAGCCGAAGGGCAGCAGCCGGGCGTTGAGCACCAGTCCGGTGGCGACCGCGGCGAGGGCGCCGCCGCCGGAGAGCACCACGCCGACCGCCGCGAACTGGGAGCCGCCGGCGAACACGAGGACGGAGAGGGCGATCGGCACCCAGAGGGGCAGACCGCCGGAGACGCTGATCGCGCCGAAGGAGGCGCCGACGAGGGCGTCGGCCAGGCAGACCAGAGCGATGTCCCGGAGCGTGGCACGTTCCAGTGTTCGAATGAGCGAACGCATGTTCATTAGAGTGAACAACTCAACCTCGTTCGTCAAGGCGAACAGGCAGGCCGATCGGGCGAACGACGGCCGGGGTCCGACCGTGGCAGCATGAACGGCGGCATCAGCCGACCGGGAGCCGCGGAAGGGGCCAGGAGGAAGCGTGAGTGGCGAGCATGAGTGACCAGACCACCCCGGCCACGGGCCCCCGCGGCTCAAGCGGCGCCACCGGCAGCGGCAATGGCGACGGCAGCGGCAGCGGCACCGAGCTGATCGGACAGATCGCCGCCTCGATCCGGCGCGAGCGCGAGCGCAGCGGGCTGTCGATGGCCGAGCTGGCCCGGCGCGCCGGCATCGCCAAGTCCACGCTGTCCCAGCTGGAGTCGGGCGCGGGCAACCCCAGTGTGGAGACGCTCTGGGCGCTCGGGGTCGCACTGAACGTGCCGTTCAGCCGACTGGTGGACCCGCCGCGCCCGGCGGTCAAGGTGATCCGGGCCGGCGAGGGCCCGGTGACCCACTCCGAGCGCGCCGACTACGCCGCCACCGTGCTCTCCTCCTGCCCGCCCAACGCCCGGCGCGACATCTACCGGATCGAGGCGCAGCCGGGCGAGACCAGGGCATCCGATCCCCACATGCCCGGCACCGTCGAGCACGTGCTGATCGGTGCCGGACGGGCACTGGTCGGGCCGACGGAGGCGCCGGTCGAGCTGGGCCCGGGCGACTACGTGAGCTACCCGGGCGACGCTCCGCACGTGTTCCGCGCCCTGGCTCCGGACACCCTCGCGGTGATCGTCATGGAGCACATCTGACGGATCGCCGGCCATCGCGCGGCGCGCGCTTCGGCTACTTCAACAGCCCGTCCAGGAAGGGGTTTCCGAACACCCGGTGCGGGTCGTGGCGGTCCAGGACGGCGACCGCCTCGTCCCAGCCGGGCCCGCCGCCGGCCCGCAGACTTTCGGGGACGGCCCGGTCGATCACGTCGGGATCGGACCAGGCGGCGGCGTCGGTGTAGGCCCAGCCCTTGGACCACTCGACCCGAAGGCCCGCCCGGGTGCCGTCGAAGGTGCGCAACAGCCACTGCTCCAACTCCCGGGCGAAGCGCTCCAGTCCGGGAGTGCCGGGGAAGGCGAGGACGTCCAGCCAGACCGCTGTGTCCCACTCGGGGCGGTCGGCGCGCGGGCGCAGCGCGGACAGCAGCGGGGGCCGGGCGCCGGGGACGCCGGAGGAGGCCGGGTCGTCCAGGCCGGTGACCCGGATCTCCACCGCGCCGTTCACCGGGAACTCGCCCCGAGCCTGGTAGGTGGCGAGCAACTCCCGGTAATGGGCGGCGAATTCGCTCACCACCCACTGGAGGTCGGCGCGCTTGGCGAGGACCGCGTAGCCGTTCGCGGTGACCCGCAGGGTGGTCGGGCGGATGTAGTGGAGCAGGGTGCGGGAGGGGCCCCAGAGGTCGGAGCGCAGCCCGCCCGCGAGCAGGTGGGTGAGCACCTCGCCGCTGAGCAGTCGGCGCAGCAGCCCGCCGGAGAGCAGGACGTCCGTGATGTCTCCGGTGAGCGCCACCTTCGCGACCAGGTACTGGAGTTGGCCGAACACCGGAGCCGATGCCCAGGCGCCGGTGACGATCTCGTCGGCGAGCCGGGCGACCGGTTCCGGAATGCTGTCCGAGAAGGGGTAGTTGTAGGGGTGGTCGACGGCCAGGGAGGCGAGCGGCCTGTTCGGGGTGACGCTCCAGGTCTTGAGCCAGGGGTACTCGGTGTAGGCGAACCAGATCACCTCGGCCCGACCGTCGCGCTCCACGAAGTCGGCGAGGGTGCGCGGGCCTCCCCCGCCGCCGAGGACGCCGCCCAGCACTCCCCCGAGCACTCCCCCGAGCACTCCGCCGAGAACGCCGCCCCCACCGGTGTCCGCACCGGCACCCGTACCGGCGCCCGCGCCGGTGCCCGCGCCGGTGCCCGCGCCGGTGCCCGGGCGGGCGAAGAGCTCGCCTGCCGGGATGTCGAGCCGGCTGACGCAGCGCAGCGGCCGGTCGGCACCCGCCCGCAGCACCACCTCGGTGAGGAAGGCGCGGCCCAGGTGCACCAGGAAGGCGGCACTGTCGGCCTCGGAGCGGTCGAAGGTGCGCAGCGTGTAGCGGCCGGTGGCCGGGTCGAGGACGACGGCCGTGAGTCGGACGACCTGGTTGCTGACCGAGCCGTACCCGTGCCCCTCCGGCCGTACCTCCCCCGCCGCCGGCGCGGCGGTGCCGTGGCCGCCGATGGCGAGCACACCACCGACGGTGATCTCGCCGGGGGCCGGGCAGGCGGTCAGGCCGAGGCCGCGGGCGGCCAGGTGCGTGAGCAGGGCCTCCATGGTGGCGCCGGTCTGCACCCGGACGGTGCCGGGCGCGTCGGCGCTGATGGCGGTGAGGTAGCGGCTGGTGTCCACGAGCAGGATCCGGGCGCTCTCCGGAGTCCCGGTGGCGACGGTGAGCGGCGCCCAGGTGTGCCGGTAGCCGGAGGCGCGCAGCCGCCAGCCGTTGGCGTGCGCCCAGTCGGCGAGGGCCGGGACCTCCTCGGGGGTGCGGGGCGCGCAGGTCCACAGCTGGTCGGTGCGGATCTCGCCGGACCAGTTCTGGAAGACCCGCTGGTAGAGCTCGGTGCCGGCGGGCAGTCCGGGCGGTACGGGCGCGGCGGCCTCGGCACTGTCCGGGCCGATGGTGCCGCGCAGCAGCCAGGCCGCGCCGCCGAGCGCCGCGGACGCGCCCAGCAGCCGCCGGCGGGTGAGGCCGCCGGGGGTGCTCTTCCGCGTGTCCGCCGGGGCGGTCGAAGGGGCCTTCGCGTCAGCCTTCGTGTCGGCCTTCGCAAGGGCCTTCGCAGGGGCCTTCGCAGGGGCGGCCACCAGGGCATTCATTGGGGTCATCCCCTCCGGTGTCGCCCCGCCACCCGTTCCGCCCACCGGGCCGTGTTCCGTGGTCATCCGTCCGTCCGCCCCCTCGCACTGGTCCCCCGGGGCCGGGCTACGGCGATCCGGGTCCGGCCGGAGTCCGCCCGGCCCGGTCCGGAGCGTATGGAGGGGCGCACGGCAGTTTGAAGCATCCGCCCCGGATCTCACTCCTTCGAGTGAGATCAGTTCGATCGGCCCGGGAGCCCGGCCCACCTGCCCAGTACCTCGCCCGAGCTCTGTTGCCCGTGTCCTCGGCGGGCGCATAGGTTGAGCACGATCACCCCACCCCGCCCGCCGGAGGCTCCGCCATGCCCTCGTCCGCGTCCTCGCTCGCGAACTCTCCCGTTCCCGCAGCACTGACCGTCGCCGTCGCCCAGCCCGTCTGCGCCGCCGCCGGCCGTCCGGACACCGTGTCCGAGAACGTCGCCCTGCACGCCGCGGCGGTGCGGGAGGCCGGCACCCGGCTGGTGGTGTTCCCCGAGCTGTCGCTGACCGGCTACGACCTGGCCGCACCGGCCGTCGACCCGGCGGACGCCCGCCTCGCGCCGCTGGTGGCGGCCTGTGCCGCCACCGGTGCCGTCGCCCTGGTCGGGGCACCGGTCGCCGAGACCGACGGGCGCGAGTCCATCGCCACGCTGGCGGTCACCGGGGAGGGCGCCGAGGTCGTCTACCGGAAGATGCGCCTGCACGGCGCCGAGGTCGAGCGCTTCGTCCCCGGCGAGAAGCCCGTCGTCCTGGAGCTGGACGGCCTGCGGCTCGGCCTGGCCGTCTGCGCGGACGCCGCCGACCCGGCGCACGCCGAGGAGACCGCCGCGCTCGGCATCGACGCCTACGTCGCCTCCACCCTCTACGGGCCTGGCGCCGCCCAGGCCGAGCGCCGGGACGGCCATTTCCGCGACCGGGCGGCCGCCCACGGGGTGTGGTGCGTGCTGGCGACCTGCGCCGGGGCCACCGGCGAGTACCCGGAGAGCTCGGGCGGCTCCGGCGTCTGGGCCCCGGGCGGCGACCTCGTCCTCCAGGCCTCCACCGCCCCGGGCGAGCTGGTCCGCGCCGCGCTGCCTCGGCGGTAGGCGCCGGGCCCGGAACCGGATCACCCGACCGGAAATACCTGCGCCCCACGCGCGGCTGTGGTGATCGGAGATCCGTTCCGGGCCGGTCGGGCCCGTACAGGAGGTGCAGCGCGCGATGGGTGGCCAGCAGGAGAAGCCGCAGGAGTACCGGATCGAGCACGACTCGATGGGCGAGGTCAGGGTGCCGGCCGACGCGAAGTGGCAGGCGCAGACGCAGCGGGCGGTGGAGAACTTCCCGGTGTCCGGCCAGCGGCTGGAGCCGGCGCACATCGCCGCGCTGGCCCGGATCAAGGCCGCCGCGGCCCGGGTGAACGCCCGGCTCGGGGTGCTGGACGACGAAACGGCGGAGGCGATCGCGGCGGCGGCCGGGGAGGTCGCGGAGGGGCGCTGGGACGACCAGTTCCCGGTGGACGTGTTCCAGACCGGCTCGGGCACCTCGTCCAACATGAACACCAACGAGGTGATCGCCACCCTGGCCAGTGAGCGGCTGGGCCGGCCGGTCCACCCGAACGACCACGTCAACGCCAGCCAGTCGTCCAACGACGTCTTCCCGTCCTCGATCCACATCGCCGCCACCGCCGCCGTCACGCACGACCTGGTGCCGGCGCTGGAGCACCTCGCGGAGGCGCTGGAGCGCAAGGCCGCCGAGTTCGCCCGGGTGGTCAAGTCGGGCCGTACGCACCTGATGGACGCCACGCCCGTCACGCTCGGCCAGGAGTTCGGCGGCTACGCGGCGCAGGTGCGGCACGGGCGGGAGCGACTGCTGGCCACCCTCCCCCGGGTCGCCGAACTCCCGCTCGGCGGGACGGCTGTGGGCACCGGCATCAACACCCCGCCCGGTTTCCCGGCGGCCGTCATCGCGGAGGTCGCCCGCATGACCGACCTGCCGCTGACCGAGGCCCGGAACCACTTCGAGGCGCAGGGCGCACGGGACGCCCTGGTCGAGCTGAGCGGTCAACTGCGCACGGTGGCAGTCGGGTTCACGAAGATCGCGAACGACCTGCGGTGGATGGGCTCCGGTCCGCGCACCGGGCTCGGCGAGATCAACCTGCCGGATCTCCAGCCCGGTTCGTCGATCATGCCGGGCAAGGTGAACCCGGTGCTGCCCGAGGTGGTACTGATGGTCGCCGCCCAGGTGGTGGGCAACGACGCGACGGTCACGCTGGCGGGCGCGAGCGGCAACTTCGAGCTGAACGTGATGCTCCCGGTGATCGCCCGCAACGTGCTGGAGTCGGTGCGGCTGCTCGCCAACAGCGCCCGACTGCTGGCCGACCGGACGGTGGACGGCATCACCGCCAACGTCGAACGGGCCCGGGAGTACGCGGAGTCCTCACCCTCGGTGGTGACCCCGCTGAACCGCTACATCGGGTACGAGGAGGCCGCGAAGGTCGCCAAGCAGGCGCTGGCCGAGCGCAAGACGATCCGTCAGGTGGTGGTGGAGCGCGGCTACGTCGAGCAGGGACGGCTCACCACGGAGCAGCTGGACGAGGCCCTGGATGTGCTGCGGATGACGCGCCCTTAGTGCGCCCTGCGATGGCCGGCCCGCGTCAGGGCGCGCCTTCACGCACGTTGGGAGAACGCCCTTGCACGCACGTTGCGGAACGCCCGCGGACGCGCACCGGGGCGCGGTGGGCGGCTGCGCCCTCCGCGCCCCGGTCACGGGCTGCGGGGAAGATCAGCCCTTGGCACGGCCGGCCCGGCCGCGCCGCATCGACGCTCCGTTCGAGGTCATGGTCGCCATCGAGATCGCCGCGAGGCCGAGCAGGAACATCACGGCACCCACGATGATGCAGGTCACGATGTTCTTGCCGTGCGCGACGGACCCGGAGACGACCCAGGGGGAGATGATCGTCCAGACACCGAGCGCGGCGGCGGCCCAGGCCCGCGCGTGGGTGCGTTCGTAGGCCGATCCGTAGCCGGCCATCAGGACCGTGTAGGCCAGACCCACGATCAGGCAGGTCACGGTCAGGGTGCTGTATGCGGTGAAGCCGACGATCCATGGCGATGCCGCCAGGAAGAGACCGGCCAGGACGGCCAGGGCTTCCACGCCCTGGGCGCGGGGGGTCGTCGTGACCCGCTCGTAGCGTTCGCGCAGTTCGACGATGTCCGGATGGTGCTCCATGCCCGTCGTCGGGATATGGGTTGCCACCGATACCACCTCCTGTGGTCGGAACCGGTAAGGCGCTTGCCCCGTACCCATTCTGGCGCTTATCTAGCGTTTTGCACCTGATGGTCCGGAATGGCAGATAACCATCCGATCACGCCGGTGACCTGCGTCTCAACCATCCGGGTCGCCATTGCCTATGCAACTCGTTGCATAGCAGGATGCGGGCCATGGCACTGGAGCACGCGATCCTCGTCTCGCTGCTGGAGCAGCCCGGCTCCGGCTACGAGCTGGCCCGGCGCTTCGACCGCTCGATCGGGCGCTTCTGGACCGCCACCCACCAACAGATCTACCGGGTGCTGCGGCGGATGGAGGCGGACGGCTGGGTGGCCGCGCAGGAGATCCCCCAGGACGGACGTCCGGACAAGAAGGTCTATTCGGCGGCCGAGGCCGGACGGGCCGTGCTGGCCGACTGGCTGCGCGAACCGGTCGAGCCGGAGACCGTCAGGCACGAACTCGCGGTCAAGATCCGGGCCGCCGCCTTCGACGACCCGGCCGCGCTGGTCTCCGAGGTCGAACGCCACCGCGAGAGCCACGCCGCCCTGCTCGCCCGCTACCTGCACGGCGAGCAGCGGGACTTCCCCGACGCCACCGCGCTCGACGCCGGGCAGCAGTTGCAGCACGTGGTGCTGCGCGGCGGCATCGAGTACGAGCGGATGACCCTCGCCTGGCTCGACGACGTGCTCGCCACCCTGCGCCGCCTCGCTGCCGACCGGCCGTCCTGACCCGCCACCCCGTCCTGCCGCCCCGGCCTGCCGCCCCGGCCTGCCGTCCCGGCCGGCCGACAGGCGCCGGACGACGGCGGACAGCCGACAGGCAACGGATGACAGATAACAGATGACAGACTCTGAAATCTGTCATCTGTTATCTGTCATCCGAACCCTGTCGGCCCGCCACCCGCCCTCCCCACACCCTCGACCCCTCGGGAGCCCCTCGATGCTCTTCAACCCGCGTAGCTATGACCCCGCACAGTTCGACGAGCCGACCCGCCGGCTGCTGCGCGCGACGGTGGACTGGTTCGAGTCCCGCGGCAAGAAGGCGCTGATCGACACCTACATCGACCGCAGCTGGTATGCAGACTTCCTGGAGTTCGCCGCGAAGGAGGGCCTGTTCGCGGAGTTCCTGACCCCCGCCGCGGCCGACACCGACAAGCGCTGGGACACCGCGCGGATCGCCGAGCTGAACGAGATCCTCGGCTTCTACGGCCTCGGCTACTGGTACACCTGGCAGGTCACCATCCTGGGCCTCGGCCCGGTCTGGCAGAGCGAGAACGAGGCCGTCCGCGCCCGCGCCGCCAAGCTCCTCGCGGACGGCCACGTGATGGCCTTCGGCCTCTCCGAGCGCACCCACGGCGCCGACATCTACTCCACCGACATGATCCTCACCCCGGACGGCGAGGGCGGCTTCACCGCGACCGGCTCCAAGTACTACATCGGCAACGGCAACGTGGCCGGCCTGGTCTCGGTGTTCGGCCGCCGCTCGGACGTCGAGGGCCCGGAGGGTTACGTCTTCTTCGCCGCCGACAGCCGCCACGACGCGTACCACCTGGTCAAGAACGTGGTGAACGCGCAGATGTACGTCAGCGAGTTCCGCCTGGAGGACTACCCGGTGCGCGCCGAGGACGTGCTGCACACCGGCCAGGCCGCCTTCGACGCCGCCCTCAACACCGTCAACGTCGGCAAGTTCAACCTCTGCACCGCCTCGGTCGGCATCTGCGAGCACGCGATGTACGAGGCCGTCACGCATGCCCACAACCGGGTGCTGTACGGCAAGCGGGTCACCGACTTCCCGCACGTCAAGCGGGAGTTGACGGACGCGTACGTCCGTCTGGTGGCGATGAAGCTGTTCAGCGCGCGGGCCGTGGACTACTTCCGCACCGCCTCCCCCGAGGACCGCCGCTACCTGCTGTTCAACCCGATGACCAAGATGAAGGTCACCACCGAGGGCGAGAAGGTCATCGACCTGATGTGGGACGTCATCGCGGCCAAGGGCTTCGAGGCGGACACCTACTTCGACAAGGCCGCGAAGGACATCCGCGGCCTGCCGAAGCTGGAGGGCACCGTCCACGTCAACCTGGCGCTGATCCTCAAGTTCATGGGCAACTACCTGTTCGCCCCGGCCGACTACGCCCCGGTGCCGACCCGCCTGGACGCCGCCGACGACGCCTTCCTGTTCCGGCAGGGCCCGGCCCGCGGCCTCGGCGCGATCCGCTTCCACGACTGGCGCACCGCCTACGACCGCCACGCCGAACTGCCCAACGTCGCCCGCTTCCGCGAACAGGCCGACGGCTTCTGCGCGCTGCTGCTCGAAAATGCGCCGAGCAAGGAGCAGCAGGCGGACCTGGACTTCCTGCTGGAGATCGGCCAGCTGTTCGCGCTGATCGTCTACGGCCAGCTGGTGCTGGAGCAGGCCGAGCTGACCGGCCTGACCGCCGCCGACCACGGCGGCGACGTGCTGGACCGGATCTTCGACGCGCTGGTCCGCGACTTCTCCGCGCACGCCACCGAGCTGCACGGCAAGGCCTCCGCCACCGAGGAGCAGGCCGCCTGGGCGCTGGCGAACGTGCGCCGCCCGGTCGCCGACCCGGCGCGGGACACCCGGGTGTGGGCGCAGGTCGAGGCGCTCTCCGGCGCGTACGAGATGCAGCCGTAGCGCACCGGAGAAAGGACCCCGGGGGTGCCGGCCGGCGGGCCGGCACCCCCGGTTCACCTCTGCGGGGAGCTCCGGTCGTCGCCGAGGCCCATGCCGCGGGCCCGGACCGCCCCGAGCCGGCCGGAACGACGTACGGTGGAACCGGAGGCCGTGTCATGCACGTCACCGGAACCCACTTCACCCACTTCGCCGACCGCGCCGAGGCGGGCCGTCGGCTGGCCGCCCGCCTGGGCCACCTGACCGGCCCCGACACCGTGATCGTGGCGCTGCCGAGGGGCGGCGTGCCGGTGGCCGCCGAGGTCGCCGCGGCGCTCGGCGCGCCGCTGGACATCTGCGTGATCCGCAAGCTCGGCGTGCCCTACCAGCCCGAGCTCGGCATGGGGGCGATCGGCGAGGGCGGCGTCCGGGTGCTGAACGACGAGGTGATCCGGTTCTCCGCGGTCACCGACGAGCAACTGGCCGAGGTGGAGCGGCGCGAGCGCGCCGAGCTCCAGCGCCGGGCCCGCCGCTACCGGGGCGACCGGCCACCCGCCGACCTGCGCGGACGCACGGTGGTCGTGGTGGACGACGGCATCGCCACCGGGTCGACCGCCCGGGCGGCCTGCCGGATCGTCCGGAAGCACGGCGCGGCCCGGGTGGTGCTCGCGGTGCCGGTCGCGCCCGCGGACTGGACCGAGCGCCTCGGCGAGGTCGCCGACGAACTGGTCTGCGTCGACACGCCGTCCCCGTTCTACGCGATCGGCGAGTTCTACGCCGACTTCTCGCAGACCGAGGACGAGGAGGTGCTGCGGCTGCTGGCCGAGGCCGGCGGCGACCCGCCCGCGGCCTCCACCGGGGTGGACCGCGAGCTGCTGCTGCCCGTCGCCGGGGTCCGCCTGGCGGGCCGGCTGACCGCCCCGGCCGGAGCGCGCGGAGTCGTCGTCTTCGCGCACGGCAGCGGCAGCGGCCGGCACAGCCCGCGCAACCGGTACGTCGCCGAGTACCTGAACCGCACCGGTCTGGCCACGCTGCTGTTCGACCTGCTCACCGAGGACGAGGAACCCGACCGGCGGAACGTGTTCGACGTGACGCTGCTGGGCGGGCGGCTGACCGCCGTCGCCCGGCGGCTGGGCCCCGCGGAGGGCGGCCCGGACACCGTCGTGCCCGAGACCCGGGGCCTGCCGCTCGGCCTGTTCGGCGCCAGTACGGGCGCCGCGGCCGCGCTGCACACCGCCGCCGAGCTGGGCCCGGCCGTGCGCGCCGTGGTCTCCCGGGGCGGTCGCCCGGACCTCGCCTCGCCCGACGCGCTGGCCCGGGTGCGCGCCCCGACGCTGCTCGTCGTCGGCTCCCTGGACTCCACCGTGCTCGACCTCAACCGGCAGGCCCGGAGCCGGCTGCGCTGCGAGACCGCATTGGCGGTGGTGCCGCACGCGAGCCACCTGTTCGAGGAGCCGGGGACCCTGGACCGGGTCGCCGAGCTGGCCTCGGACTGGTTCCTCCGCCACCTCCCGCACCCCACCGGCCGCGGAAGTGCGTGACCGCCCCATTGCGCAGACTTCGTGTATCACTCCCGGTCAGCAGCGCATTTTGTGCAGCCGACAGCGGGATTTCCTGACCAGCTTGTACACATTGAGCAGTCGAAATCCGACCTGTTGCCCAACCATCCCGACAGTAGCAAGCTCTCCGCAACCACACCGCCCACCCGTTCGCGGTGCGGTCGTGATCCGGCGGAAGCCTCGACGGCGAGGCCCGAAGTGGAGGAACGAGCGATGACCCCGCAGTCCCACGCCCTTGAGTTGACCCCCGAGGAGCGCGAGGCCGGTCTTGACGCCGACCAGCTGCGCCGCCTCGTCGGCCTCGTCGAGCACGACGCAGCCGCCGATCCCTTCCCGGTGACGGCCCAGGACGCGGTCGTCTTCGTGGTCGGCAACGCCACCCAGACGGCCCAGTTCTACCAGGTCGTCTTCGGCATGGAGCTGGTCGCCTACTCCGGACCGGAGACCGGCCGTCGGGACCGCAAGGCGTACGTGCTCCGCTCCGGCTCCTGCCGCTTCGTGATCAAGGGCGGTGTCCAGCCGGGCAGCCCGCTGCTGGACCACCACCGCCGCCACGGCGACGGCGTCGTCGACCTCGCCCTGGAGGTCCCGGACGTCGACAAGTGCATCGAGCACGCCCGCGCGTGCGGCGCCACCGTGCTGGAGGAGCCGAACGACGTCTCGGACGAGAACGGCACCGTGCGCCGCGCGGCCATCGCCACCTACGGCGAGACCCGCCACACCCTGATCGACCGCTCCCGCTACCACGGCCCGTACCTGCCGGGCTACGTCGCCGCGGAAAGCAAGGTCACCCACCCGGAGGGCTCGCCCAAGCGCCTCTTCCAGGCCCTCGACCACGCCGTCGGCAACGTCGAGCTGGGCCGGATGGACGAGTGGGTGTCGTTCTACAACCGCGTCATGGGCTTCGTGAACATGGCCGAGTTCGTCGGCGACGACATCGCCACCGAGTACTCCGCGCTGATGTCCAAGGTCGTCGCCAGCGGCAACCACCGGGTGAAGTTCCCGCTCAACGAGCCGGCCGTCGCCAAGAAGAAGTCCCAGATCGACGAGTACCTGGAGTTCTACACCGGCCCCGGCTGCCAGCACATGGCGCTCGCCACCAACGACATCCTCACCACCGTGGACGTGCTGCGGGCGCGCGGCGTGGAGTTCCTCTCCACCCCGGACGCCTACTACGACGACCCGGAGCTGCGCGAGCGGATCGGCAAGGTCCGGGTGCCGATCGAGGAACTGAAGAAGCGTGGCATCCTGGTCGACCGCGACGAGGACGGCTACCTGCTGCAGATCTTCACCAAGCCGATCGGCGACCGCCCCACCGTCTTCTACGAGTTCATCGAGCGGCACGGTTCGCTCGGGTTCGGCAAGGGCAACTTCAAGGCGCTCTTCGAGTCCATCGAGCGCGAGCAGGACCGGCGCGGCAACCTGTGAGCGTCGAGGGGCTCCGACGAACCGGTCTCTGACCGGTTCACCGAACGGATCTCTGCCATACGGTCGAGGAGGACCACGGAGATGGCGTACTACCGGCAGCTGGGCAACATCCCGCCCAAGCGGCACACCCAGCACCGCACCCCCGAAGGCGGGCTGTACTACGAGGAGTTGATGGGCGAGGAGGGGTTCTCCTCGGACTCCTCACTGCTCTACCACCGGGGCATCCCCTCGGCGGTGGTCAACGCGGTGCCCTGGGAGCTGCCGGACCAGTCCACGGTGCCCAACCACCCGCTCCTCCCCCGTCACCTCAAGCTGCACGAGCTGTTCACGGACCAGGACTGGAAGTCCGCGGACGTCGTCGGCAGCCGTCGGCTGGTCCTCGGCAACGGCGACGTGCGGATCTCGTACGTCGCCGCCGGGGCCCCGAGCGAGCTCTACCGCAACGGGCTGGGCGACGAGTGCGTGTACGTGGAGTCCGGCTCCGGCACGGTCGAGACGGTGTTCGGCTCGATCGAGGTCGGGCAGGGCGACTACGTGATCATCCCGCGCGCCACCACCCACCGCTGGGTGCCGGCCGGCGACGAGCCGCTGCGCGCGTACTGCATCGAGGCGAACAGCCACATCACCCCGGTCAAGCGCTACCTCTCCAAGTACGGGCAGCTGCTGGAGCACGCGCCGTACTGCGAACGGGACTTCCGCGGACCGGTCGGCCCGCTGGTCGTCGAAGCCCCCGGGGACGTCGACGTGCTGGTCAAGCACCGCGGCCCGAACGGGATCGCGGGCACCCGCTACACCGTGCCGCACCACCCCTTCGACGTGGTCGGCTGGGACGGCTGCCTGTACCCGTACGCCTTCAACGTCAAGGACTTCGAGCCGATCACCGGCCGGATCCACCAGCCGCCGCCGGCC
This sequence comes from Kitasatospora sp. NPDC101235, assembly GCF_044767505.1. NCBI lineage: Bacteria > Bacillati > Actinomycetota > Actinomycetes > Kitasatosporales > Streptomycetaceae > Kitasatospora > Kitasatospora sp. NPDC101235. Next base: position 255,622 of record NZ_JBIWNZ010000011.1, read on the forward strand.
CACCAGGTGTTCGAGGGCAACGGCTTCGTGATCTGCAACTTCGTTCCGCGCAAGGTGGACTACCACCCGCTGTCGATCCCGGTGCCGTACTACCACGCCAACGTGGACAGCGACGAGGTCATGTTCTACTGCGGCGGCGACTACGCGGCCCGCAAGGGCTCCGGCATCGGCCAGGGCTCGATCTCGCTGCACCCCGGCGGGCACACCCACGGGCCGCAGCCGGGGGCGTACGAGCGCAGCATCGGCGCGGAGTTCTTCGACGAGCTGGCCGTCATGGTGGACACCTTCCGCCCACTGGAGCTCGGCGAGGGCGGCCGGGCCGGCGAGGACCCCGACTATGCCTGGACCTGGGCCGGTCGGGGGCCCGGGCGATGAACGCGCTGCCTTCGGGGGGAGTGATCCCCGAGCTGTTCCACGGACTGTTCGACGACGCGGCGGTGTTCCCGCCGGGGAACCTGCCGGTCGTCGACGCGGTGCCCGCACACCGGGTGCACCGCGCGGCCTGGTACGCCGAGGCGGTCGGCCCCTTCCTCTGCGGGGCGGGCCGGCTGGGCGAACTGGCCGCCGTGGTCACGAACTCCCTCACGACCGGCGGCCCTTCCACGGCCGCGGGTTCCGCGGCCGTGACGGCTGCCGCGGCCGAGAGGGGCACAGCGGGGGCGGACGACTCGGCGGCGGCGGGCGACCCGCCGCTCAAGGTCGGGCTGGTGCTGCCGGGGGGCAGCACCGAGCTCGCCCCGGCGCTCGCCGCCGCCGCGCCGTTCGACCTGGCCGGCGTCGAACTGGCCACCCGGGACGTCGTCGAGGCGGTGGCCGCGCTGGACCGGCTGCTGCCGCCGGACGTCCCGGCCGCCGTCGAACTGCCGCGCGAACTCCTGCGCGGGGACGGTCTGGACGCCGTCCTGGACGCGCTGGTGGACAGCCCGTACCGGGCGAAGTTCCGCACCGGCGGGCTGGTCGCCGAGGCGTTCCCGGACGAGGACGAGCTGGCCGCCTTCCTGACCGGCTGCGCGCGGCGCGGACTGCCGTACAAGTGCACGGCCGGGTTGCACAACGCCGTCCGGCACACCGACCCGGAGACCGGCTTCGAGCACCACGGCTTCCTGAACGTGCTGCTGGCCGCACAGGAGACCGACCGGGCCGCGGCCGCGGCGGTGCTGGCGGAGCGCGACGGCGAGGCGCTGGCCAAGGCGGTACGTTCACTGACGGACCGTCAGGTTACGGTGATCCGCAACTCGTTCACCGCGTTCGGCACCTGTAGCATCGCCGAGCCCCTGGGCGACCTGGCCGCACTCGGCCTGCTGTCGTCGCCCAGTCCACTGCACCAGGAGGACCGTTGACCACCCCCCGCAGCTGGCTCACCAGCGCCCAGGACTCGCCGTTCGGCGTGCACAACCTGCCGTACGGCGTGTTCACCGCCGCCGACCAGCCCGGGCGGCGCCGGATCGGCGTGCGCGTCGGGGACTTCGTGCTGGACGCCGGGGCGGCCGCCCGCGCGGCCGGCGCGCCCTCGGTGCTGCTGGACGCGGACTCGCTCAACCCGCTGATGGCTGCGGGGCGCCCGGCCTGGACCCGGGTGCGGACCGACCTCACCACCTGGCTCACCGACGAGTCCTTCCGTGAGGCGCTGTCACCGGCGCTGCTGCCGGCCGGCGAGGTCGAGCTGCACCTGCCGTTCGAGGTCGCCGACTACGTCGACTTCTACGCCTCGGAGCACCACGCCACCAACCTGGGCCGGATCTTCCGCCCGGGCTCGGAGCCGCTCACCCCCAACTGGAAGCATCTGCCGATCGGTTACCACGGGCGGGCGGGCACGGTCGTGGTCTCCGGCACCCCGGTGGTGCGGCCGCACGGGCAGCGCAAGGCGCCCACCGACGCCGCGCCGACCTTCGGCCCGTCGCGCCGGCTGGACATCGAGGCCGAGGTCGGCTTCGTCGTCGGCACGCCGTCGGAGCTGGGCCGGCCGGTCCCGCTGGACGACTTCCGCGAGCACGTCTTCGGCGTCTGCCTGCTCAACGACTGGTCGGCGCGAGACATCCAGGCCTGGGAGTACGTGCCGCTCGGCCCGTTCCTCGGCAAGTCCTTCGCGACCTCGGTCTCGCCGTGGATCGTCCCGCTGGAGGCGCTGGAGCACGCCCGGGTCACGCCGCCGGCGCGCGACGTCGAGCCGCTGGCGTACCTGGACGACCGGGACGGCGAGCCGTGGGGCCTGGACCTGGCGATGGAGGTCCGGCTGAACGGGCACCCGGTCTCCCGGCCGCCGTTCGCCACCATGTACTGGACGGCGCAGCAGCAGCTGACCCACATGACCGTCAACGGCGCTTCGCTGCGCACCGGCGACCTGTTCGCTTCGGGGACGGTCAGCGGGCCGGAGCGGGACACCCGGGGTGCGCTGATCGAGCTGACCTGGAACGGCGAGGAGCCGTTGAAGCTCCCGGACGGGACGACCCGGACCTTCCTGGAGGACGGCGACGAGGTGACCATCACCGCCACCGCACCCGGGCCGGACGGCACCGTGGTCGGGTTCGGCGAGGTCTCGGGGCGCGTGCGGGGCTGAGGGGTCGCTTGTAGCGGACAGCCGCGGACAGCGAACGACGAACAGATAACAGCAAACGGATGACAGCTGACAGATTTCATCATCTGTCAGCTGTCATCCGTTGGCCCATCGCTGTCCGCAGCCCAGCCCCCGCCTACACCCGCGCCTACAGCCCCAACCCGCCCGCGGCGTCGACCACCCGCCCGGTCACCCAGCGGGCGTCGTCGGAGGCGAGGAACGCGACGACGTCCGCGATGTCGTCCGGCTGCCCGACCCGACCGAGCGCGGCAGCCGAGGCCGCGTACGCCTCCGCCTCCGCGTTGCCGCGCAGCCAGCCCGCGTTGACGTCGGTGTCCACGAAGCCGGGCGCGACGGAGTTCACGGTGATCCCGCGCGGGCCGAGCTGCTTGGCGAGGTTGAGGGTGAAGGTGTCCAGCGCCCCCTTGGTCGCGCCGTAGGCGATGATCTCAGGCATCGCCAGCCGGGCGACGCCGCTGGAGATGTTGATGATCCGGCCGCCGTCCGAGCCCCTCCTGCAACGTTCGGAACAATTGTTGAGCGGTCGCTCAAGAAAGACGCTAGCACACACTTTTTGAGCGAGTGCTCTAAAATTCGGCGCATGGCAGAGGCGTACGCAGCACCAGAGGCACCCGAAGGCGAGGCGGCCGACGCCCCGCGCCGCCCCCGGCGCGGCCGCCCGCCGGCCTTCGACCGCGCCGAGGCGCTGGCCGCGGCCACCCGGCTGTTCTGGCGGCTCGGCTACGAGGCCACCTCCGTCACCGACCTCACCACCGCCATGGGCATCCGCCCCGGCAGCCTGTACGCGGCCTTCGGCGACAAGCAGTCGCTGTTCGAAGAGGTGGTCCGCCAGTACCGCCACTCCCCGGCCGGTGCGTTCGTGGCCGCCGCCCTGGGACAGGAGCCCACCGCGTACGGCGCCTTCGCCCGCATCCTGCGCGAGGCCGCGGCCGTCTACCCGGACCCGTCTCACCCGGCGGGCTGCCTGGTCATCTCCGCGGCCACCAACGTCACTCCGCAGGACGCCGGAATCCAGGAGCATCTGCGCGAGCTGCGCAACGGGAACCTGCGGACCTTCGAGGCCCGGCTGCGCCAGGCCCGGCAGGACGGCGAACTGCCGCCCGAGGCCGATCCGGAGGCGCTGGCCGGCTACTTCGGCACGGTCCTCCAGGGCATGTCGCAGCAGGCCCGGGACGGCGCCACCGCCGCCGATCTGGCCCGCACCGCCGAACTCGCCCTGCGCGCCTGGCCCTGAACCACGGCCGCACGCTCCCGCCCTCCGGCCCGGTGATCGGAACTGCCCGCCGCCCCCGGTACGGTGGACGCCGGGGGTTCCGGCAGGAACCGGCGAGAACCGACAGCAACCGCCGGCAACCGGTAGCAACGAACAGCGGACGACGTGGGGCGCCACCGGGCCCCGGCGGACTCCGCACGACGTCGACATCACCGAGGAACGGGAGCGGGCCCGATGAGCGCAGAGGTGGCGGAGGTCCAGGCGTTCCTGGACGGCGGCGTCGGACGGCTCGTGCTGAACCGTCCGCGGGCACTCAACTCGCTGACCCACGGCATGGTCACCGCCCTGCGCACCACCCTGGACGACTGGGCCGCCGACGACCGGATACGCGCCGTCGTGCTGACCGGCGCGGGCGAGCGCGGCCTGTGCGCGGGCGGCGACATCCGCGCGATGCACGACGACGCCAAGGCGGGCGGGGCCGGCACCCGGGCGTTCTTCCGCGACGAGTACCGGCTGAACGCGCTGATCGCCCGCTACCCGAAGCCCTACGTCGCGGTGCTGGACGGCATCACCATGGGCGGCGGCGTCGGCGTGTCCGCCCACGGCGCGGTGCGGATCGTCACCGAGCGCTCCACCGTCGCGATGCCCGAGACCCGGATCGGCATCGCCCCGGACGTCGGCGGCAGCCGGCTGCTCGCCCACGCCCCCGGCGAGCTGGGCACCCACCTCGCGCTCACCGCGGCCTCGATGGGCCCGGGCGACGCCCTGCTGTGCGGTTTCGCCGACCACTTCGTACCCTCCCCGCGCATCCCGGACCTGCTCGACGCCCTGGGCCGGAGGACCGCTGCGGCGACCGGGAGCACCACCACCGAGGTCGCCGCCCTCGTCGCCGCGCACGCCGAGCCGGCGCCACCCGCCGCACTGGCCGCCCAGCGCAGCTGGATCGATGCCTGCTACGCGGCCGACACGGTCGAGGAGATTGTCGAGCGGTTGCTGAACTCCGGTGTCCCGGAGGCGAAGGAGGCTGCCGAAGCCGTCCTCGCGAACTCACCGACCGCCGTCAAGACCACCCTGGCCGCGCTGCGCCGCGCCCGTACGCTCCCCTCGCTGGAGGCCGTGCTCGACCAGGAGTACCGGATCTCCTGCGCCGCGCTGGAGGGCCACGACATGGTCGAGGGCATCCGCGCGCAGGTGATCGACAAGGACCGCAACCCCCGCTGGAAGCCCGGCACGCTCGCCGAGGTGACGGCGGCGGATGTCGCCCGGTTCCTCGCCCCGCGCGAGGGCGACGAGCTGGGCCTGGCGTGACCCCCGCCCCTCTCCCGCCGGCACCCCTGGAGCCCTCCGTGAACCACCCGGTCCCGCCGCCGACCCCGGCCGGTGACACCGACCCGCTGTCCCGGGTGCCGCTGGGCGAGCAGGTACGCGGGCTGGTCCTGGAGGGCCTGCTGAACGGCCGCTGGCAGCCCGGGGACCGGATCGTCGAGCGGCGCCTGGCCGCCGAGTTGAACGTCAGCCAGGCGCCGGTCCGCGAGGCGCTGCGCACGCTCCAGACGCTCGGCGTGCTCGATGCCGAGCCCAACCGGGGTGTGCGGGTGCGCGAGATCGGCCCGGCCGAGCTGCGCGAGGTCTACCAGGTGCGGGCCGCGCTGGAGCGGCTGGCCGCCGACTCCGCGGTGGTCCGACTGGCCGGGGACACCACCGCGCTGGAGCGGCACGCCGAGCGGATGGCGGCGGCCGCGGCGGCGGGCGACGCGCTCGGCCAGGCCCGGCACGGGGTGGCCTTCCACCGCGAGGTCGTGGCCGCCTCCGGCAACGGGACACTGCTGCGGACCTGGGAGGGCCTCGGGGTCGAGGTGTGGACGGTGCTGTCGCTGCACCGGGCCCGGCCGGGGCTGCACGAGAACGCCGCCGACCACCGGCCGCTGATCGAAGCCTTCCGGCGACAGGACCCGGAGGTCGGGCGGTTGCTGGCCGAGCACGTCCTGGAGTACGCCCGGCACGAAGACCAGCGCGAGGGAGACCGGCGCGTGGGAGACCGGCGCGTGGGAGACCGGCGCGAGGACGGTCAGCGCTCCGGCTGAACCACCCGCGCTGCCGCCCCTCCCCCCTTCCCCTTAAGTTCGCATAGAGATGATCGATCATCACTCAAACTACCCGCCAGTACCGGTTGACGCACCGCCGGACCACTGCCTACGGTCCATGTAGTTCCATGAAGAGAAATGCTATTCCGCATCCCGGAATCAGCGCCCTGAAGCGCACCGCCAGAGGGGAACCACCCGTGTCCCAGCTCGACCAGCTTCCTGACCAGGACCCCGAGGAGATCGCGGAGTGGCGCGCGTCCCTCGACGCCGCCCGCGACTTCGGCGGTCCGAACCGTGCCGCCCACCTGCTGCGCCGCCTCGTCGAGCACGCCGAACTGCAGCGGCTCGACGTCCCTCCGCTGCTGGACACCCCGTACGTCAACACCATCCCCACCGCCGCCGAACCGGAGTTCCCCGGCGACGAGGAGACGGAGCGCCGGATCACCGCCTGGAACCGCTGGAACGCCGCCGCCATGGTGACCAGGGGCAACCACCGCGGCGGCCTGGGCGGGCACATGGCCACCTACGCCTCCGCCGCCTGGCTGTACGAGGTCGGCTTCCAGCACTTCTTCCGCGGCAAGGAGGCCGACGGCTCCGGCGACCAGCTGTACGTGCAGGGCCACGCCGCCCCCGGCGTCTACGCCCGCGCGTTCCTGGAGGGCCGGATCTCCGAGGCCCAGCTGGACCGCTTCCGCCAGGAGGCCGGCGGCGACGGCCTGCCCTCCTACCCGCACCCGCGCCGGCTGCCGTGGTTCTGGGAGTTCCCGACCGTCTCGATGGGCCTCGGACCGATCTCGGCGATCCACCAGGCCCGGTTCAACCGGTACCTGACCGCACGCGGGATCAAGGACACCTCCGGCTCGCACGTGTGGGCGTTCCTCGGCGACGGCGAGATGGACGAGCCCGAGGCCACCGCCGCGCTCCCCCTGGCCGCCCGGGAACAGCTGGACAACCTCACCTTCGTCGTCAACTGCAACCTGCAGCGCCTGGACGGGCCGGTGCGGGGCAACGGCAAGATCGTGCAGGAGCTGGAGCGCCGGTTCCGCGCGGCCGGCTGGAACGTGGTCAAGTCACTGTGGGGCGAGGCCTGGGACGAGCTGCTGGCCCGCGACACCACGGGCGCGCTGGTCCGCCGGCTGGGCGAGGTGCCGGACGGGCAGTTCCAGACCTACGCCGCCTCGGACGCCGGATACGTCCGCGAGCACCTCTTCCACAGCTCGCCCGAACTGCGGGCGCTCGCCGACACCGTGGACGACCGGCGGCTGGTCGAGACCGTCGCCACCTCTCGGGGCGGCCACGAGCCGCGCAAGGTGTACGCGGCCTACCGCGCGGCCCTGGAACACCGGGGCGCACCCACGGTGGTGCTGGTGCAGACCGTCAAGGGCTGGACGCTCGGCCCCGGCTTCGAGTCCCGCAACGCCAACCACCAGATGAAGAAGCTCTCCGGCGCCGAGTTCCGGGCCATGCGCGACCTGCTCGAACTCCCGATCCCGGACAGCGCGTTGAACGACGAGCTGCCCCCGTACGCCCACCCCGGCCCGGACTCGCCGGAGGCCCGCTACCTGCGCGAGCGCCGCGCCGCACTGGGCGGCCCCGCACCCGCCCGCCGGGCGTGCTTCACTCCGCTGCCCGCCCTGCCCGCGAAGCCCTTCGAGACGCTGTTCAAGGGCTCCGGCAGCCAGGAGATCGCCACCACCATGGCCTTCGTCCGGCTGGTCAAGGACCTGATGCGGGACAAGACGACCGGCCACCGCTGGGTGCCGATCGTCCCGGACGAGGCGCGCACCTTCGGCATGGAGTCGCTCTTCCCGACCGCCGGAATCTACTCCCCGCTCGGACAGACCTACGACCCGGTCGACCGCGACCAGCTGCTCCACTACAAGGAGTCGGCGACCGGCCAGATCCTCAACGAGGGCATCACCGAGGCCGGTTCGATGGCCTCGCTGACCGCCGCCGCGACCGCGTACGCGACCCACGGCGAGCCCGTCATCCCGTTCTACATCTTCTACTCGATGTTCGGCTGGCAGCGCACCGCCGACCAGATGTGGGCACTGGCCGACCAGTTGGGCCGCGGCTTCCTGGTCGGCGCCACCGCCGGCCGCACCACCATGACCGGCGAGGGCCTGCAACACGCCGATGGTCACTCGCAGTTGATCGCCTCCACCAACCCGGCCGCGCTCTCCTACGACCCGGCGTTCGGCTACGAGGTGGCCGTGATCGTCCGCGAGGGCCTGCGCCGGATGTACGGCAGCAGCGAGCAACACCCGCACGGCGAGGACGTGTTCTACTACCTCACCGTCTACAACGAGCCACTGCCGCAGCCCGCACTCCCGGCCGGCGAGGAGACCGTGGACGGCATCCTGCGCGGCCTCTACCGCTACCGCACGGCGGACGCCGCCCTGCCCGCCGACGCGTCCGCCGAGCCGCCGCGGCTCCAGCTGCTCGCCTCCGGCACCGCCGTGCGCTGGGCCCTGGCGGCGCAGCGGCTGCTCGGCCATGAGTGGGGTGTGGCGGCCGACGTCTGGTCCGCGCCGTCCTGGACGGAACTGCGCCGCGAGGCGCTGGACTGCGACGCGGCCAACCTGGCGCAGGCGGCGGCCGGTGCCTGCGCGGAGGCCCACGTCCCGTACGTGACCCGGGCGCTGGCCGGGGCGCCCGGGCCGGTGCTGGCGGTCAGCGACTGGATGCGCGCGGTGCCGGACCAGATCCGGCCCTGGGTGGAGCAGGAATGGACCTCGCTGGGCACCGACGGCTTCGGCCTCTCGGACAGCCGGGCGGCGGCGCGGCGGCACTTCGGGGTGGACGCCGAGTCGGTGACGGTCGCGGCGCTGGCCGCGCTGGCCCGCCGGGGCGAGGTCACGGCGCAGACCGTACGGCGGGCGGCGGAGCGCTACGGCGTCCACTTCTGACCGGCTCGGCTTCCGCCCCCTCCGCGGCCTGGTGACCGGCGTCTCGCATACCAAGACTGGCGCGAGGCGGGGCGCGTCGTAGATCGTTGGGTGGTCAGGGCGCGCCCACGGGCGCCGAGCAGCGGAAATGGGAGTCGACGGCGATGACCGAGACCGAGACCTACGAGACGATCCTGGTCGAGCGCAAGGGCCGGGTGGGGCTGATCACGCTCAACCGGCCCAAGGCGCTCAACGCGCTGAACACCCAGCTGATGAACGAGGTGGTCGCCGCGGCGACCGCCTTCGACCGGGACCCGGAGATCGGCTGTCTGGTCATCACCGGCTCGGAGAAGGCCTTCGCGGCCGGCGCCGACATCAAGGAGATGCAGGGCAACCGGTTCCCGGACGTCTACCTGGACGACTGGCTGGGCCCGTGGGACCGGCTCGGCGCCCTGCGCAAGCCGGTGATCGCGGCGGTGGCCGGGTTCGCGCTGGGCGGCGGCTGCGAGCTGGCGATGCTGTGCGACATCCTGCTGGCGGCGGACACCGCGAAGTTCGGGCAGCCGGAGATCAAGCTCGGCGTCATCCCCGGCATCGGCGGCTCGCAGCGGCTGACCCGCGCGGTCGGCAAGGCGAAGGCCATGGAGCTGTGCCTGACCGGCCGGATGATGGGCGCCGAGGAGGCCGAGCGGGCCGGCCTGGTCTCCCGGATCGTCCCCGCCGACCAGCTGCTGTCCGAGGCGCTGGCCACCGCCGAGACGGTCGCGGCGATGTCCGCTCCGGCGGCGATCATGATGAAGGAGAGCGTCAACCGGGCCTTCGAGACCACCCTGGCCGAGGGTGTCCGCTTCGAGCGCCGGCTCTTCCACGCGGCCTTCGCCACGGCGGACCAGAAGGAGGGCATGGCGGCCTTCGCCGAGAAGCGCCCGCCGGAGTTCCGCAACCGCTGACGACGGAGGACGGCCGACAGATGACAGCTGACAGATTTCAGATGTTGAAATCTGTCAGCTGAACTCTGTCGGCCGTCGGCTGTTCGCCGTCCGCTGCGCACCGTCAGCTGCCGCGCTCAGCCCTGTCCCTCCCCCTCCTCCACCGCCACCGTGTTCAGCCGGGCGAGCCCGCTTCGGGTGGCGGCGACCACGATCTGGTCGCCCGGGGCGAGCCGCCGGGTGCGGTCGGGGAAGTTCCACTGCAACTGCCCGCCGTGGGCGAAGCGCACGGCGATCACCCGGACCCCGCCCGGGTCCTCCAGGTCGTGCCGGTTCAGCCCGATCAGGCCGCTGCCGTCCTCCGCCTTCAGCTCGGCGATCAGCAGCACGTGCCGCAGCACCGACAGCATGCCGCGCACCTCGCGCCCCATCAGTGCCGCCGCGAAGGCGGGCGCGGCCAGGTAGGACACCGACCGGGAGGCCGCGTTGTCCAGGGTCTTGTAGAAGTGGCTCGCGAAGTCGTCCTCGAACAGCCGCACCACCACCCGGACCTCGGGATTGCCGTGGCGCGCCTCCAGGGCCGCCTCCAGGTTGGTGGCGTCGTCCCCGCTGACCGCGACCAGCGCCCGGCTGTGCTTCAGCCGGGCCCGGCGCAGCTGCTGCTCGAACGGGCCGTCGCCCATCACCACCGGGATCCCCAGCGCCCGTACGGCGGCGATGCCGCGTGCCTGCGGGTCCCGCTCCATGCAGACCACGGGCACGCCCATGTCGTGCAGTTGGGTCGCGACCCGGGTGCCGACGTTGCCGAGACCGACGACGATGACGTGGTCCCGGGTGCCCGCCCCCGGGTTGCGCGGCTGCCCGCGCCGCCCGGAGCCCAGCACCTCGACCGCGATGGCGGTGGCGACCGGCGCGAAGGTGATCCCGCAGATGGTGATCACCACCTGCGCGACCCGCTGCCAGAACCCGCCGGTGCCCGTCCCGGCGGAGATGTCGGAGAGCTGGTCCGGCTGGGCGGCGCCGGCCAGGTCGAGCAGCGCGATGTAGACGGTCCAGCCGAAGTTCCGGTTGAGGTACCAGAGCACCCCGAAGGCCAGCAGCACCGCCGCGAGGGCGGTGAGCAGCACCAGCCGCATCCGGGCGCTGGTGAAGAAGCGCATGGTGTCGAGCAGCCGCCAGCGCAGCCGCCGCATCCAGTCGGTCGGCTCCCGGGGCTCGATCCGCAGCACCTGGAGCGCCGCCCGGCCGCCCGGTTCCTCCTCCGGAGCGGGTTGGTCCGACGGTGCCGGTTCACGCCGTACGCCACCGGGCCGGATCGGCCCGCGGTCACCGAACTCGCTGGCGAGCCGGACGAATTCGGCAGAGTCGCCCTGCTGCTCGGGCAGCAGCCGGATCCTGCCGAGGTCCTGCCGGTCGATGTGGTCGGCGACCACGCAGATCCGGTCGGAGGTGATCTCGTCGTCGAACGCGATGTGCAGGTAACGCCCTTCGATCTCCACGGAGTTGGGCCGACCGAGCGCCGCGGAGGCGAAGGCCGGAGCGGCGGTGGCGGAGCCGGAGAGCGCGGCACCGTTCTTGAGCAGCCGTTCGATGTTCTCGCCGAGCCGCTGGTTGAACATCCGGAACACGATGCGGATGTCCGGGTTGTGGTTCTGGGCGCTGAGTGCGGCGTGGATGTTCTCCTGGTCGCTCCCCTCGACCAGGGCGAGACCGCGCGCGGTGCCGATGGACACCGCGCGCAGCGCCTCCTCGGTGACGCTGGCGTACTCCACGACCGCTGCGACTCCGGAGAGTTGCTCGATCTGCGGCGCGTGGTCGCGGGTCCGGTCGGCGACCAGGACGACGACCGGGACCTCGTAGTGCTCGACGAGTTCCAGGACCAGTCGGTGCGCCAGCGCGTTGCCCCCGCAGACGATGTAGTGCTGGCTGATCGGCTCGACCGGAGGGGTCCCCCACCCTTCAGAAGTCATACCGACGGATGATATCGACGGCAAGTGTCCGGAGGGTGACGTTCCGGCGACCGCGGCGGATCCCCCGAACGGCCGAATCCGACGCGCGGCCCGGCAGCGGCGCGGAGAGGCTGGGCTTCGTTCCCTGCCCGTCAGCCGGCCGACCCGACCTCACCCGTCGTGCGTCGCACGACCAGCACGTCAGCCGTCGCCCGGCGTCAGCTCAAGGAGTACGCCACCGTGGCCCCTCCGATCATCACCCCCGACGGCACCCCGGTCCAGGGCCCGCTCGGACTGCTCGCCAAAGCCGCCTGGCAGGTCCTGCTGGTCGCCGGTCTCGTCTCGCTCGCCCTCGGGATCGTGGTCTTCGTCTGGCCCCGGGAAACGCTCCTGGTGGTGGGCGTGCTGTTCGGCCTCTACCTGCTGGTGATCGGCATCGTGCAGCTGGTCGCCGCGTTCGGCACCCACTCCACCACCGCGCTACGGGTGCTGGCCTTCATCAGCGGCGCGATCTGCGTGCTGCTGGGGCTGCTCTGTTTCCGCAGTGCGGCGCAGTCGCTGCTGCTGCTCGCACTCTGGATCGGGATCGGCTGGCTGTTCCGCGGCATCACCCAGCTCGCCGCCGTGATCTCCGACCCGCTGATGCCCGCCCGAGGCTGGCAGGCCTTCGCGGGCGTGGCCAACACCCTGGCCGGCGTGCTGCTGATGGTCTGGCCGGCCGGGTCGATCACCGCGCTGGCCGTGCTGGCCGGGTGCTGGCTGGTGATCCTGGGCCTGATCGAGATCGTGACGGCGTTCCAGGTCCGTAGCCGGGCCAAGCAGATCCCGTCGGGGGTCTGACCGCACGTCCCGCAGGCCGTCACGTCCCGGAGGCGGCCGCTCCGCGGGGACCGTCACCCGCGTTTCGGCAGCGCGTCGAAGCGGCGCAGCGGCTCGACGGCCGCGCGCCCCCGGACCTGGGCGAGGCAGCAGGCCTCGCCCAGGCCGGGCCAGCGCTCCTCGAACCAGGCGTGGTCGGTGGCGTCTGCGGTCATGACGGCCACGCTGCCGGGCACCTCGGGCAGCGCTCGCCCGGGGCCGTCAGAGCCAGACCGGTTCGTCCGTTCCCCAGCGCCCCGGCGGGAGCGACCAGTCGGCGGGCGCCCCCTCGTACCCGATCGGCGGCAGGGCGTGACGCAGCCGCCCGTATGCGGAGTCGGTCTCGGCCAGCCACCGGGAGGGGTCGTACGGCTCGGGCGAGGCTCCCTGGGGCGTCTCCTGCTCGATGCCGTGCAACAGCCAGGAGGCCGTGCCGGCGAGGGAGAACCGCAGGTGGCGGCCACCGGGGCGGCGGGTGCGCTGGTCGGTGAGGGAGCGCAGGACGGCGGCCGCGATGAGGTAGCCGGTGCCGTGGTCGAGGGCCTGGGCGGGCAGCACGCCGGGGCGGCCGTCGGGGGCGGCCTCGTGGGCGGCGATGCCGACGCCCGCCTGGACCAGGCTGTCGAAGCCGCGCCGGCCGGCCCAAGGGCCGGTCCAGCCCCAGGCGCAGAGCTGGACGAGGATCAGGTCCGGGCGACGGGCGAACAGCGCGTCGGGGTCGAGGCCGTGGGCGTCGAGGGCGCCGGGCCGGTAGCCGGTGACGAGGACGTCGGCGGTGGCGAGCAGGTCCTCGAAGACGGCACGGTCGGCCGGCTCGGCGAGGTCGAGGCGAGCGGAGCGCTTGCCGAAGCCGGTGTCGGCGTGGGCGTCCTCGGCCTCGGGCAGCCGGGGCGAGTCGACGCGCAGGACGTCGGCGCCGAGCAGGGCGAGGGTGCGGGTGGCGACCGGTCCGGCGATCACCCGGGTGAGGTCGAGGACCCGGACCCCGGCGGCGGGCCGGTCCACCGGGGCCCCACCGAGCGGCCGGACCGGCGCGGCTCCGGCAGCGGCACCGATGTCCCGGTGCTCCACAAGGGGGTGCATGGCGGGGCTCACCGGCGCGACGGCCACCGCGAGCGCCCCCGCCTCGTACGCGCGCTCCTGGATCCGCTCGGCCGGCAGCTTGCCGAGCGTGTCGGCGAGCTGCTCGGGCCCAGCGTCTGCGGCGAGGCCGAGGGCGGAGAGCAGCCGGGTGCGGTGGTGCGGGTAGTTGGCGTGGGTGCGCACCCAACCGTCGGCGGTGCGCCAGAAGCCGGAGTGCGGGGCGAAGCTGACCGGCGTGCGGCCGTCGATCGTCAGGTGCCGCTCGCTGACGAAGGCGGTGCCGACCGCGCCCTGGTCCACCCGGACGGCGGGGACGGGCGCGCCGCTGCGGTGGGCGGCGAGCTCGGCCGCGGCCAGCGAGCAGACGGCCACGGTGGCCCGGGCGAGCCGGCGCACCGGGAGGCCGGAGGGCAGGACGTTGTCCGGGCCGTGGAAGGCCACCCGGTCCAGCAGTTCGGCCGATCCGCCCAAGGCCGCCCAGGCGCCGGCGGTGGGGCGGTCGGCGGGTTCGCCGCCCGATCGGCCGCCGTGTCCGGCGGTTCCGGCGGTTCCGGCGGTTCCGGCGGTTCCGGCGGTTCCGATGGCTCCGGTGGTTCCGATGGCTCCGGTGGTTCCTTCTGGCAACGGACGATCAGTCATGCCCGGCATTGTGCTCCCGTTCTCAGGCGCTCGCTGTGACGCCCGCCACCAGCATCAGCAGCACCGCCGAGACCACGGTCATCCGGCGGGCCGCCTGCGGGGTGCCGCCGAACCGGCCGCCGAGCCGCCCACTGGCGTGCGCGACCAGCCCGTACACCACCGCGCAGGCGAGTACGTTGAGCGAGCCGAGCGCGAGTACCTGGCCGCCGACCGGCAACGCGGCGTCCGGGTCGACGAACTGCGGCACCAGGGAGAGGTAGAGCAGCAGCCCCTTGGGGTTGAGCAACGCGGTCAGCATGCTCTGGCGCAGCACGGTCGCGGTGGGCTGCGGCTTGGGCGCGGTCAGGGCGGCGGCACCCCCGCCCTTGCGCAGCGCCAGCAGCATCATGACGGCCAGTACCAGCAGGTACGCGGCGCCGGTGAGGCGCAGCACGGGCAGGGCGGCCGGGACGGCGCGCAGCGCGGCGGCCAGTCCGGCGCTGGAGAGCAGGGTGTGGACGGCGTACCCGGCGCAGACCCCGCCGACCGCGGTCAGCGCGGCACGGCGTCCCTGGCCGAGGCCTCGGGCGGCGATGTAGAGCCAGTCGGGGCCCGGGGTGCAGACCAGCAGCAGGTCGACTCCGAGGAAGAGGAGGAGGGCGTGGGTGTCCATGGGCGTGGGCGTGGCCTGTCGTGCTCGTCGTGGTGTGGGCCCGGCGGGTCGGCCGGGGCTGTCCCGGCGCTCGGCCGAGGGCTGTCCCGGTGGTGGGCCGGCGTGCCCCGGCGGTCGGCCGGGATGTCCCGGTGGCCGGTGCGGTCACTGAAGGTAGCCGGACAGGGCTGGCACGCGATGGCCACTTTGCGCTGGTCGGAGCGGCGTTTTGGCAGAATATTGCGCCATGGACCGAATCGACCGCAGGATCCTCCGCGAGCTCCAGCAGGACGGGCGCCTGACCAACGCCGAGCTGGCCTCCCGGGTGGACCTCACCCCCTCCCCCTGCCTGCGCCGGGTACGCCAACTGGAGCAGGACGGCGTGATCCGCGGCTACCGGGCGATGCTGGACGGCGCGGCGGTCGGCCGCGGCTTCCAGCCCTTCGTGACGATCACCATGCGTCACGAGGACCAGGTGACGGTCGCCGAGTTCGAGCGCCGGGTGGCCGAGCTGCCGGAGGTGGTGGAGGCGCACCGGCTGTTCGGCGAGCCCGACTATCTGCTGCGGATCGCGGTGGCCGACATCGCCGCGTACGAGCGCTTCATCACCGACGTGCTCTCCGGCCTGCCGGGCATCGCGCAGGTCAACTCGCACCTGACGATGAAGCAGGTGAAGGCCGACCGGGGGCTGCCGGTCGGCGGGTAGGGTGCGAACCGGGGGCCTGCGCGCCCGCCCGTACGGGGACAGAGCGACGCTGCGACATGGGGGCTGAATTGCGCGTGATCCGCCGTCTCGACCTGGGGTACTTCGTCCGGCCGGCCGCCGAGGTGGGCGGCCCGGAGCCGCGCGTGGAGCCGGTGCTCGCGTACCTGGTCCGGCGTCCGGAGGGGTTGCTGCTGTTCGACACCGGGATCGGCGGCGGCGAGCCGGAGACCGAGGCGCACTACCGCCCGGTCCGCCGCCCGCTGCCGGAGGCGCTCGCCGCGGCCGGGGTCGCCGTCGCCGACATCGACCTGGTGGTCAACTGCCACCTGCACTTCGACCACTGCGGGGGCAACCCGCTGTTCGTCGGCACGCCCGTCCTGGGCCAGGCGGACGAGCTGGCCACCGCCCGGCGCGGCGGTTACACCATCGACGCGCTGGTCGACTACCCCGGCGCCGAATACCGCGAGCTCGACGGCGAGACCGAGATCTGGCCGGGCGTGCGGGTGCTGCCCACCCCCGGCCACACTGCGGGCCACCAGTCGCTGCTGGTCGACCGCCCGGGCAGCGGGCCGGTCCTGCTGGCCGGGCAGGCGTACGACTTCGCCTCCGAGTACGGACAGGCGGTCCTCGCCCGGCGGGCGGCGCGCGAGGGCGTGGCCGCGCCGTTGCCCGGCTACCGGTCCTGGCTCGACCGGGTGGCGGAGCACGGGCCTCACCGAGTTCTGTTCGCGCACGACCACGCGGTCTGGGAGCAGACCGATTAGCTGCGGGAGTCCCGGCCGGATGGCCACACGGCAGGGAGGCTGTGGGAGCCGGTCGGGCAACCGTGCCGGAGGTCGCAGCGCGGCGCCCGGGCACTGCGACCTCCGGCACGGTTGGGAGGCTCGGGAGGGTTCGGAAGGTTCGGTAGGTTCGGTAGGTTCGGAAGGTTCGGAAGGCTTCAGAAGGTGAAGCGCAGCGAGCGGACCCGGTGGTCGAAGCTGGACGGGACGAGCTGCGGCTCGCCGACCGACCGCGCCTCGGGCAGTCGGGTGAACAGCTCGCGGAACAGCGCCGTCATCTCCTGCCGGGCCAGGTGCGCGCCGAGGCAGTAGTGCGGACCGCCTCCGCCGAAGCCGAGGTGGGGGTTGGGCGTGCGGGTGATGTCGAAGGTGTCCGGGTCGGGGAAGACCTCCTCGTCGCGGTTGGCCGAGCCGTAGAACAGCGCGACCTTCTCGCCCGCGCGCAGCAGCGGACCGCCGGGGCCGCCCAACTCGTGGTCCACGGCGAGGGTCCGGTTGAACTGGATGATCGGCGTGGCGTGGCGGACCATCTCGTCCACCGCACCGCCGAGCCGCCCGTCGAGATCGGCGAGCAGCAGGGCGCGCTGCTCGGGGTGGACGGTCAGCAGGTGCAGGCCGTGGGCCAGCGCGTTGCGGGTGGTCTCGACCCCGGCGACCAGCAGCAGGCTGAAGAAGGCGCCCAGTTCTCGCCCGGTGAGCCGACGGCCGTCCACGTCTGCGGTGACCAGCGCGGAGATCAGGTCCTCCTCCGGCCGGCGACGGCGCCGCCGGCCGACCCCGGCGACGATGCCCTGCATCCGGGCGAGCGCCCGCAGCCCGCGCCCGGGCGCCCGGAACCGGCGGCGCAGCGGGCGGGCCACCCCGATGTCCTCGGAGCTGCGGTTGACCAGGTCGAGGATTTCGCGCCGCGACCTCTCCGGGATGCCCATCATGGTGCAGATCACCTGGAACGGAAGCTCGGCGGCGACTGCGGTCACGAAGTCCTCCGGCCGCTCCTTCTCGATCCGGTCGACCAGGTCGGTGCTGATCCGCCGGACGTCCTCCTCGACCCGGTCGAGCAACCGTGGGGTGAACGCCCGCGAGACGATCCGGCGCAGCTGGGCGTGGCGGGGATCGTCCAGGTTGACCATCGAGTCACCGAACAGCAGCCGGACCCAGCGGGCCGGGGCCGGGGTCGTCACGCCGGGGCCGCTGAGGAAGACGGCGGGGGTGCGGCTGGCCTCGACCACGTCGGCGTGGCGGACCAGGGCGTGGAAGCCCCGGCCGGTGGCGCGGTCGCCGAAGAACACCGGGCCGGGACGGCGGCGCAGCTCGGCAAAGGCGGCGGCGCGGGCGGGGGCGGGCAACTGCCAGAAGCAGGGGTCGGCGAGATCGACGGACTCGGGCGGGGCGGGGGCTTCGGCTGGGTCTGCGGACGCGGGCGGGCCGGAGGGCTCGGTCGAGTCGGCGGGCTCAGCAGCGTCGGCGAGGTCGGTGGACTCGGGCGAGTCGACCTGCTCGGTGGCTTCGGGCTCCGCAGGTTCGGTCGCCTCCGCGGGTTCGGTCTGGCCCGCGGGTTCGGTCGCCTTCGCGGGTTGGGCCGACTCGGCGGGTTCGGTCGACTCGACGGGTTCCTCGACCCGGACCGGGGCCGTCGCCTCCACCGGGGCCGTCGCCTGCTGTGGGACGGTCGGCTCGCCGGGGGCAGTGGACTCGGCAATGTCGGCAATGGGCGCCGAGGCATCCGTCGGGGTCTTCAAGGCCGAACCTCCCTGCTTCTGGACGGCATCGCTCCGACACGCACCGCACTTGGTTGTGCACATTACGTGAGCAGTGGATGTCCTCTGTCAAACCGCCCCGATGGTCATACGAGCGGCTGTTCGGTTCGGCGCGCCGGGCAGGTGCGTCGACCGGAGGTGATCCGGTGGGCTGCGGGGCGGGCGGTCGGGCATGGTCTCATGACACAGAACCAGCCATGACCGGAGGGTGCGGTCCGGGCCGGGCAGAGCGGGTGCGACGATGAGTGCCATCGTGATGACCGACCGGATCCGCCTGCTGCGCGCCGTGGTCTTCGCCGCGCTGTGCGTGGCATTGGCCGCCACCGCGCACGTCGCCATGGCCGGGTCCGGGGTCACGCCGACGGTGCTGGCCGGCGCGTTCGGGGCGGTCCTCGGGCTGACCTGGCTGCTCGCCGGGAAGCGGCGCGGGCTCGGCGTGATCAGCCTCTGGATGGTCGTGGCGCAGACCACGCTGCACCAGCTGTTCGAACAGTCCGGGGCGCTCTCTCGAGGGGGCGGCGGCCTCGGCCGGCTCGCCACCACGGACTGGGCCGCCCTCCTGCTCTGCAACCCCGACCGGGTGCCCGGCGGGCTCTCCCCGGTCGAACTGGCGCGAATGGCGGGTATCGACCCGGACGTCCCACCGGCCGCAGGCAGCCTGCGGCCGACGGCGGGGACGCACCACGGGGCCGCGGGCACGACGGCCATGGACCCCGGCTCGCCCGGGATGGCCGGGATGACGGGGATGCCCGCCGGGCCGCACGCGATGCCTGGCGGATCGCTCCACGGCAGCGGGTCGTACGACACGGCGCAGGACCTGGTGAGCGGACCGGCGCACGACATGGCGCACGGGCTGTCCCACGGCATCTCGCCGGGGATGGCCGCCGCCCACGTGCTCGCCGCGCTGGCGTGTGCGCTCCTGCTCTGGCGCGGTGACGCGACGCTGGTCCGGCTCTTCGAGCTGCTCGGCGCGCTCGGCTCGGTGGTCGCGGGGGCTCTGCTGGTCCCGCTGCTGGCGCTGTTCGCGCGCCCCTTCGACTATCGGGCCCCGGCGCCGCCCCGCCCGGCCGCCGACCGGGCCCGGCCGCCCCGGTCGGCACTGCTGACGCATGCCGTGGTCCGGCGCGGGCCGCCGGCGTTCGCCCTCGCCTGCTGACGCGCCCGCCGCGCTCTCCTCCCACCCCGGCCGCCTCCGGTCGCCGGGACGCTCGCGACGGGCAGGTCGCCCTGCCGTACGGCCGCGCCTTGCGCCGTCGTGCCGTCAGGGTGCGGGCCCGCGTCCGCCGCCGCGCCTCCCCAGGGGTCCGGCGTGCCGCGCGGCTACCCATGGACGCCGACGGTGCCGCGCTGCGCGGCGCCGTTCCCCGCCTTCCCCTCGGGACCTTCCCATGCCTGACTTCGACGGCGCACCAGCTCCGGCCGGCGCCACCGTCCTGCCGTTCCCACTCCTCCGGACGCGCCGGCCGCTCCTACCCTTCGACGGCCTGCGGGCCCTCCGGGGCACGGCCTCCCGGCCGGTCCTCGCCCAGCCGGGCCAGCAGCCGGGCCGACCACTCGGGCGAGGGCCCGTCGGCGGCGCCCGCCCCCACCCGACCGCGCAGCCGTTCGGCGCGGGCCAGCCACTCCCGGCAGCCGGCACAGCGCGCGACGTGCTTGTCCAGCCGGACCTCCGGCAGGCCGCTCGGTTCGCCGTCGAGCCGGGCGGACAGAGCGATACGGAACTGCGCGCATCTCATCTGCCCATCGTCCCGCACGGCCGTACCGTCGGGAGCTGCCGGGTGGGGGGCCGCCGTGGATGAGGAACAGCTCACCGCACTGGCCCTGACCGCCCGCTCAGGGCGGGCGGCCGACGTCGAGGCCTTCGTCCGGGCGACCCAGCGGGACGTCTGGCGCTTCGTCGCCCACCTGACCGACGTACAGTCCGCCGACGACCTCGCGCAGGAAACCTTCCTGCGCGCGCTGCGCGGCCTGCCCGCATTCGCAGGGCGCTCCTCCGCCCGCACCTGGCTGCTGTCGATCGCCCGGCGTACGGTGATCGACCGGTACCGGATGGCCGCCGCCCGGCCGCGCTGCGCGGCACTGCCGGACTGGCAGGAGGCGGCGGAGCGGCAGGGCGGCACAGCTCCGGCCGGGTTCGAGGACGGCGTCGCGCTCGGCGACCTGCTCGACCGGGTGCCCGCCCAGCGGCGGGAGGCCTTCGTACTGACACAGGTGGTCGGCCTGAGCTACGCGGAGGCCGCCGAGGTCGCCGGCTGCCCTGTCGGAACCGTCCGCTCCCGGGTCGCCCGGGCTCGGGAGGAACTGGTGGCACGCCTGCGCGCCGCGGAGACCGGGGAACTCGCGACCGCCTGCTGAGTGGTGGACGGGCGGTGGCGGACGACTGACGGTGGACAACCGACGACGAACAGATGACAGATTTCGAAATCTGTCATCTGTTCGCTGAAAGCTGTCGGCTGCCGGCTGCCGGCTGCCGGCCGTCAACTGTTCGCACGCGCCACCGCGCCCAGCCCCCGACCCCGCACCACCCCGGGAAGAAATCCCCCAGGTGTTCGGAACCAGAACCCCCTCGCCCCCGACTGCTGTACCGGACCCCGCCGCCGAGGCGGCGTCCGGTACAGCAGTACGGGAGACGGAGGGACTTCATGGCAGCGCAACGGACGCCGAACGCTCCATCCCTGACGGGGCATCAGGCGCAGCAGCCGGCCGACCGCTGGAGCCTGGTCATAGCCGCCGGTCTCCTGTCGTTCGTCGCGATGCTCGACATGAACGTGGTCAACCTCGCGCTCACCGACATCTCGGCCGGCCTGCACGTCTCCCCCGGGGTCGCCCAGTGGGCCGTCCTCGGCTACCAACTCCCGCTCGTCGCCCTGCTGTTGCCCGCCGGACGATGGCTGGACCAGGTCGGCACCCGCTCGGCCCTGCTGCTCGCGGTCAGCTGCTTCGCCCTGTGCAGCGTGCTGGCCGCCTGCGCCCCGTGGGCCGGTTGGCTGATCGCGGCCCGGCTGTTCCAGGGCGCCTTCGGTATCGGTAACTTCCGCGATCACAACATGCGGAATGCCTCCGGCAGCGGCGGGTCAGCGGCGGGTCAGGTCCGCGGCGTACTCGGTGCCGGAGCCC
>NZ_JBIWNZ010000012.1:0-256248 GCF_044767505.1 Kitasatospora sp. NPDC101235
TTCTACAGCAAGGCCGCCGACGGCACCTGGCAGCGCGTCGCCTCCCTCGGCGACCTGCCGACGGACGCCGCCGACGTCGGCAACGTGACCTTCGCTGCCTCCGCGGACGGCTCGCGCTACTACGCGATCGACCAGTCCCCGGCCGTCATGGCGAGCGACCCGGACACCGGCCTCAAGGGCATCTACGTCTCCAAGTCCGTTTCCCCGTTCGGCCCGTGGACCCAGATCGCGGACAAGGACAAGCTCAAGAACTCCGGCTCAGCCCTCCAGGACGAGGGATACCAGCCCGGCATCCAGGCCTGGTACAACCAGTTCCTCCAGGTCGACCCGGCCAACCCGGACCACGTCTACGCCGGTCTCGAAGAGGTCTTCGAGACCACCGACGGCGGTTCCAAGTGGGCCACCGTCGGGCCGTACTGGAACAACGGCTTCCCGTGCTGGAGCATCGACCCGGCCAAGCAGACCGGCGACTGCTCGCCCACCACCCACTCCGACCAGCATGCCGTCGCCTTCGGCAGCTACCAGGGCAAGGTCAACGTCTATGTCGGCAACGACGGCGGCATCTACCGTCGTCCCGGCAACGGCCAGCTGGACGCGTACGGGCACGCCAAGGACTGGACGCCGCTCAACGACGGCACCATCGACACCCTCCAGTACTACTCGGTCGGCGTCGGCAAGGACCCGGCGGACCGCTCCGGGCGGGGCGTGATCGTCAGCGGTGGTCTCCAGGACAACGGCGAGTCGATCCTGCGGGCCCACGACAAGGTGATGGGCTCCAACTTCGGCGGCGACGGCGCCGACACGATCGTGGACCCGGCCAACGGTTGCAACATCGCCGAGGAGTACGTCTACCTCGACATCTGGGTCACCCAGAACTGTGCCGCCAACGACGGAAGTTGGACGAAGGATCCGAGCAAGGCCACCTCCTACGAGGTCGCCCCGCCGGACAAGGACACCAGCGCCGCCCGCTTCATCGCGCCGATCACCGCCGACCCGAAGGACGGCAACACCTGGATCGCCGGGGGCCAGCACGTCTGGGTGCAGCACAAGGGCTATGCGATCCGCAGCGGCAGCGAGTGGACCAGCGCCTACGACCTGGGTGCCGGCCACGTCGCCACGGCGGTGGCGACCGTCAACGGCACGGTGTACGCGGGCTGGTGCGGCCCGTGCAACAACGTCGGCTTCAGCCGCGGGATCGCGGTCGGCAAGACCGACGGCACCGGCTGGCACCAGCTCAACCTGCCGGTCGACGGCACCCTGCCGAACCGCTACATCTCCTCCTTCGCGGTCGACGAGAACGACGCCCAGCACGTCTTCGTCGCCTTCAACGGCTTCTCGCGGACCTGGACCGAGGGCCCGGGCGCGGGCGTCGGCCACCTCTTCGAGACCCATGACGGCGGCACCACCTGGACCGACGTCTCGGCCAATCTGCCGGACGTCCCCGCCACCTCGGTGAAGATCCTGCCGAATGGCGGGCTGGCCCTCGGCTCCGACCTCGCCGCCTTCTACCGGGCGCCCGGCGAGACCGACTTCCGGGTGCTGGGCCGCAACCTGCCCACCACCGCGGTGCAGCAGCTGAAGACCGGCCCGGACAGCAAGCTCTACGCCGCCACCTTCGGGCGCGGCATCTGGTCCTTCGACCTGCGCCGCCTCGGCCACGGCCGCTACGACGAGACGGACGGCTGACTGATCGGTCCGCCTGTTGCGGGTTCGCCGCCTGGCACCTGCCGCCGCTGCCCGGTCCGCTCCGTACGAGCGGGCCGGGCAGCGGCGTCGCGTCCGAAGGATGCGACGCAGTGGGTGAGACGGGCGTACTCCTAGAGGTCACATGGGTTCATGCGGGAGCCAGCCTCCAGAGCGAGGTGACCTCGGCGGCGCGGGCGGCACGGAGGAGGGGGTCCGCCCGGTCGGGGGCGGTGGCCCGAGGGTGGCGGGGGACGGTGTCGAGGCGCCCGGTGACCCGCAGCCCGGCTCCGGAAACGGCGTCGAGCAGGTCGGCGCGGGACCGCAGGCCGAGGTGTTCGGCGAGGTCGGAGAGGACGAGCCAGCCCTCGCCGCCGGGCAGCAGACGGCCGGCCAGGCCGTCGAGGAAGCCGTGGAGCATGCGGCTGTCCCGGTCGTAGACGCCCTCGTCGAGGGCGGAGCTCGGACGGCCTGGCAACCACGGGGGATTGCACACGACCAGGGCGGCTCGGCCGCGGCCGGGAGGGTAGAGGCCGGTGCCGGCGGTCTCGATGCGGTCGGCGAGACCGAGACGGTGGGCGTTGTCGCGGGCGCAGGCGAGGGCGCGCGGATTGGTGTCGGTGACCAGGACCTTGCGCAGGCCGCGCCGGGTGAGGAGCGCGGCGAGCACTCCCGTGCCCGTGCCGAGGTCGTAGGCAGTGGAGTGGGCTCCGGCAGCAGGTGGCAGCGGCGCCCGGGCGACGAGGTCGACGTACTCGCCGCGGACGGGGGAGAAGACCCCGTAGTGGGGGTGGATGCGGGCGCCGAGGGCCGGAACCTCGACGCCCCTGGTGCGCCACTGGTGGGCGCTGATCACACCGAGGAGCTCGCGAAGGGACACGATTCTGTTGTCAAGGAGCGGTCCGTAGGCCGCCAGGCAGGCCTCGCGGACGTCGGGCGCCCGATGGAGTCGGGCGCGATGATCCGCGCCGAGCGGTACCAGCAGCATCCCGAGGACGCGCGCGAGGCGGGCGCGCTCCCGTCGGTGCTGCCGGAAGGCCTCGGCCGGGGAGCCGGGGGCGGATCGGGGTCGGCGCCGCTCGGCGCGGCGGCGCATGGCGTGCAGGAGACGGAGTGCGCCGGGGTAGTCGCCCTGCCAGAGCAGGGCGGTGCCCTCGCAGGCCAACCGGTAGGCGGCCTCGGCGCGCAAGGTGTTGTCGGCCGCGATCAGGCGGCGTGGCGGGAGTGTGCCGTTCTCGCTGTGCCAGGGTGCGGGCAGGGCGGAGGTGGTGGGCAGGGTGACGATGCTGGGCCGGTGGGTGTCGGACACCGGGCCTCCTCGTGATCGAACGTGCAAGGGGGCACGAAGAGCACTTCGACGAGGAGGTGAGCAGCAGGCGCGTCGGACGGTGGCCCGCCGGTGCGGCGGGCGCGGGCGTCAGACCGGGTGCGGCTCACGCGTCGAAGCGCGAGCCGAGGTGTCACCGAGTACGAGGCCCGGTACGACGGCGAGCCGTATGCCACTGACCATCTGCGGGCCTCCCTTCCGAACCAGCTGGTCCTGCGTGGTTGTTCGTACGCTTTCACACAGAGTGGCTGGTCGGCAACCGATTTGTCACCGGCCCCCCCGGCCAGCCATGCGGAACGCGCTCCAGCACTCCCGCGCCGAACAGTTCGTACAGCGGCAGGCTCTCCAGGTGGACGTAGCCGATGTGGCAGTCGCAGACCGGCAACGGACAGGCACGCGGCCGCAGTCGGGCGCGATAGCTGCCGTCGTAGAGGTTGCCGAGGACGTCCCGCACGAAGTGGCAGCGGCGCACGGTGCCGTCGCCGTCCACCGACAGCACGGACTCCCCGGTGCGGCACGGGAGCCCTGCGCTGGGGTGGGCGTGTCGGCTGTAGTCGAAGTGCGGGTCGAGGGCGGTCCACTGCGCGGCCTCGGCGTCGGTGTAGCCGAGGCCCTCGGCGGCGTTGACCCACAGGTAGACGTCCTCGACGAGTTCGGCGCGCAACTGGCGGGCCTCGGCGAGGTGCTCGGGCCGGCCGACCACGCCGACGCTGTAACGCACACCGAGTGCGTCCAGCTCGCGGCACTTGGCGAGGAAGCGGTCGCGGGTGACCTGGCCGGGGTGGAAGGTGACCCAGAGGGCGAGGGCGTCGAGGTCTGCCTCGGCGAGCCAGCCCGTGCGGCAGCTGAGGTTGGTCTGGATCGCGACGCGGCGGACATGCGGCAGACGGCTCAGCTCGACCAGCGCGCGGCGGTACCAGGACCGCACCAGCCCCTCGCCCCACGGGGTGAACAGCAGCGACAGGGTGTCGCCGGTGCCCGCGCGCCCGGCGGCCCAGCCGGTGAAGCGCTCCAACGCGGCCCGGTCGGCCCTTAGTTGTTCGAGGCTGTCGCGCCGCTTGGCGAACGGGCAGTACGGGCAGTCGTAGTCGCAGGAGGCGAGCGGACCACGGTAGAGCAGGGTGAGGTCCCGCGCGCCGTTCTCCGGAAGTGGTGGGGCGGAAGGCATGCCGAGGAAGGTCATTTCGCCTCGTACGCCGCCATCAGGGCCCGGACCTCGGGCGAGAACAGCATCGGCCCGACGGCGTCCGAGTGCGCCAGCCCCTCCGGGCTGAGCCGCAGGAACTCCGCGTCGCCCTCGGCGAGCCAGCCGCGCTCGGCGAACTCGGCCAGCTCCACCGGGAAGTCCTCGGCCGGTGAACTGCAGAACCGGGCACGGTAGTCCGCCAAGGACATGCCCTCGGCCTGGAGCAGCGACTGCACCAGGTGGCGCCGGCGCGGCTCCGCGCCGCCCATCCAGTGGCCCACCTCGGCGCGGTGGAATTCCTCTGTGGTGACGTAGTCGTCGATGATGCCGCGCACCTCGGTGGCGTTCACCGCGTAGTCGAAGGAGTAGTGCAGCTGTGAGGTGTAGGAGCGGGCGCCGCAGCCCAGGCCGACCATGCCGTCGGTCTGGCAGGCGTACTCGCTCGCCCCGGCCTGCGGGGACGCGGCGCGGCGGAACATCCGCATCGACACCTGCCGGTAGCCGTGGGCGAGCAGGTGGTCGCGGCCGGCCCGGTAGAGCGCGAGCCGGCGCGCGTCCCAGGCGGACCGGCTCTCCTGCTCGCCGCGCCGGGCCAGGCCGGTCAGTGGGCGGACGTACAACGGGTAGAGGTACAGCTCCTCGGGCTGCCAGGCGAGGGCGGTGTCCAGCGAGCGGAGCCAGCTCGCCTCGGTCTGGCCGTCGATGCCGTAGATGAGGTCGATGTTGAGCACCGGGAACCCGGCCGCGCGGATCCGGCCGAGGGCGGCCTCC
Source organism: Kitasatospora sp. NPDC101235 (assembly GCF_044767505.1). NCBI lineage: Bacteria > Bacillati > Actinomycetota > Actinomycetes > Kitasatosporales > Streptomycetaceae > Kitasatospora > Kitasatospora sp. NPDC101235. The sequence goes on from NZ_JBIWNZ010000012.1 coordinate 4,968, forward strand.
ACCTCTGCCTGCTTCTGCGGGCGGACGGCGGAGCGCGCCTCGGCGTCGTCGAAGGACTGCACGCCCAGGCTCAGCCGGGTGGTGCCCCGGGTGGCCAGCACCTCCAGCCGGTCGGCGGTCGCGGTGGCGGGCGAGGCCTCCACCGAGAGCGGTATCGCCCGCAGGTCGGCGCCCATCCGCCGCTCGGCGATGTCGCACAGCCGCTCCAGCTCAGCGGCCGTCAGATAGGTCGGGGTGCCGCCGCCGAACGCGGCCAGCGCGAACCGCGCCCCCCCGGCCAGCGCCGCGCGCACCGCCGTGGCCTGGCGCTCCAGGGCGTCCAGATAGGCCGTGGTCAGGCCCTCGGGGTTGCCGATCCGGGTGAACAGGTTGCAGAAGCCGCAGCGGACCTCGCAGAACGGGATGTGCAAGTAGAGCGAGAGCGCGTGCTGCGCCTCGCCGGCCCACAGCTCGCGCAGCGGCGGGCGCTCGGGCAGCGGGCGGTAGGCCGTCTTGTGCGGGTACGCGTAGACGTACGACTGGTACGGCGAGTCCGGGCGCGGGGGTGCGGTGGTCATGCGCGCTCCTCGGAGGTCGCGGCGGCGTCCGCTGCTCGGGCGGGAAGGGTGAAGTCCGCGTACGGGACGGTCCAGACCACCTCGTGGCCGATCCGGTGCCCGGTGTAGCCGTCCTCGCCGTAGGCCGTGCCGTGGTCGGAGCAGACGATCGCGAAGCAGGGGCGGCGGGCGCTCATCGCCGCGAACAGCCGGCCGATGTGCGCGTCCACGTACTCCAGGGCGGCTGCGTGGCTGGCCCGGGAGTCCCCGTGCTCGCGGGTGGCACCGGGCAGGTGGAACCAGTTGGGCTGGTGCAGTGCCGAGACGTTCAGGAACAGGAACAACGGCTGGTCGGCGGGCTGTTCGGCGGCGACCCGCTCGGCCCGTGCGACCTGCTCCTCGAAGGACGTTGGCGAAGCCACGCCCAGCTCGGGCGCCCAGTGGCTCTCCTGGAAGAGACCGGGCAGCACGGAACCCAGCGGGCCTTGCTTGTTGAAGAACCCGACGCCGCCGATGCACACCGTGCGGTACCCGACCGCGGCCAGGGCCGTCGGCAGGTCAGTGGCGTCGAAGACCCAGGTGCGCGGGGCGGTGCTCTCGGAGCCGGCGAAGCGGGCCGCGAACAGGCGCGGGTGCGGGCCGTCCGGGGAGGCCGGGGTCGGCAGGAAACCGGCCAGGATCGCCTGGTGGGAGGCGTACGTGAAGCTGCCGGGCGCGTGCCGGCGCTCCCATCGGCCGTCGGGGAGGACGGCGGCGAGGTTCGGGATGCGGCCGGCGGCGGCCAGCTCCTCGGCGACGTCGAAGCGGAGCGTGTCGAGGGTGACGAGCAGGAGGTCATGGGTGCCCACGACGGCGTTCATGTCGGGGGCGGGGACGGCGGTCTGGTGGTTCATCGAACGGGTTCCGTGATCTGGTGGTCCGTCGCCGCGTGCGACGACGGGAAGAGGGCGGTGAGCGCGGCCAGCTGGGCGCCGTAGGTGTCGAGGCCCTCGGCGGGGCCGCCGGGCAGGCCGGTGAGGTTGGGGAGCAGGTCGCCGAAGGCGTTCACCTCGCCGACCAGGGCGCGCCGCCAGCTGGCCGTGGGCAGGACGTCGACGCCGACCATCGGCGATCCGGGAAAGCATGCCGCCGCGCGCTCGGCCGTCTCCAGCAGGGCCGGCCAGGCCGGACCTGCGGCCTCCCGGACCTGCTCGATGCTGCCCCGGGCGCCGCCGAGGTGCAGGTTGGTCATCGGCTGGGTGCTGGTGCGCACCACGGCGTGGGTGGCCCGGCCGGCGACCACCACGATCCGCAGGTCCGCCGAGCGCCCGGACTGCGAGGCCTTCGGGATCCACTGCTCGACGTGCAGCCCGTCCGGCGCCAGGCCGTCGACGATCGCGGCGACGTCCTGCTCGCTGCGGTAGCGGCGCACCCGCAGCGAGTTGTGCAACCGGCCGTCGGCCAGCTCCACCGAGGTGGTGGCCTGCAACTGGCCACGCGGCCCGAACTCCAGGGCCATCACCCCGGAGGCGGAGGAGCCGTGCGCGGGCTTGACGAAGACCCGGCGCAGGCCGGCCTCGGCGAGGCGCTCGCGCAGGTGCTCCCAGCCGGTGACCTCGCCGCCGAGCGCCCTGGGCACCGGCACCCCGGCCCCGGCCAGCAGCGCGTGCGCCCGCCGCTTGTCGAACATCACGGCGATCTCCTCCGGATGGCCGAGCAGCCGGACGCCGGGCCGGGCGGCCAGCCCGCGCAGCGCGGCCATGACCCCCGCGTACCAGACGGCCGTGCCCTCGACCCTGGTCGGTGCGTAGCCGGGACCGAGCGCCGGGCCGCGCAGCAGCCGGTCGACCTCCGGATCCTCGCCCGGCGACTCGATGCGCAGCAGACCGCCCTCGGGCAGCCGGAACCGGCCGCGCAGCACGTCCAGCCAGGGCAGGACGGCGGGCTCGGGCAGCCCGGCCGCTCGGGCCGCGGCCGAGAAGAGCGTCACCCGTCGGTGCCCCGGGTTGCCGAGGACGGTCAGCTGCACAGTCATCGTCTCCGTCACCCGGCTACTCGGCGACCGAGACGTAGCGGTCGTCCTCGTCGTCCATGTCGTCCCCCTCGGCTTCGCTGAGGTCGATCCCGACCCCGGGCAGGGACTCGCACAGACGCTCCTGCATCGCGTCGCTCAGGTAGTGGTGGTGCAGGTCGAGGGCACGCAGGTGGGTGAGCGGCTGGCCCTCCAACAGTGCGGCGGCGCCCTCGTCGGAGAGCACGCCCATGGAGAGGTCGAGCGACTCCAGCCGGGCGACCACCGGGGCGTGGGCGAGGGCGGCGGCGATCTCGTCCTGGAGTTCGCTGTTGGCCAGCCCGAGGTGGCGCAGCTTCGGCAGCCGGGAGCCGTCCAGGAACGGCGCCAGGTCGTCGATGTTCGCGTCACCGCCGTACTCGTCCACGCCGAGCCAGAGGTCCAGGCGCTCCAGCGCGGGCAGTTCGGAGCCGGCCACCGCGCGCACCACGGTGGCCGGCAGGCCGCCGGACTCGAAGCGCAGGCTGGTCAGCCGGTTGTGCCGCACCGGCTCCAGGGCGAGGTCCATTCCGCCGCGCACGGTCAGCGACCGCAGCTCGGGGAAGGCGTTCAGCAGCGGGGTGACGTCGTCCATCTCCAGCCAGGAGATCTCGCACTCGTCGAACGTCACCTCACCGAGGAACAGCGCCTCCAGGGCGGGCAGGCGCCGCGCCTCGGCCGTGATGGCCTCGACCGCGGTGCGCACGGACGTGTAGTCGTTCTGCCACCACGCGCCGATCACCACGGCGCGGACGCCGGCCGGGTCGACCTTCTCCAGGAAGGACTGCCAGAGCTGAACGAAGTCCTGCTTGGAGCCGTACCCCAGGGACAGCCGCCAGGCGACGGCGCCTGTGGCGGGCCGAGGCCGGGCGTCGTCGGGCGTGAACTCATGGATCGGCAGCTCGTGGAAGCGTTCGATGTGACGGGAGACGGCCATGGCGGATCCTGGTGGGTCGAGTGGTCGGGTGGGTGTGCGCGGGAGGTGACGGCTACTCGGCCACGGCCACGTAGCGCCACTGGTCGTCGGGCTTGCCGGGCTCGGAGAGGTCGATCTCGACCCCGGTCAGGGCCTGGCGCAGGCGCTGCTGCATCTCCTCGGTGAGGTAGTGGTGGTGCAGGTCGAGGGAGCGCAGGTGGGTGAGGGGCTGGCCCTCGAGCAGGGCGGTGGCGCCCTGGTCGGTCAGCACGCCCATGGAGAGGCTGAGCGATTCCAGCCGGGCGACGACGGGCGCGTGCGCCACGGCGGCCGCGATGTCGTCCTGGAACTCGCTGTTCTGGAGGCCGAGGTGGCGCAGCGCGGGGAAGCGGGTGCCGTCCAGGAACGGTGCGACGTCGGCCATCGTCGCGTCGCCGCCGTAGTTGTCCACCCCCAGCCAGAGCTCCAGCCGCTCCAGGGCCGGGAGGTCGCAGCCGGCCACCGAGCGCACGACCGATCCCGGCAGGCCGCCGGCCTCGAAGCGCAGTGCCTTGAGCGCCTCGTGTCGCAGCGGCTCCAGGGCCAGACCGCCCTTGCCGTCCCAGTCCTCCGAGGCGCCGCGCACCACCAGCTCGGCCAGCTGCGGGAAGGCCGTCAGCAGCGGCGTGATGTCGCACTGCTGGATCCAGGAGATCTCGCACTCCTCGTAGGTGATGTCGCCGACGAACAGCGCTCGCAGGGCGGGCAGCCGGTCGGCGGCGGCGGTGATCGCCTCCATCGGCTCCCGGAAGCTGTCCGGCTCCTCCGGGGCCCACTGCCCGATCACCAGGGCGGTGACCCGCTCCGTGTCGACGGCGCCGAGGAACTGCTCCCAGCGCTCGACGAACGTCGCCTCGGACTCGTAGTCGAGCTTGATCCTCCAGGCGGCCGAGGCCGCGTCCGGCAGCTGGACGGCGCCGGATCCGCCCTTCTCCTCGGCCTCCTCCAAGGCCTCCACGAAGTCGAAGACGGGGAGACCGTGGAACCGCTCGATGTGCTCGTTGACAGTCATTGCGCTGCTCCTCTGGGTCTGGGCCGAACAACTGTCTACCAGCCGGGACTGACAATCCGGTGGCCGGGTCGCCGCCCGGGCGCGTTGTCAGACCCTTGCTCTATGTTCGGGTCCTGGCTCCGGAGAGTGACCGCGGCAGGCGCGGCGGAGCCGTGGGTTCCGGTGTCCGCCGGGGTCCGGCCGTACGGCGAGGGAGGACTGATGTACCGCCAGGGCGATGTGCTGATCGTGCCGGTCGAGGAGAGCACGGTGCCGCCGCGGGTGGCCGAGCTGGCCGTGCAGCCCCGGGACGCGCGGGGCCGGATGGTGCTGGCACTCGGCGAGGTCACCGGGCACGCGCACGCCGTGGTCGGCCCCGGCGAGCTGCGCCGCGAGACCGGACCGTTCGGCGCGGGCTGGCTGCACCTGCCCGAGGGCGGCCGGGTGGTGCACGAGGAGCACGCGGCGATACCGCTGCCCAAGGGCTGGTACCGGGTGATCCGCCAACGCGAGTACGTGCCGGGCGCGGTGCGCGTGGTCGCGGACTGACGACCGCTCCGCCCGCCGGACGGGGTCGGCGGGCGGTGGGGGGACCAAGGCGGAGCGCGGCCGGGGCCGCGGCACGGAACGGGAACGGACGGCCGGGTGGGGAGCCCGGCCGGGAACGGAGCAGGGATGGAGACGGTGATCCACGACGGGGTCCACGGCGACCGGACGGAGGCGGGGGCGCTGCCCGGGTCGGCCGAGGTGACGGCCCGCTGGCGGGCGGCCGCAGCGGCCACCGGGGCGGGCGACCGGGCGGCGGCCGAGCACGCTGTCCGGGCCGCCTACCGGGCGGCCGGGCTGCCCGGGCCCGCGGCGATCCGCTGGTTCGGCTCGCCGCTCGCCGCGACCGAGGCCGCGCTGGAGCTGCGGGCGGCCGGCGCGGAGAGCGTGCGCGAGGCCGTGCGCACCCGGCCCTGGGAGGAGGCCCGGCGACGGGCCGTCGAGCGGGTCGGCACCACCGGGTGGGCGGGCCACTGGGCGCTCACCGGCGGCGAGCTCGGCCCGGTCACCACCCCGCTCGCCGACCGGCTGCGCAACGCCGTGCTCGACCGGCTCGCCCCCGACGCCGACCGGGAGGCCGACGTCGCCGTGGCCGAGGAGGCCCGGGCCCGTCGCACCACCGTCCGGCTCGCCCTGCTGGACGCCGTGCGCGGCCAGCACGATGCGCCGTGGTTCGCCGCCTTCGAGGCCGCCGGGGCGAGTGCCGACGCCGTCGCACCGCTCGCCGAGCTGGCCCGGGAGGTCGGCTGGTGGTGGCCGTACCGGGAGGTGGCCCTGCTCAGTGAGCGGCCGACCACCCTGCATCGCGACGAGGCCGGACGGCTCGACCGGGCGGACGGGCCCGCCCTGGAGTACGCGGACGGCTTCGCCCTGCACGCCTGGCGCGGTATGCCCGTCCCGCCGGAGTTCCTGGCCGGCCTGGACGAGGTGACCGTCGAACGGATCCGCACCGAGGAGAACGCCGAGCTGCGCCGCGTCCTGCTGGAGCACTACGGCTACGAGCGCTACCTGGCCGACTCCGGCGCCGAGCCCATCCACCGGGACGAGACCGGTGTGCTCTGGCGGATCGTCCTGCCCGACGACGAGCCGGTGGTGATGGTCGAGGTGGTCAACTCCACCCCCGAGCCGGACGGAACCCACCGCACCTACTGGCTGCGCGTCCCCCCGAGCACCCGCACCGCGCGCGCCGGGGTCGCCTGGACCTTCGGCATACCCGAGAGCGCCTACCACCCGCAGCGCGAGACCTGATCGCAGGCTCCCTCCGGCACCCGGAGCAGGCCCCTGAGCTGCGCGTGTTGACCCTTACCCCACGTCAGGCCGCACGGTGGGGGCGCAGCGAACGCACGGACGATCGGAGGGACACATGAGCTGGTCGGTGGGCCAGGTCTCCGGCTTCGCCGGGGTCACGATCCGGACCCTGCACTACTACGACCGGTCCGGGCTGCTCTCGCCCAGTGAGCGCAGCCCGGCCGGGTACCGGCTCTACAACGGTGCGGACCTCGCCAGGCTCCAGCAGATCCTCTTCTACCGGGAGCTCGGCTTCCCACTCGACGAGATCGCCGACATCCTGGCGGATCCGCAGGCCAACGCGCTCGACCACCTGCTGGCGAGACGACAGGCCCTCGGCGAGCAGATCACCCGGTTGCAGAAGCTGGTCGACGTTGCCGAACGGGCCATCGAGGTCCAGCGCACCGGGGTCGAGTTGACTCCGGACGAGCGCTTCGAGGTCTTCGGGGACGTGGTCTTCGACCTCAGCTACGCGGCCGACGCCCACCTCAAGTGGGGCGAGCGGGACAGCCACCAGGAGGCCCTGGCCCGTGCCGCCACCCACTCCAAGGAGGACTGGCAGCAGCTGATGGCGGAGGCCGCCGAGTGGCGCGGCCGCTTGCTGGAGGCCTTCGGCGAGGGGCTGCCGGTCGACCACCCGACGGTGCTCGACCTCGCCGAGCAGCACCGGCAGCACATCACCCGGTGGTTCACGCCCTGCCCACCGGAGATGCACTGCCGGATCGCCGACGACTACGAGGCGGACGCCCGGGCCTTCGCCCTCGTCGTCCCGCCGGCCGAGCAGCGCCCGGGCCTGGCCGGCTACCTCCGTGCGGCCATCGGAGCCAACGCCGAGCGGCGCAACGAGAGCGACCTCGACGAGGTGGCCCGATGAGGATCCTCGTCATGGCCGCCGGATCCTACGGCGACGTCGCCCCCTACACCGGTCTCGGGGCGCGCCTGCGCCGCGGGGGGCACGAGGTCGCGCTCGCGGCGCCCGAGACCTTCCGCGAGCTGGTGGTCGGCAGCGGCCTCGACTTCCGCCCGCTCCCGGTCGATCCGCGCGGGGCGGGCACCGAGTCGACGGGTGGTCGCTCAGAACTGCTCGCCCGGGCCGCGGCGTTCATCGGGCAGCTGGGCGACGGGCTCGCGGACGCTGCGGCGCCCGGCGCCGATCTGCTCCTGCTGAGCACCACCACCGCGCCGCTGGGCTGGCACCTCGCGGAGGCGATGGACGCCCCCAGCATGGGGGTCTACCTGCAACCCACGCTGCCGACGAGGGAGTTCCCGCCGGTCGTCGGGGGCGGGCGCTCGCTGGGGAGCTGGGGCAACCGGGCGGCTGGGGCGATCGGCCAGCGGGTCGTCGACCGCCTGCACGCCGAGACCGCACGCCGGCTGCGGTCGCGGCTGGGCCTTCCGGCGCTCTCCCAGACCGCGCGCCGGCGGGCCGTGGAGCGGGCGCACTGGCCGGTGCTGCACGGTTTCAGCCCGACCGTCGTACCGCGCCCGGCCGACTGGCGGGAGGGGCTGCGGGTGGTCGGCAACTGGTGGCCGCACGTGGCGGAGGACTACTGCCTCCCGGCCGAGGTCGAGGACTTCCTGCAGGCCGGTCCGCCGCCGGTGTTCATCGGCTTCGGCAGCATGGCGGCGGGGCAGGGCGAGCGGCTGAGCGCCCTGGCGGCGGAGGCCCTGCGGCGGGCGGGCGTCCGGGGCGTGGTGCAGGCCGGCTGGGCCGGGATCGCCGGCGAGGGTGGCGACGTGCTGACGGTCGGCGAACTGCCGCACGCGCGGCTGTTTCCCCGTATGGCGGCCGTCGTGCACCACGCGGGTGCGGGCACGGCGGCCGCGACGCTGCGCGCGGGCGTGCCGAGCGTCCCGGTCCCGGTGACGGCCGATCAGCCGTTCTGGGCCGGTCGGCTCACCCGGCTCGGTGCCGCCACCGCTCCCGTCCGGTTCGCCGACCTCACCGCTGACCGGCTGGCGGAGGCCATCCGTCAGGCCGTCGAGCAGCGGCGGCTGCGGGACCGGGCGCAGGAGGCGGCCCGCGCGATGGCGAAGGAGGACGGTGCGGGCAGGGTCGCGGAGGCGGTGGTGGCATTGGGCCGGTAGCGGAGGCGGGGAACGGGCCACTGCGGGGGCCTCAGGCCAGGGCCCGCCCCAGCCGGTCGAGTACCACGGTGGTGCGCAGCTGCGGTGCCATGGGGGCACAGCTGTCGCCGGCGCCCTGCGCGGCGGTGAGGACGGTGTGGTGTTTCGGACCCCGGAGGAGGTGATGGAGCGGGTGTCTGGCCCGGGACGAGGGATTCGGTCTCGTAGCCGAGAACGAGGGCCGGACAGGTGACGAGGTGTGCCACATCGTCGCAGCGGAAGCAGCGGATGGTACGGGCGAGTTGCCGGAGGCCCTGGGGCGGGCGTCCGGTGCGGGCGTCGTGGAGGAAGCGGGTGTCGAAGATCCCGGCGCGAGGATGGGGTGGCGCTCGGGCCGACCCGGCGGAGTCAGCGGACAGGCGGGCAGTCCAATGTCCAGCAGTCGGTCGGTGGTCGCGGTGGTCGCGGTGGTTCTGATAGTCACGGCGGTCACGGTTCGGCCCGTTCCGGTCAGGCCCGCAGGCCGTGGCGCTTGGTGTACACCAGGTGGAAGACGAACAGCGGCGCGGCGATCACCGGCCAGCTCAGGTTCATGGCCGCCGGGGCGGCATCGACGGGCAGGAGGTACGCGCAGGCCAGTTGGGCGAGAGCGTTGAGCAGGCTGGCCGTGCCCCAGACCGCGGTGAGCACCCGGACACCGCGACGGAACGCCGGGTCCTGCTCCCAGCGCTCCTCCCAGGCGCGCAGCCCCTCCTCGCCCGCCTTGGCCCGCACGAAGGAACGGAAGACGACCATCAGAGCCGGGCGGCCGTAGCCGACGGATGCCAGCAGCCAGATTCCGAGGAGTCCGCCGAGCATGCCTGTCCAGGCCTCGCGGATCAGCAGGGTGCGTGCGTCGCCGGTGAGCGCGGAGAGGACCAGGCCGAGGGTGATCATGCTGAGGATCAGCAGGGCCAGGAAGTCGACGCGGCGGGTCCGTACCAGCCGTACCGTCACGGTGACGGCTGGTACGGCGGCTGACCAGAGCAGGGACCACCACTGGTCCACGCCCGCCGTGCGCAGCCCGTAGAAGACGGCGAGCGGCAGGCCGAGGTCGATCAGCAGGGGTAACAGGACGGCGGTTCGACGCGGGGCGGCGTGGAGGGTCACTTCGTCTCCACGTTCCTGGTGGCGAGGGTGAACAGGGTGACCAGCTCGCGCCCGTAGGCGCGGGCGTCGAAGTCGGCCCCGGCGGACAGCCGGTTGGCGGCCGCGTCGATCGAGGCGCGGATCGCGGTGGCCATCGCCTCGGCGTCGAACGGTCGGAAGTCACCGCTGAGCTGTCCGTCGTGCAGGTGCCGGACCAGCAGCGCCATGGGGGTGTCGAAGCCGGCCGAGCTGACCAGCGGGCTGCCGTCCTCCCGACGGGCGTTGGCGAGGACGTCCACCAGCGCCCGCACCTCGACCGGGCGCTCTGCCAGGAACTCCAGGTTCGCCTCGATGTAAGCGGCCAGCTGTGCGGCGGGCTCGGCGCGGGCGTGGATGCGGGGCTGCATGAAGGCCCGCGCCCCCTCCTGGACGGTGTCGACGAGGGCTTGGAAGAGATCCTCCTTGTCCTGGAAGTGATACGAGATCAGCCGCACGCTGGAGAGCTTCGCCCGCTTGGCGATTTGCGCGAACGAGGCCCGGGCGTAGCCGAGTTCGGCGACGGTCTCGATCGCGGCGGCGACGATCTGGGTGCGCCGGGCATCGGTGGTGAGGCTCCGGCCGGAGCCGTGGGCAGGCGTGGGACCGGCAGGGGCGGAGTCAGGATTTACTCGCATGAGTAAAAATTAACATGGGTCGGTAAAATCATGGCCGCAAAGAGCCCCGCCGCATCCGCGCCCGGATACGGCGGGGCTGATCCCCGGCAGCGGTCGGCAACCGCAGACCTCCTCGCCGACGGAGGTCAGGGTGCCCGGGCGATCAGGACGGGCTGGAAGAAACCGGTGTCGACGGGCTGCTCCCAGCGGATGCCGGTCAGGCTCGCCTCGGAGGCGAAGGTGCTCAGCTGGTCCTGGGTGAGTGCCCAGTAGGTGGAGCGGCGGACGGCGACCTGCCACTGACCGGAGTCGTCCGGCAGGAGCCGGAAGAGCTCCAGGTCGTACCGCTCGCCGTCCTCGTGCCACTGCCAGAGCTGGAAGACGACCGACCGTCGACCGCTGTGCTCGGCGGTCTGCGGCGGGGTGGAGCCGGGCCGGGCACGGCGCAGCTCGTCGTACGGGCGGGTGGTGACCAGCAGCAGTCCGCCCGGGCGCAGGACCCGCCGCATCTCACCGAGCGCGGCGCGCACGTCCGCGGCCGTGAGCAGGTGGGGCAGCGCGTTGTCGGCGCAGACGACGACGTCGAACCGCCCGTCCGGGAAGGGGAGTTCCCGCATGTCGGCGGCGGCCGTGGGCAGCCGGAGGCCGCGCTCGGCGGCCTCGGCGGTGGCGCGGGCGGCGGAGACCGGGCTGAGGTCGGTGCCGGTGACGCGGTGGCCGAGGGAGGCCAGGCCGATCGCCTGGGTGCCGATGCCGCAGGCGCAGTCCAGCACCTCGGCGGGGCCGTCGCCGAGGCCCGCGCGGATCAGGGAGTCCAGCGCGGCGCCCTGGCGGGCGAGCGAGGCGTTCCAGTCGGCGTAGAGGAGGTGGTAGTCGTCGGCGAAATCGTCGTAGAAGCGGCCGAGGGCGGACTGGGTCATGGTGTCAGGGTCTCCACAGGGCCTCGGGGTGGGCGGCAAACCAGGGGGCGTCGGGGCGCGCGGGGAACGGACGGAGGCAGTGCTGTGGGCACAACGCCCCGGGCCCGGTCACGGCACCGTGCCCGGGTGGCGCGCGGGGACCGGTTCGTTCGCCATGGCGTCATCCTCGCCCGGGCGGACCGGCGCGGAGTACCGGTTTTCGGGGCTGCCGAGGGGGAGGGCACATGGCACGACGCCGGAGGAGTCCCGGGCCGGACGGACCACCGCTTCGCCGCGACGGCGGCGAACGGCGCGGGCCTGTCGGGCCGGTGACCGGGGTGATCGAGCTGCCCGAGGGCAGCCGGTGGGACTGGGACGTGTGGTCCTGGCGCCCCGGCGAGCTGCGGCCGGCCGCCGGGTACGACCTCTGTCACGAGTCGGTCCGCGACTGAGGTTGCGGGAGCCCGGTGCGCGGATGGACCAGGGCGACCAGAACGCGGTCGGTGAAGACCAGGTCGTACTTCGGCCCGGCACAGGCCTTCCGCTGCCGCCTGGCCCCGCGCCGCTCCTGCAGTGCCGACTCGCACCGGGCAGGCCACGTGTTCGCCGACTCTGCGATCAAATTGCCGAGATGTGCACGGGACAGGCCGCAGTAGGCAGAATGAGACCAGGCCTCACGGGCCCAGGCCTGCGTCACAACCTGCCCGACCCGTGCGGCCCGTCTCGCCTCACGACCCGATCCGGGGCAGGTCGTAGCGATGTGTGCGATAGCGATCGAACGCCTCCTGCCCGTCCGGAACGAAGCGCCACTGCTGCACGGCCTCGTGCAGTTCCGTCTCCGTCAGCCAACCGTGCCAGGCGACCTCTTCCGGAGCAGGCGTCACCTCGCCCGTGATGACGGCCTCATGCACGCCGAGCCAGTACGGGCTGATCGCACCCCGGCACAGGAACTTGAACAAGAAGCGAACCGGCACATGAACGCCCAGCTCCTCGGCCAGCTCCCGAGCCGCTGCCTGCTCATAGGACTCGCCCACGCCCACAGCCCCGCCGAACATCACCTCGTGGTGACCCGGGAACCGGGACAGGTCATCGGGCCGCCGATAGACCAAAACCCGCCCCTGTTGATCGCGGCAGACCGTTGTCGCGATGCGGTGCAGCCAGCCTCGACGGATGGCCTCACCGCGCTCCACCACCGCCAGCACCCGATCTTGATCATCTACGCGTTCTACCAGTTCGTCCACGGCACCCACGATCGCACGACCCCCGCCAGCGTCTCCGCTCCGACCGAGCCTCTACCAGCTCGCGCAGCCAGGCTCCGCTGTCGCGCACCAAGTCGTCACCACCACGGCCTGGAACCGGTCTTCGCCGACCCGTTGTACGTCCGCTTCCCGGGGTCCTTCCAGGACCCGGTGTTCCGCCCGCCCACGCCCGAGGAGCGGCGGCTGGTGGAGCGGCAGGGCGGGGAGGAAGCCGGCGTGCTGTCAGGTCGTCGCGCCCGAGGCGGGCGGACCAGTAGGGGTCGAGCGCGGTGTGGGTGCTCCCGGTGACCGGGTCCTCGCCGATGCCGATGGCGGGGAAGAAGCAGCGCGAGACGAACTGGTAGGCGCCCTCGGGGTTGTCCGCGACGGCGGTCGCGACGACCCTCCGGTCGCGGAGGGCGGGCGTGGTCAGGGCCGCGAGGTCCGGGGAGAGGTTTCGCACGGTCGTCTCGTCGGTGAAGGCGTCGACGAGCCGAATGCGCATGAGTCGGACCGTGGCGAAGGAACAAAGCGGTCGACCAAGGCCGATCCGGGACGAGTGGACTGATCCCGGGGGTCGACGGTCGCCTGGCGATGGCCTACTGAGGGCCGGCAGTGTTGACGGTGAGTGCCGATCGCCAGGCGCCGCCCCTGTGTCAGGCTCCGTCCAGCGTCTCCACCAGCGCGGTCAGGAACTCCTTGGGCCGTTCCAACTGCACGCTGTGCCCGGCTCCTTCGACCGCGACCTCGCGCACCCGCCCGCCGGCGGCGGCGTAGCGGTCCAGTACGGCGCGGGTCTGTGCCACCATCGGCTGTGCCGGGCAGGTGTCCGCGCCGGGCCAGCCCGGGACCGCACCGATGGCCCCCAGGTGGGCGAGGTCGAAGAGCGAGGTGTCGGAGACGATCACGTCGGCCGTACCGCGGATCCACAGGATCGGCGGCTTCGGCTCGACCAGTTCCAGGTCGTCGATCCGGAAGTGGGTCGGTGCCATCGAGTTGAGCACCCCGCGTTCGCCGGGCCCGAAGCCCGGCCAGGCGTCGCTCGTGCGGCTGTCGCCCGGGTAGTGGTCCTCCCCGGTCCGGGTGGTCAGCATCGCGGTCACGTAGTGGTCCGACTCGGCCAGCGGCTCGCTGACGTAGGCGGTGTTCAGCACCGAGCGCGGCGCGAACGGTGACTCGGCGCCCAGTTCGCCCTCGCCCAGCAGCCGGACGAATTCGGGGGCCGCACCGCCGGCTCCGGAGCCCGCGCCGTCGGGCGAGTTGAGCTGCCCGTCCACCCCGTGGGTGCCGCCGAAGCCGTAGGGGGAGACCGGGTTGACCAGGGTGAGCGAGCGGACCAGCTCAGGGTGGTCGCGCAGCAGTTGCAGCACCACACCGCCGCCCATGCTCCAGCCGACCAGGTGCACCGGTCCGAGTGCCAGCTCCTGGACGTAGGAGAGAAGGTCCTCGCTGTGGTCGCGCAGGCCCCGGGTGGCGTCCACCGGCAGCGGCTCGGTGCCGCCGAAGCCGCGCAGGTCGGGTGCCAGCGGGCGGTAGCGGGCGGGGAGTTCGGTCATGGTCGAGTGCCAGAAGACGCCGGAGGAGACGTTGCCGTGCACCAGGACCACGGGTTCCCCGGTGCGGCCCTCGATCTCGGCGTGGTTCACGGTGAGTCGGTCGGTTGCAATCAGTCGATCGGTGATCATCCGGGTGTCCTCAGTTCAGCCAGCTGGCGACCTGCGCGCTTGCCGCGCTGTCCCAGCCGAGTTCCAGGTGGTTGGCGAAGGCGATCAGCGCGGTGCCGCCGACGGTGCCGAAGCCGGTGGTGTCCAGCGCGCTGGACACGAAGACCACACCGTCGCTGGGACCGCGGTTCTCGTTGAAGATCCCGAGAATGTTGGGCGTGCCGCCGGCCAGGAGGTACGCCGTCACCGAGGAGGGCACCCCGGCCTGCTGCATCGGGCCGATCAGTGAGCCGGCGTTGATCGCGGCCTGGATGCCGCCGCCGTCGGTGTAGAAGCCCTGCCCGCCGTAGTAGGTCGTGTACCAGTCCTGCTGGGTCTGGTCGACGCCGAACACCGAGTCCCAGCGGGCCAGCATCTGCCGCTGCCCGGGGTAGTTGTCGTAGCCGCTCGCGGGGGTGAAGGAGAACTCCGGGTGCGCGGTGTAGGTGCCGTAGCAGGTCATGTGCAGGTGCGGAGAGGGGGCGTTGATCGCACCGCCGCACTGCGGCCAGATCGAGAAGTCGTGCGCCCAGCCGTGTGCGAAGGGGTAGTCGTAGCCGCCGTTCGGGCCGCCGAGGGTGATCAGCTTGCGCACGTCGCCCGCGTACGGGCGGCCCCAGGCGGGCTTGACCGAGGACACGTAGGCCCGCGCGGACATCTCGCCCTTGCTCCAGCCCACCACGTCCACCTGGGGGACGCCGAGCTTGGCACGGATCAGCGCGACCGCGTCGCCGACTTCCTGGGCCTGCATCAGGTTGTCGCCCTGCTTGTGCGCGAAGCCGATCGCGAAGACCCGGTAACCCTGCCCGGCCAGCTTCTGCATCAGCCCGGTGCTCGGGCAGGACGCGGCGCCGCAGCCGTAGCCGCCGGACTCGCCGGGGTTGGCCCAGGCCCGGTCCGGGTTGTCGTTGGCGCCGTGTACCAGCAGCACCGGGACCTGGTGCGCGCCGGTGTTCCAGCCCGGGGCCGAGTAGAGCAGGAAGCGGCCGGAGAAGGGCTGCTTGACGCCGCCGAAGAAGGTGAGCCGTTGGCCGTCCTGGTTGCCGCGGCCGTCCGGCGGGTACTGCTCCTGCCGGAAGCCGGTGGTGGTGTCGAGGTACCGCTCGACGCGGTCCCATCCGTTGGCGACGCTGCTGTAGGTCGCCTCCAGGGTCAGGTTGGACGGCACCGCGGCTGCGGCCGGTCCCGCCGGGACGGCCGCACCGATCAGCGCCAGCACGCCTGCGAGCACCCAGCCCAATCCTCTTCGCCTGCCACGTCCGTTTCTCCACATACCGTGTTCACTCCTCCACGCCGAGGTCCAGCGCGTGACACGCTACGGTTGCCGGAGTGCCACCCCTATGGCGATGGCGCATACCTTGGTCATCCCGGTGTGGGTGCCGCCCACCTGGCCAGGATGCGGGCCCGACGAAGGCTCTATCCGCATAGCCGGCGAACTCGACCTCCTCGTGGAGCGGCCACGGGGTGTGCGGGCACAGGAGGGCTCGCAGTGGCTGCGTCGACGTCACCCCTGCGGGCGTGAAATTTGCTGGAAATCCTTTCAGTGTGCTGGTTGCCGTGAGGGGCGGGCGCGCGGACATCCCCTCCTGTCGTGCGGATGTTCGTCCGGAACCTCACGCAATGTCGGACTTTCTGCCGTCGGATCATGATGCAAGAGTGTGAAAGAAATTGCGCAGGTGTCTTGACGGGGTATCGAATCGGGGTGGAAGGTCTTCACCGAACGCGATGGAAGTGCCGTGGAAGGACCGCTGCCCCGGTCCGCTGGCACATCCATTGCTCTCCGGGTCGACCGCCTGATGAGAACCGGGAGTTGACAGGTCTCCCCGCGCCCACGTGCGACATCCCTCCTCGTATCGCAGGCGCGCCGTCACGGCGGTCCGCATCGGAGCGCGCGGCCGGCTCCGCCCCTCGGCGGAGCCGGCCAGCAGGGACGAAACGCCCACTTCGCTCAGCCGCGCCAGGGCGTTGCCCGGATCTCGAAGCCCGTCAGGCCCTCGGGCTGTTCTTCCCAGACGAGGACCCGGTCCACGATGGCCAGTGGCGGCCCCTGCCTGGTCCACTCGACCAGCCGTTGGACGGCGGCCGAGCTCCCCTCGAACACGGCCTCGACGGTGCCGTCCGGCAGGTTCCGCACCCAGCCCCGCACGCCCTGCGCGGTTGCTTCGTGACGGCAGGTGTCGCGGTAGAAGACCCCCTGCACCTCGCCGGAGACGATCACTCGGCTGCGGATCATCGCCCACTCCCTACGGTGTCCGGGTCACGGTACGGTCCGCCCGCGCGGCGGCCGCCGCGAACGCGCTCGCGTCGAGCACCGCCGCACCGCCCAGGTCGTTGTTGAAGTACACATAAACTTCGGCCGAGTCCGCCCAGCTGTCGGCGATTCGGCCCACCCAGCCGGCCAGCGCCTGCCGCCCGTACCGGGGCCAGGGCCGGGCCCGACCGGCGTGGCAGCGCAGATAGCCCCATTCGCAGGTCCGCCACAGCGGGGTGACCGGGCGTGACTCCCGGTCCGCCCAGCACAGTGCGGCGTTTCGGCCGGTCAGCACCGCACGGATCTCGGGCGTCCACCAGGACGGGTGCCGCGGCTCGACGGCGACCCGCACGCCCGCCGGGAAGGCGGCCAGGCAGCCGTCCAGCAGCTCGGCATCCGCGTGCAGCGTGGGCGGCAGCTGGAGCAGCACCGGGCCGAGCCGCTCCCCGAGCCCCTGTGCCGCCGCGAGCAACCGCTGGACCGGCTCGGCCGGCTCGTGCAGGCGCTTGATGTGGGTGAGGTAGCGACTGGCCTTCACCGCGAACACGAAACCCTCCGGGGTGCGGGCGCGCCAGTCGGCGAAGGTGTCCGGCGAGGGCAAACGGTAGAAGGCGGCATTGCTCTCCACCGTGGCGAACCGCTCGGCGTACTCCTCCAGCCAGCGTCGCTTGGGTGTCCCTTCCGGATAGAGCACCCCGCGCCAGTCGTCGTACTGCCAACCAGAGGTACCGACGATCACCGACATATCTCCAGCAAACACCCATCTGCCGGACCAGGCCCTCGATGAAGATCACAAGCGGCTGTTGTCGCCTCCAGCCCCCGGCCTCGCGGGACAGCGTGTCGGAGCCACGGTCTACGCTCCCCATCACCTACGAGTTCTGGGAAAGGCCGGATGTCCTACGAAGATGACGAGTACCTGCCCGCACTGATCACGGCCCTGGCCGATCCGTCCGAGGAGAAGTGGGCCATCGACGGCTGGCGGATCGAGCGGCTCGGCCTGATCCAGGGGGCTGCCGACTACTGCACGATCTACGACCCGCTGGGGCCGGAGGGCACGGGCGTTCCGATGCGGCCCGGCGGTACGCCCGTCTACCTGGTCTTCCGCGAGGACGCACCCAAGCTCCCGGTGGCCGCTCTGGTGCACCCCAGCGAGACCATCCCGGTTCGGACGGAGGACTGGGGCGACCGTGTGGCGACCCCCTCCGGCCTGGCCGTGTTGCACGCGAACCCCAGCACCACCTGGATCGAACCGGCCGCCCGGATACTCAAGCGCACCTGGGCCGCACTGCACGCGCGCGCCGCCGAGGGCGACGACTGGCAGCTGGAGAACTTCCGCGAGAGCCTCCGGATCGCCTCGGTGGACCCGGCCCACTGGCCGGTGGAACCGGTCGAGGGCGACTTTGCGAACGATTGGCTGATGATCCCGGACGAGGCCGGCACCGGCACCGTGCTGGGCATCCTGGTCAGCCCGGACGGGTCCAACACGACCGCGTGCCTGGACGCCGAGGGCCACACGGTGGCGACCCTGCTCACCTTCGGCTACTGATCCACGGGCGGTATCCCGAACGGCGAGGCCGGTCGCCGGATGGAGCCTGCGGAACGGGCTGGGACCTCGGGCCGACCGGCGGGCTCGGACCGCTCCGGGACTGCCGGTCACACGCCGGGAGCCCCGGAGCGGTGACCACGCAACGGACTCCCGGCGCCTGCCTGCGATCCCCGCTCGCCTGGTGAAGGTCAACGACACGGTGACCACCACGAGTCGGACCGATACCCAGGTGGACACCCTGATCGCCGCGCTGCCCCGGCAGGTATGGAGGCGGCTGTCCGGCGGCCAGGGCGTACGGCGAGCGGATCTACGACTGGGCCTGTGCCGCGATCCGACCGGTGGGGGAGATCGGTTTCGGACACGGGGTTCTGGCCCGCCGCTCCGTCAGCGACCCCACCGAGACCGCCTGGATCCGGTGGCATCGCGGCCCGGGGCGACATGCCGCGGGCCGGTGGCCGCTGCCGGCGGACTCGACGAGGGCGGGTTTCAGCCGCTTGTTGACGCGCGTAGCTGGGAGCCGGCCGCCGGCCCGATGGTCAGCCACGCCGGCCCGGGGCCCGACTCGACCGAGCCTCGGCCAACGAAGTTCGGTCGGACATGCTCCAGGATCTGGCCACGTTCCCTCGAAGCGTAGCCGGCGGTGCTTCCTTGACGCATACTTGACAATTTTCTTTCGGCGGCAGAGGATTTGCGGGCCTGTCGTATGCATGGTGGGGAATGTCCAGTTATTTGCGTGGATCGATTCGCGCGATGCCACCGCAAGCATCTGTCTGATTTTCGGGGAGGTCTGATTCGATTCGAGCGCTACAGTCTTTCGAGGCGCATCGAAGTGCGTACGATGACGCCACCCTGAAATTCCCACAACGAAGGAGGATGCTGTGGAGCAATCCGTGGATCTGTCCCAGGAAGTTGAAGGGGCAGTGGACGAGGCGGACGAGCTCGAGTTCGACCGCGAGACCCTGAGCGACTACCTCGCGATGGTTCACCGCTGCTAGTCCAATGACCGCCCTGGGCGGATGGAGGTCCGCCCAGGGCGGTCCCTGCATCAAAAACGAGGTACTTGTGAGTTCCCGCCTGAATATCGCCCTGGACTCCATGCCACTGGCCGGCGACTACCACTGGCCGATCGATTACGACTCCCGGGTCGTCGGCGGGGCGATCGTGCGGCCCCTTTTCTCGGAATGCTGGGAATCAGCGGAACCGGCCCCCGGGTCGGCCGAGGCGGTATGGACCGTCGACGACGGCAGGACTTGGCGGCTCCGTCTGGACGAGCGCGGACGCTGGTCGGACGGCACGTGGCTGCGGGCCGAGCACGCGCAGGCAGCGGTGGAACGCATCCTCTCGCGGCCCGGGTCCGTGGTCGCTCGACTGCTCGACCGCGATGCCGGAGCGGTCCGGGTGATCGACGGGAACACCCTTGAGTACCGGTTCGCGCAGCCGACCGCCTATGCCCGGGAAGTGCTCACCCTTCCTCAGTTCGCGCCGTTTCGTCCCACGGCCGACGGGAGGAAGGCGAGTCTCGGAAGCTACGAGGAAGTCAGCGTCGGGGAGCGGGAGATTCATCTCGCCCGCCATGACTTCGCCGACGATGCAGTGACCGGAACCGGGGCCGGCCCCACGGCGGAACGTCTCGTCTTCACCCGGCGGGAAACCCACGAGGACGCCCTGGACGCCTACGGTGACGGGGCGCTGGACATCACGCCCACGATCGGGTTCACCCAGGACCAGCTGGACCGGTTCGCAGCCCACCCGCGTTTGGTGAGCCGTGACGTGTCGATGTTCGGAAGTCTTGAATTCGGAACGAGTGCGACCCGGTTCACGGCGTCTCCCGACATCCGGCGGGCCTTGAGCGGTCTGCTGGACCGGGGCCGTCTGGTCAGCAGGGTTCCCGGGTTGCTCAAGCCGTGGTCCCAGCGGTCCGACCTCTGGAGGCGCGCTTCGCCGTCACCGGGCGAGAGCGCGGCGAGGACGGACGCCACGGCAGGGAGCCGGTCGGATGACCGGGAGCTTTCCCTCCTCCGCGAGGCCCTGCGCGGTGACCGGACGATTACCTACGCGGATTTCCCACCCAACGGCGAAGTAGTGGCCGGAATTCGGGACCAACTGAGGGAAGCACTCGGGGTCGTGGTCTCCGTCCGGCCCGTCACATTCCCCGCGTACGTGCGGACCGTGATCAGTGGCGAGTACGACATGCTCTACACGTTGACGACGGCGGATTACCCTCATGTCGCCGCTCTCCTCACGCCCTGGCATTCACGCGGTGCGGCCGGGGACCGCGCCGGGCTGAGAGATCCCGTCCTCGACCGGCTTCTCGACCGGGCGCGCGCTTGCCTGGACCCGGATGCCGCCGAGACGGCATGGGGCCGAGCGGGCGAGAGGTGGCTGGACATGATGCCGAGGATTCCGCTGGTTCAGGTGCGGGCCAACTGCCTGTACTCACAAAAGATCACTGGGTTGGCGATTTCGGGGGCAGGTTTCTTCGACTTCGATCGCATATCGACGAACTGCGCGGAATGACGGCAAGGGCTCGGAGCGAGAGGAACAGCCATGCAATGGGATGTGCCGCCTCCTGGCGGGATGAGAAGCCCCGACCGGCTTCCCACCCAGGCGATCACGTCAATCAACCCGGAGTACCTCACGCCAGACGCCTTGGCCGAACTGGGTGACTGGTTCCGGGCCCGGCCGACAGAGCCGAAGGTGTACCGCGACTTCCTCAGGGTTGATCTCGCCCGTGCCATGGGCGAGGTGATGCGCGAGTTGCCGGTCTGGGAACGGTACAGCGCGGTGCAGCGCCACAAGGACGACCCGCCCACGGCCGGGCACTTCGTCGCCCGGTCCCTGCCTGCCTGTCTGGACGACGGGCGCCTTCGGCCGGGGCACCGGACGGTGCTCCGTACATTCCTCTCGTTCGTCGTCATGTCCGGGGCCCTTCAGGCATGGATCCAGGAGGGGGTCGGCGTGCGGCTGGACCCCACCCGATCGAGCCTGGAACTGGCGTCGTACCGTGCCGGAGACCGCATCGAGGAGCATCAGGACCTGCTGCCCGGCCGGATCCTGGCAGTGAACTTCTACCTCGACGAGACGTACCGGACCGGGTCGGGCGCGCGCCTCGGCTACCGTAACGAGGACGGCCGGGAGTTCTACGTCGATCCCCTGTTCAACACATTCGCGCTCATACCGATCCTTCCGGAATCCTTCCACTGGGTCGAGCCGTACGAGGAGCCGGACATGGGACGGTTCACCGTGAGCGTCGGCCAGCACCGGGTCGTCTGACATGGGCCTTGCAGCGAACCCCGCCCCCCGTGCCGATGTGACACTGCTTTTCCCGCCGTTGGTGGAGACCAGCTTCGGCAGCCTCTACCCGGCCCCTGCCGTACTCGCCGGATACCTCGCCGACAAGGGGATCACGGTCCACCAGATGGACCTGAACGAACGCTTCGCCGAGTTCCTGCTCAGCCCGCCCGTGCTCGCGGCCACGGGCGCGGGTGAGGTCCCGGGTGTGCCGGCCGATTCACTGAGCGCGGCCGCGGCACGCTTGTGCACGCGCTACCGGGACAGACTCATCAGCGTCGAGGGCAGGCACCACTTCGGCGCCGGATCGGAGTTCGGCTATCTGCTGGAGATCCTCGCGCAGCCGTACTCACTGGATCCCGACGAGACAGTCCTCGGCCCGCTCCCGGCCGGCAGCGGCCTCGGCCGCGCCTACCTGGACTTCTACGAATGGGCGGATGTGGCCGGTGAGATCGATGACGATGTCCTCATGGTGGGCATATCCGTCCCCATGGGCCCGCAGCTGTTTCCGGCGTTGGTGCTCGCGGCGCACCTGAAATCCGTGCGGCCGCGCCTCCGATGCGTCCTGGGCGGTCCAGCCCTCAGTCTCATGGACGACGGAGACCTGGAGCAGCTGCTCCGCTCCCACTGCGCCGTCGACTGCGTCGTGCGCTTCGACGGCGAACAGCCGCTGCTGGCCCTCGCCGAAGGGCTGCGAGCCGGCGTGTGGAGTCCTGAGACCGTACCGGGCGTCACCTGTCTGAGCCGGGGTGAGCTGTGCCAGGTGCGACCCGGCCCGGGGCCGAACCTCAACACACTGCCGCCCCCGAAGTACTCCAGGAGTGCGCTGAGCCGGCTGGCGAACCCCACCATGAGCATCACGCAGGCGCGTGGCTGCTACTGGGGGAAGTGCGACTACTGCGACTTCGTGGAACTGTACGACGGGAGTCCGCCTTTCCGGGGACGCCATCCAGGGAACTTCGTCGACGAAGTGGAGTTCCTCGTCGGAGAGTTCGGTATCGAACGCTTCAACTTCGTGACGGAGTCGATCCCGCCGGCCTTCGCGCGGCGCATGAGCTCTCTGCTGATCGAACGCGGCATCAAGATCACCTGGAACTCCTTCGCGATGGTGGACCGGCGGTTCGACCGCGAGCTCCTCTTCCTCATGAAGGAGGCGGGCTGTGAGTTCCTGGTGATCGGGATGGAGACCATGGTCACCCGAGTGCTGAAGCTCGTTCACAAATCCGCTGACCGGGAAGAGAACATTCGTTTCCTGCGGGACGCACGGGACGCCGGCATGAAGCTCCAGGTGAATCTCATTCCCGACCTTCCGTCCACCACGTACGAGGAAGCCATGTCCGCGCTCGCGGACGTGGAGGAACTGTCCGATTGCATCGATGGCATTTCGGTCTTCCCGTTCGAGGCGACCCGCTCGTCCAACGTCGGGAGGAACCCCTCGGACTTCGGCCTGCTGCCCGCCGGGGGCAGCCAGTCCTCCGGCCAGTCCCAGTACGCGCTGAACCACTTCGACAACGTCGACCCGGCGATGACCCCGGAACAGCGGAGAGAGGTCCATCGCCGCTACCGCGACTACGCCCATCGCGTCAACGCCCGAAGCACCGCGGACCCCACGGAGCCGCAGGACATCGGGCTCGACACGCCTGTTCGGCTCGTCCAGGAGAAGCTCGACGTGCTCGACGTGGGCGACAAGTTGGTGTGTACACACATGGGTACGCGTGAGCGGGTCACCGTGCCGGTGGCGTTCTCGCGTGCCCTGGAGCCGTATCTCGACGGGGCCTGGTTCACGCGGGCCGTTCTGTCGGACCGACTCGGCGAGGAGCGGTCCGCTGCCCTGGTCCGCAACCTGGCGGCGTCCCGCATGCTGGCCGTCTCCGGCCCCACCGCGGACTCAGGGCGTTTCCATGAGTAGCCCGAAGGGAAACGACAGTCGCTCTGCTCCCGTCGGCGGGGGACGACGCCTCCGGTTGGTGGAGAGTGTCGTCACGGTTCCTTCCGCCAACGGTCTCCGGTTCGTCCAGGGGACGCGGGCACTCCACGTCAAGGGACCTGCCGCCCTCCTTCGGAACCTGGCCGAACGCCTTGAAGAGGGAATCGACGCCCACGACCTCGAAGGCGCGTCCCGGAGCGCGCGGCTGGCGCGGGAGTTGGAGTCACTGGGCTGGTTGACGGACCGGTCCCCGCGCGTTGTGGAGGAACCCTCCGCGACCGAGCGCCAGTGGGGGTACCTGACGGTCTTCGGCCCCGATGCTCCGCTCATGCAGTCCCGTATCGAGGCTGCCCGGGTGGCCGTTCTCGGCGTCGGCGGGGTCGGTACCGTGGTCGCGCAGCACCTCGTCGGCGCGGGTGCCCGGCGTCTGTGGCTCGTGGACTTCGACACGGTGGCCCTGCACAACTTGAACAGGCAATTCCTGTTCGGCCGACAGGACGTGGGAGCACCCAAGGTCGAGGCCGCCGCTGCGGCCCTGCGGCGGCTGAACCCCCGGATCGACGTACGGGGGATCCACCGCAGGATCCGCGAGGCCACGGACCTGACGGTTCTGCCGACGGACATCGACCTGCTCGTGGTCGCGGCCGACACCCCACGGACCATCGTCGACGTCGTCTGGCTCTGGGCGGCGGAGTACGGTGTGCCCGTCCACATGGCGGCCGTCGGCCTGGAGAGCGGGTACTGGGGGCCTCTACTGATACCGAACAGGGGTCATTGCTGGCCCTGCTTCGAACGAGGACGACGCGCTCTTCTGCCGATCGAGCACGCCGAACTGGACGACGCCGAACTGGAGCCCACGCCCTACTCCTTCGGCCCCTCGAACACCGTCATCTCCGCGCTCCTTGCGCACGACGTGCTCGAGTATCTGGCGAGGGGTCACTGCCCGTCCGAGAATCGGCGGGGCCGGCTGGCCCTGGACGGAACCCCCATGGGCTTCCTGGAGGGGCGGCCCTGCGAATGCGCCGACGGATCGGTCGCAATCGGAACCCGACGGTGAGAAACGCCGTCGCAGCATGAACTGAGACGAAGGGTATGAGCACGTGACAGAGAACGTCTCGCTGAGGGAGACAGGGTTCTTCCGCCTCTGGACGGCGGAATCCGTTTCCCTCGCGGGAGCCCAGGTGACCGCGTTCGCGCTGCCCCTGGTAGCCGTGATCACGCTGGACGCCAGCGCCTGGGAGATGGGGTTGCTCAGTGCGGTGGGCTCCGCCGCCGCACTGCTCTTCGGCCTGTCCGCCGGCGCGTGGTCGGACCGGTACGAACGGCGGGCGGTCATGCTGGTCGCCAATGTGGCGCGGGCTCTCGTGCTCCTGCTGATCCCCGGCCTCTACTTCCTGGACATGCTGACCCTCTACGCGATGGCGGCGGTCGCCTTCGTCGTGGCCGTGCTGACGCTCGTCTTCGACAGCGCGATGGCCAGCTACACACCCCGTCTGGTCGGGAAGCACAACCTCGCTCAGGCCAACTCGTGGATGCAGGGCACCGTCTCGGTCGGTCATGTCGCGGGGCCCGGACTCGCCGGCGCCCTGGTGCAGGTCCTCGGGGCGCCGGCGACCCTGCTGCTGGACAGCGTCAGCTACGTCGTCAGCAGCCTCAACCTGGTCAGGATGCCCAAAGCAGCTCCCGACCGGGCGGCAGGCGAGAAGCCGGAACCGCATTTCCAAGCCGTCCGCGGCGGTCTGCGTCTGTTGGCACGTGACCGGATCCAGCGGCCGCTGGTGATCGGTGCGGCCCACTTCAACTTCTTCACGGCGATGTTCTTCACGCTGTACACGCTCTACACGATCAAGGTACTCGGGTTCAGTTCGCTGCTCTTCGGCGCGCTGACCATGATCGGCGGGGCCTCCGGACTGCTTGGAGCGGCTCTCGCTCCGCGCGCCGGAAGGAAGTTCGGCATGGGCCCGACGCTCGTCACGGTCTTCGCTCTGCCGGGTGTCACCGGACTGCTCATCCCGGCCGCGGTCGCCGTGAACAAGCCGCTGGCAGCGTTCTTCGTCGGGGTGTCCTCCTTCGTCTGGTCATTCGCCGTGGTGATCAACCTGATCCTGAGCGAGACCATCAAGCAGGCCCTCGTACCGGACCGGTACCTCGGCCGGGTCACCTCGGCGTTCCGCTTCGTGGCCTCGGGCGTGGAGCCCTTCGGAGCGCTCGTAGGAGGTGCCCTGGCGGCGGGTTCCTTCGGCATTCCGCGCACCCTCGTGCTCGCCTCGGCCGGTCTGATGACGTCGGCCCTCTGGCCGTTCTTCAGCGACGTACGCCGGTTGAGGGACATCGCGAGCCACGTGACGGAGGACGCGCCGGGCGACGGCAACGTGCCGGTGTTGGCAGGAGAAGACGGTGGTAACCGATGAGTTCCGAGGGAGCGACATGCTGACAAGCGGGTACGACGGGCCGGCCGCGCGCCTCTACGACATGGTCTATTCGGGCCGGTCACGTGACTGGGCTCCACGCATCATGGCCTTCCACGAAGCCAACAGGGCTCGGGACGCCCCTCGGACCGTCATCGACCTGTGCTGCGGCAACGGGCACCTGCTGCGCCATTTCGTGGCCGGAGGGTACACGGGGGTCGGTGTCGACCTCTCGGCTGACATGCTGGAGATGGCACGCAAGAACCTCAAGGACGTGGACTGCGAACGCTACGACCTCATCGAGGCGGACGTCTCCCGGGTGGCTCTGCCGACCGGGGCCGCAGGCCTGGTCGTCTCGACGGTCGACGCACTCAACCATCTGGCGGGGCCGGAGGAATTCAGGGACTGTGTCCGGACGGTGGCTGCCGCCCTGGTGACCGGGGGCCACTTCGTCTTCGACCTGTTGACACCTGTCGGCTTCGCGGACGGCAACCAGGTGGGAGCCACGGTCCTGGAGGACCACGTGGTGGTGAGCCGAGGCGTCTTCCTCCCGGAGCAGTCACGGTCCCATTCCCGCGCCACGGGTTTCCTTCGTCGCAAGGACGGCCTGTACGAGCGGTTCGACCTCAACGCGACCCGCTATGCGTTCACGCCGGAGGAGGTCGAGGGGATTCTGCGTGAGGAAGGCTTCTCGAACGTCCATCGCGCCCGGATAGAGGATCTGGAGACGCCGCTGTCGGACTTCGGCCAGGACGAGCGAGCCTTTTTCGTGGCCCGTCACTGACCCCGTGACCCGTCACTGCCCCCGTGACCCGTCAGCGACACGCCTAAGGAGAGACGGATGAAGGTCGGCGCAATGAGCGAGCCATCGCTGCGCATCGTACGTCGCTTTGTCAATCCGGTGTACCTGGAGCCGGAGGTCCGCGCCGAGCTGCACGCCTGGCACACGAAGGGTACGGGCGGTCCCCGCACGCTCCCCGGCTTCCTGCGCGCCGACTTCGCCACGGCGCTCGGGGACGCTCTGTGTGCGTTGCCCTACTGGGTGCGCTACGCGTCGGTGTACGAGGGGGACGTGCGCACCAGGGAGGTGGCAGAAGAGGGCTGGGAGGAACTCCCCGACAAGGCGGCACGCCACTATCTGATCCGACCCATGCTGGCCGCCGTCGAGTCTCCGGAGGTGGCGGAGGAGCACCGCGAGGTTCTTCGGCAGTTCCTCGCGTTCGTGGTCACGGGGACCCACTTTCTCTCGTGGGTGGCGGACGTCGTCGGTGAACCGCTGGAGCCACGCACCTCGTTCGAATTCACCCGGTACGGCGCCGGCGACCACATCACACCGCACCACGACTTGATTCCGGGCCGGGTACTCGCAGCCAACTTCTACCTGGACAGTCGTTACACGCCCACCGCCGGCGGCCGTCTCTGGTTCCGCGACGCCGACGGCCGGGAGCACGTCACCCTGCCGGAGTTCAACAGCTTCACCATGATTCCGATACGTGACGGCTGCAGGCACTGGGTGGAGCCGTACACCGGCGCCGAACCGGGCCGGTACACCGCGAACCTGCAGATCCACCAGGAGTACTGATGGAAGGGGCGGAGACCATGACGAATGGCACAGCGACCATCCCGAGGACCGGACTCCGGGTGCTGTTCGTGTGTATGCCGTGGGCCTCGCTCGATATGCCGTCCCTGGCGTTGAGTACGCTGGCCCCGGTTGCCGAGAGCGCGGACGACGTGGAATCGGTGTGTGTCCGATACGCCAATCTCCCCTGGGCCGACTACGTCCGCGCCGAGAGTGACGGCCGCATCGGCGCTCAGGAGTACGACGACATCGCCCGCGGAGACAACCTCGCCCTGGGGGAGTGGGTGTTCTCCTCGGCGCTCTACGGCCTTGAGGCCCCCGAGGAGACGGCCTTCCACCGGACGATGACCGATCAGGGGGTCGACCTTTCCCTGGCATCCGAGATGTACCGCCTGGCACCGCGGTTCGTGCGTGACCTGGCACGCTCCATCGTCGAGGGCGGCTACGACGTCGTCGGCCTGACCTCCACCTTCGACCAGAACATCCCGTCACTCGCGCTGGCCCGTGAGATCAAGCGGTTGAACGCCCGTGTGGTCACCGTCCTCGGGGGTGCCAACTGTGACGGGGTGCAGGGTGCGGCCCTGCACCGGAACTTCCCCTTCCTCGACTACGTCGTGCGCGGAGAGGCCGAGCTGGTGCTGCCGCGGCTGCTCCGCTCCCTCGCGGTGGACGGGATCGCGGAGCGGGACGAGGCCGGCCGCCGGGCCGCACTCTCCAAGATCACGGGGCTTTGCTGGCGTACGGCCGAGGGGGAGTCGGTCGCGACTCCGCTCGGTCACACGATGGTCCCGATGGTCAAGGTCCCCTCCCCGGACTTCAGCGCGTACTTCGACGCCCTGGCGACAGCCGGGGTGTCCGACGCCCTCCACCCAAAAGTCCAAGTGGAAGGCGGGCGTGGCTGTTGGTGGGGGGAGAAGCACCACTGCACGTTCTGCGGTCTCAACGGCTCCCTCATGACACACAGGTCGAAGCCGGCCGACCGGGTGCTGGCGGAGATCAAGGACGCGGTGGAGCGGCACCGTGTGCTGGACATCGTCTTCGCCGACAACATTCTCGACATGTCCTACCTCAAGACGCTCATTCCGCCCTTGGGGGAGCTCGGCTGGGACCTGCGAATGTTCTTCGAGGTCAAGTCGAACCTGACGTATGCCCAACTGCGCGACCTGGCCGACGCCGGCGTGACCCAGATCCAGCCCGGGATCGAGAACCTCAGCTCCCGGGTCCTGCGGTTGATGCGCAAGGGCGTCACCGCATGGCAGAACATCCGACTGCTACGGGACTGCCGGACCCTGGCCATCTGGCCGGGCTGGAACCTGCTCTACGGCTTTCCCGGTGAGAGCCCTGAGGACTACGAGCCACTCGTCGAGCAACTCGACCACCTTGTGCACCTGTTCCCGCCGGAACGAATCATGCCGATCATGCTCACCCGCTTCAGCCCCTACTTCGATGACCCCGAACTGGGCATGGTCAACCGGGGGCCATCCCAACTCCTCAGCACCGTATACCGGTTGCCGGAGGAAGAGCTGGGCGAGCTGGTGTACGTCTTCGACAGCGCACCGGCAGGCATCTCCCCTGAACTGGCCGCGAGGATGGTCAAGGGCATCGACGCATGGAAGCAGGCCCACGTCGGAGCCAGGCTCGTCGCCATGGAGGAGGGAGCGGCCATCCGCATCGTGGACGAGCGCCGTCGCGAGCGACCGCGCGAGTTCACTCTGCGGGAGACCTGGCACGTGGTCGCGTACAGGGCACTGCTGAAGGGCAGGTCGTTCAAGGCGCTCGGTGACCGTCTCAGGGATGCCGGCGTGCACCCCGGTGACGAGGCGGTGCGCGAGCTGCTCGGCGTCTGGCGCGAAGCCGGCCTGGTCTTCCGGGACGAGGACAATCATGTCGCACTCGCGACAGGTCTGGAGTACACATGATCTCCCCCGCCACGAGGAAGGCCGAGGCGGACACGGCCCCCACGTCACGGCAGGCGGCCGAAGTCTCCGCTCGCAGGGGCCTGTTCGTTCCCAGGCACCCCGCCACCCGGTACGCGCGCGATGAACTGGTCACCCTGGCGCGGTCCGGAATCCGGGGTTTCCGCGTCACCGAACCGGTGCGCCTCACCGCCGAGGCCCCCGAGGCCGCCGCCCGGCACCTGTGCGCTCTGAGGGATGCCGCCGCGGTGGGCCTGCGCACCATCTGGCAGGGCACCCTGCAGGGCATCCCGACAGCCCCGCTCCACCACCTCGATCCGCCGCGCGGAGAGGACCGGGCGCTGCTCTGGCCGGTACCGCTCGGCCCGCGGTTGACGCTGCGGCACGGACCTGGCTACCTCCAGGTCGAGGACCGCCGGGGAGGCACGGGCGTGCACCGCCTCCTGATCGACTCTCCGAACGAGGTCAGGGTTCTCCGCGACCCGGCCATGTCCTGTGTCGCCGAGGCGGAACTGAGCAGGCATGACCTCGCCGCCGTGCGTTCCCTGGCCGACCGCGGACTCTTCATGCGCATCGGCACCGTCTGGTTCGCGCTCCCCGTGCGATTCCGGTACGCCCGTGGCTGACCCCCTGGAGGAGACCCTCACATGAAACCGACGCCCCAACCGTCCCTCGAATCCGCCGCATTCATGCGCCGTTTCGCGTCATTCGTGAATCCCGAGCATCTGCGGTCGGAGGACAGGCTGTCGGCCTGGATCAGGAGTCAGCCTGCCGAGCCGTTGGTGTTCCGGGACTTCCTCGTCGAGGACCGGGCCCGCGCCGTCGCGGAGGCCATGCGTGCCGTGGATGTCTGGTCGCGCTGTGCCACCACGTACCACGGGACGCAGGGTGCCACCGAGATCACCGAGGCGGAGTGGACGGACCATCCCGACCGGGCGGCGCGGCACTTCGTGGCCCGGCCGCTGGGCCGCGTCCTGGAACCAGGCGCGCTGGCCGATGCCTCCCGCAGGGCCGTCGAGCAGTTCCTGGCGTTCGCGGTACTCCAGGGCCCCCTGCGTGCCTGGCTCTCCGCCGGCACCGGGATCGAGCTGGACGGCCGTTCCACGGTCGAGTTCGCCTGCTACAGCGCCGGTGACGAGATTCGCCCGCACCAGGACCTGCTGCCCGGCCGGGTCATGGCCGTGAACTTCTACCTGGACGAGAACTACCGGCGAGGCACCGGCGGGCGGCTCGGATACCGGAACGAAGCAGGGGAGGAGTTCTTCGTCGATCCGCTCTTCAACACGTTCTCGCTGATCCCTGTCCGTGAGAAGTGCTGGCACTGGGTCGAGCCCTTCCGGGGCGAGGGGGTGGGACGCTACACGGTGAGCATCGGTCAGAACCGTTCCGTCTGAGGAAAATGTCGTCCCGTGCCGAGTCGGTGGAAGGGAATGCGGTGAAGGAGCCCTCCGAACTCCTGGGTGCTGTAAGGCGGTTCTACCGCGGACGAAAGGTCGTTCTGGTCGGGCAGCCATTGTCCCAGTACGCCAGGCAGATCGAGACCCTGCGCGAGGTCGGCGCGCACAGCCCGTTCGTGGTCGCGAGCGGTCCAGGACCAGGGCCCGCCCCCGAGCCGCACGTGGACCACTTCATGGTGCGGCTGAGCACCGGAAGCCATACGGACATCTCGCGCTCCACCGAGGAACTCCTGGCCGATCCGCCCGCCGCTCTGCGTGCGGCACTGGACGCGTACGACCCCGAGGGGACGGCGATCGTTCTGTGCGAGGCGAACATCATGACGCGTACGTTCTGCGGCCGGCTGATCGCCGATGCCCAGCCGGATGTCCTGGCCAGGATCGCCGACTGGGACGAGGAGGACCTGCTCTGGAAATCCGTGGGAGTGCGACGGCCTCCGGCTTCCGTGGTCCGTTCCGAGGCCGGCGAACTGACCAGGGCGCACGAGCGACATGATCTCGGCCAGGGCACGCTCTGGCGCGCCGACCCGCGGGCGGGGATGCATGTGGCCATGGAGCAGACCCGGTTGGTCAGGGAGGGGACGGACGTCACCCGCGCGGTGCGGTGGGCGCAGGACCACGCCGAGCGCATCCAGGTCTCCTCCTTCGTCACGGGTATCCCCGTCGCCGTCAACGGCTTCGTCATGACGGACGGGACCGCCGTGCTGCGCCCGTACGAGGAGCTGCTGTTCCGGCAGGGTGAACACCTCCGTTTCGCGGGCTGCTCCACCCACTTCGACCCTGCCCTGGCCGACCGCGACCGGTTGCGGCGTCTGACCGCCGAGGTGGGCGCCTACCTCTCCCGGACCTTCGGGTTCCACGGCGCGTTTCACGTCAGTGGCCTGCTGGGGAGCGCGGGCTTCGTGCCGCACGCCCTGGTGCCCCGCGCGGGAGCGGCCATGGGGCTGATGACCCGGTTCCTTCCCTGGCTGCCCTTGATCCAGGCGGTCCTCATCCACGGAGGGGATGGCGCGCTGTGCCCGGGCGACCTGGAAGGGGAACTGCTCCATCACCTCGAAACCCAGCGATGCGCGGCCATCGCCATCCATACTCCGGTGAGACCGGATCAGGATGTGCGTACGCTATGGCTGACGCGAGGTGAGAGGACGGTCAGGGTCGTCAGGGGTGGGGAGCACAGTGACGCCTGCTTGGTGCACTCGGGGGCCGGAAACGACGGCGCGCTGGTGGCGCTGATCGCCGGCCCCGCGTTCGCGGGGGCGGGCGAGAGCGTGGCTCCCCTGGTGTCGGAGGCGTTCGCGCTTGCCGACGAGCGGTGGGGGACCGGAATCGGCGCACTGACCCCGGCGAGCCTGTTGAGATGACGCAACAGTCGTATCCGGAACCGAGAGGGCGGGCGCACACACATGGGATTCCTGGAGTTCAACGGCGTTGGATGGGACCTTCCTGATGGCCGACCACTCCTTCAGGATGTCAACTTCACGGTGAGTGCGGGGGAAGTGGCGGTCCTGGTCGGAGCCAACGGCGTGGGCAAGAGCACCCTCGTCGGCATCGCCGGGGGAACCGTCACGCCGCGTCGGGGCGCCGTGAGCGCACAGGGAGGCATGGCGCTGATGCCGCAGTTC
Source organism: Kitasatospora sp. NPDC101235 (assembly GCF_044767505.1). Lineage (NCBI taxonomy): Bacteria > Bacillati > Actinomycetota > Actinomycetes > Kitasatosporales > Streptomycetaceae > Kitasatospora > Kitasatospora sp. NPDC101235. The sequence continues at coordinate 36,994 of NZ_JBIWNZ010000012.1, forward strand.
ATCGGCTCCGTGCGGGACGACACCACGGTGCGCGACCTCCTGCTGGCAGCCGCCCCGCTCCGGACCAGGGAGGCCGCCGCCGCGATGGACGTCCTCGAACGCCAGATGACGGCGCGCGACGACGAGCGGACCCAGATGCGTTACGCCGAGTCCCTCACGGCCTGGGGCGAGGCCGGCGGCTACGACATCGAGGTGCTGTGGGACGTCGTCACCACCGCCGCGCTGGGAGCCTCCTTCGACCGGGTGCGATCTCGCGAGGTGAACACCCTCTCCGGCGGGGAGCAGAAGCGGCTCGTCCTGGAGGCACTGTTCCGGGGACGGGAACAGGTTCTCATCCTCGATGAGCCCGACAACTACCTGGACGTGCCGGGTAAACGCTGGCTCGAGGAGCAGTTGGCCGCCACGGACAAGGCGGTTCTGATGGTGAGTCACGACCGCGAGCTCCTGGGGAACGTGTCGACGAAGGTCGTCACACTGGAGGGCCGGAGCGCCTGGGTCCACGGCGGCTCCTTCACCACCTGGCGGGCCGCCCGCCAAGCCAGGCAGGACCGCCTGGTCGAGCTTCACCGCCGATGGGACGAGGAACACGAGCGGCTGAAGGAGCTGGTCATCCGCCTGCGGGAGCAGGCCAAGCTCAGCGCCGCGATGGCACCCCGCTACCGGGCCGCGATGACCAGGCTGCACCGGTACGAGAGTGAGGGGCGTCCTCCCGAGATCCCCCGCGAGCAGCACGTGCGGCCCCGGCTGGAGGGCGGGCGGACGGGCACCCGCGTACTCACCTGTGAGGGACTGGGACTCACCGGGCTCATGGACCCCTTCGAACTGGAGGTCTACTACGGGGACCGGGTGGCCATCCTCGGGTCGAACGGCTCGGGGAAGAGTCATCTGCTGCGACTCTTCGCCGGCGACCAGGTGGCGCACTCCGGCCACTGGAAGCTCGGCGCCCGCGTCGTCGTCGGCTTCTTCGCGCAGACGCACCAGCATCCGGAGTGGATCGGCAGGACGCTGGTCGAGATCATGGGGCGCGGTGAGGGCACCCGGGACGGCCTGGACCGCGGTGCTGCGGTCGGGGTGCTCTCCCGGTACGAACTGGCCGGCGCGGCCGACCAGCGCTTCGAGACCTTGTCCGGCGGGCAGCAGGCCCGGTTCCAGGTGCTCTTGCTGGAGCTCGGCGGGGCCACCCTCCTCCTCCTGGACGAGCCGACCGACAACCTCGACCTGGTGTCGGCGGAGGCTCTCCAGAATGCCGTGGAGCAGTTCAACGGAACCGTGATGAGCGTGACGCACGACCGTTGGTTCGCAGGCTCCTTCGGCCGTTTTCTCCTTTTTCGGTCAGATGGCACGGTGGTGGAAACGGTCGAGGCGGTCTGGGATGAAGGAAGGGTCGCCAGAGAGCGTTGAGCCGGCCCGCATCAAAAAGAGCAATCCCCATGCAAGGATTGACGTTCGCGACCTGCCGGGGGATTATTTAGCGGCAATTCCAGAATCGGACCGAGGGGAATTGAATCAAATGGGAAACGACGCATCCGTTCTCGCCGAACCAGTGGCGGCGCCCAGTGAGGACTGGGTTCCCACGCCTGCTGATCTCGAGTTCAGGCGGGAGCCGCTGGAAGAGACGCTGTCCCTCGTGCACCTCCACAGGGGCTGAGGCAGCCGCATTCAGGGCGCACTGAGAGCGGGCAGGTGCGGGTCGGCAACGAAATGCGCGCCTGTCCGCTCTCGCGGTTAAACTTTTGCATGCCGGGCAAAACGGAGGCTTTGTGTCGATTCGCAAGGTAGAAGACAAGCCAGAGGTAATGCTCTTGTTTCCTCCGCTGGTTGAATCGAGTTTCGGCAGCCTCTATCCGTCCACCGCGGTACTGGCCGCCTGGTTGCGGCAGCACGGCTTCTCGTCGGTTCAGAGAGATCTGAACTCGGAGTTTGCCGAGTACCTGCTCACCGAGAGGAACCTCGCTCGGCTGGCGGCCGGAGGCGTGCCCGGTGTCGCCCGCGAATCCCTCATTGCCAGCTGTGCGCGCTGGGCGGCGCGTCAGCGCGATCGGCTGACCGACGCCAACGGCGCCCGACTGCTGGGCCGTACCACCCAGGTCGGATACGTGGTGGAAGAGCTTGCTCACCCGTTCCTCGTGGATCCCGACGCCGCGGCCCTCTCCGCCATCACTGCGCGCCGCCGTGCCACGCACCCGCTCGATTTCCACTCCGCGTTCCTGGAGTGGGCCGAGTGCGAGCGCGCCGTACCGGACTCCGTCGGGCTGGTCGGAATCTCGGTCCCCATGGGACCGCAACTCGTTCCCGCGCTGCTGTTGGCCCAGACGCTCAAGACCGCCCGGCCCGACGTCAGGATCGTCCTCGGCGGCCCTGTCCTCAGCCTGATGGACCTGCCGGCCCTCTACGAACTCCTCGCCACCCACCGGGCCGTCGACGCCGCAGTGCGGTTCGATGGTGAATTCCCGTTGCTGGAACTGGCGCGGCAGGTTCGGGCGGGACAGTGGCTGCCCGGTCGCGTGCCCGGTGTATCGGCTCTCGTGGACGGTGCCGTCCAGCACGTGCCGCCCGGTGCCGGGCCGGCGCTCAACTCCCTCCCGACACCGGACTATCCGGCCACCGATGTCGCGAAGCTCGCCGTCCGGAAGCTCAGCGTCACTCAGGCGCGTGGCTGCTACTGGGGAAAGTGCGACTACTGCGACTTCGTCGAGCTCTACGACGGCAGCCCGCCCTTCCGCGGTCGCCGGCCCGAGGCGGTGGTCGCCGACATCGAGGAGCTGGCCGCCCGCTACGGGATCCGCGAATTCAGCTTCATCACGGAGTCGATCCCGCCTGCCTTCGCCCGCCGGGTCAGCCGGCTGATCATCGACCGGGGCATCGACATCACCTGGGACTCCTTCGCCATGGTCGATCGGCGCTTCGACCGCGAATTGCTGGAACTGATGGTGCAGGCGGGCTGCCGCTACCTGGTGGTCGGTATGGAGACGATGACCACGCGCGTGCTGCAGCTGGTCCACAAGTCGGCGGACCGGGCCGAGAACCAGCGATTCCTGCGTGAGGCGCGCGCCGCCGGGATGAGGCTCAGCGTCAACCTCATCCCGGATCTGCCCAGTACGACGTATCAAGAGGCTCTGGAGTCCCTCGCGGATGTGGAGGCGCTGGCAGACTGTCTCCACACCGTCTCCGTGTTCCCGTTCGAGCCGACGAGGTCCTCCAACATCGGGCGCGCTCCGGACCGGTTCGGTCTGATCCCTGTGGCCGACATCTCGGCGGAGAGCCAGGCGCAGTACTCCCTCAACCACATGTCGAGCGTTGATCCGGCGATGACCGTGGAGGAACGGGCCGACGTGTACGCCCGGTTCCGGACCTTCGCCCGCCGCGTGAACCGGCGCGACGGGAGGGGCTCCGGAGCCCCCGTCGGGTCCTTCCTCTCGGATATGGGTCCCGATGCGTCTTTCAGGCTGATCACGGAGGACCTCGACCTGATCGACCGGGACGGCGAGATGGTCTGCACTCACATCATCGGCAAGGAGCGCATCGTCATCCCCCGGGCGGCAGCGGTCCTGCTGCACCCCTACCTCGACGGCCGGGGGTTCTCGGTCGGCAGCCTGGTGGAACGGATCGGGGACACCGCAACCCGTGCCCTGCTGGGCAACCTGTTGGATGCCGGGATGATCGGGGCCGTGTAACGACCGGCCGTCCTCCGGTCCGAGGACCACCGAGCCACGGGTGGTAGAGGCGGCCCGGACGCGCGGATCGTCCGGATCGACCTCGTCGTCCTCCCATGGCCAGGCCTTCTCCGGCAGGACCAGGTCCGGCCGGTGTTCACTTCAGCCGTCTTTCGGCCAACTGTGCGAAAGGTCTGTTCGCGGCCACGGCACCCCCCCTAGAGTGGCCGCGATCCTCCACAAGTGGTCTTTTCTTCACGCCGGTTCACTGGACCTTCACGCCAGTTCACTGGCCTCGGGACGTTCAGCGCAGCCTGTTCCCACCATCGAGCCGGAAGGGCCGGGTCCGTGACGCAGGCGTTCCAGTCCCCCGGCTTCGCCGCGCTGGTGGCCGACCGCGCGGTCGAGACACGGCTCGTCGAGGAGCGCTGGCAGGCGGTGGCCTGGGACCTGGGGACGGGTCGGCGCCGGGTGGTCACCGACCGACCGGGGGGCGTCCACCTGAGCGAGATCGAGCCGGACGGCGACGCCATCTGGTGGTTCGACGCAGACAGTGCCGGGGAGGGGCGGTGGCGGCGCGAGCCGTTCGCCGGCGGACCGGGCGGCGCGGCGTTGCACGGCGTGCCGCGCGGGCGGGCGTACGGCGTCGCCTTCGACCGGACGGGCGCGCTCGCGGCGGTGGCCGTCGGCGTCGACGGCGCCTCGCACTGCTACGTCGGACCGCCCGCGGGCGAGGCGCGGCTGATCGGTTCGGCGCCGGGATACCTGAGCCTGGCCGACCTGTCGCCGGACGGTCGGCTACTCGCCCTCGGCGGGCGGCCCGACGGGGACGACGCAGTGGTCCTGTGGCCGACGGACACCCAGGCGGACGGTCAGCTGCGGCTCGCCGGGGGCCGCCGACTGCGGCTCTGGCCGATCGAGTTCAACCCGCTCGCGGTACTCGAACCGGAGCTGCTGCTGGTGGTCGAGGAGGACGAGCGGTACACCGTCGCGACCTGGCGGGCGGGCGCGGGGCTGCACAGGTACCCGGGACTCTCGTTCGACTCGCAGATATCGGCCGGCTGGTACCAGGGGCCGCGCGGGGTGCTGATCCAGCACGAGCGGGCCGGACGGAGCCGACTGCTCCTCGCCGACCTCGACCCGCCGACAGGACAGGGGGTGACGCAGCAGGGGGCGACGCAGCAAGGATCGGTGGGCCGGGGACCGGCAGAACAGGCTCCGTCCGTCCGGGAGATCAGCACACCCGGCGGCACGATCCACGACCTGTCCTGCGCCCCGGACGGCACCCTGCACTGCGTCTGGAGCCGGGAGTCGACACCGCCCCGCCCACTGGTACTGCGCCCCGGCACGGAGGCTGCGCACCAGCTCGATCCGGACCGGGGCGACACCTCCCGCAGCCGGCGCTGGACGCCCCGGCCGTACGGGCGGATCCACAGCTTCGTCAGCACCCCGGTCGGCCACGGCCCGTGGCCGACCCTCTTCCTGGTCCACGGCGGCCCCGCCACCCACGACCGGGACTCCTACGACCCGCGGGTGAACGCCCTGGTGGGCCATGGCTACGCGGTGGTGCGCACCAACTACCGCGGATCCACCGGCTACGGTGCCCGCTGGCAGCACGAGTACGGCCACCGGGTCGGGCTGGCGCAGATCGAGGACCTGGCCGCCGTCCGTGCGGAGCTGGTCGCCGACGGTACGGCGCTGGCGGAGCGCACCGGCCTGTGCGGATTCTCGTGGGGCGGCTACCTGACCCTGCTGGCGATGGGCGCGCAGCCGGAGTTGTGGTCACTCGGCATGGCCGCTCAACCGATCGCGGACTACCCCGCCACCTACCGCACCACCACCCCCGCACTGCGCGAGCTCGACCGGCAGCTCTTCGGCGGGACCCCGGACGAGGTTCCCGAGCGCTACCGAGCGGCCGACCCGCGATCGTACGTGCACCAGGTCCGCTCGCCCGTCCTGCTCGTCGCCTCGCGGACCGACGAGCGGTGCCCACCCGACCAGGTGGCCCGGTACGCCGCGGACCTGCGCCGGCTGGCGGTGCCGCACGAACTGCTCTGGGTGGACGGCGGCCACTACAGCCGCCGGACCGCCGACCACCGATCGGTGCTGGCCGCGATGGTCCGGTTCGCCGGGCACGCCTGGCCAGCACCGCACCCCCGACCACCTCGGGGCGATTGCCCCGAGGTCCCCACCGAGCGGATGGAAGGAGGTGAACAGCCATGAAGCGACGCAGCGTTCAGAACGACCCGATCAGCACCCCGGAGCGTGACCGGGGCGCCGTGGTGGTCCAGAACTTCGCGCTCGACATCACCAAGGCCACGGCGGTCGCGCCTGCCCCCAAGGGGCAGCGGAAGCCGAAGCCGGAACCCAAGGGCAAGTGATCCTCCGTCGCTCCGGGGCATCTGCGATGCCCCGGAGCGACACCTCACCGACCGCCTGCGAACAACAGAAGTGGCCATCATGCGTATCGTCCTGCTGCACATGCCCTGGGGCGCGATCGACGTGCCGTCGCTGGCGCTCGGGATCCTGCACACCGCCGCCGAACGCGCCGGCCATCAGGTGGAAGTGCGGTACGCCAACCTGGACTTCGTGGACTGGGCGGCCGAGACCGCGGGTTTCGGCGTGGACGACTACCAGTACTTCTCCGAGAAGTCCTACTTCCAGGGCGCGGGCGACTGGGCGTTCGCCGGTGCGCTGTACGGTGACGACGCCCCGGCCCCCGGCACCGAGGACGGCGACGACAGCACCGACGGCGCCGTCGAGTTCGCGAGCTACTTCGAGCACCTGGCCGCCAACGGCGCGAGCGAGCAGGAGATCGCGCTGACCCGGGCCACCCGCGCGATCGCCCCCGCGTTCATCGCCCGACTGGTCGAGGAACTCGCCGCCGACCCACCGGACCTGGTCGGCTTCACCACCACCTTCCAGCAGAACACCGCGAGCCTCGCCGCCGCGAGGCTCCTCAAGCAGCGGTGCCCGCAGGTGCGCACGGTGTTCGGCGGCGCGAACTGCGACGGTCCGCAGGGCGCCGCGCTGCACCGCAACTTCCCCTTCCTGGACTACGTCGTGCGCGGCGAGGGCGAGGCCGCCTTCCCGGCACTCCTGGAAGGCGGCGACCTCTCCGCGGTCCCCGGACTGTGCTGGCGCGACGGCTCCGGGAAGTCGACGGCCAACGAGATGGCGAAGCGTCCACTGCCGCCCGCGGCGATCCTGACGCCCCGCTACGACGGCTTCTTCGAGCGGCTCGACGCCTCCGTCGCGGCCGGCTGGGTCGATCCCAAGCTGGTCCTCGAAGGCTCCCGGGGCTGCTGGTGGGGCGAGAAGCACCACTGCACCTTCTGCGGGCTCAACGGCTCCTCGATGGAGTTCCGCTCCAAGCCGCCGGCGGACTTCCTCGCCGAGGTGCTCGCGCTCGCCGAACGCCACCAGCTGCTGGACGTCTACGTGGTCGACAACATCCTGGACATGGGCTACTTCGACACCGTCCTGAAGTCGCTGGCCGAACTCCCGGTCGACCTGCGGCTGCACTTCGAGATCAAGGCCAACCTGCGCCGCCACCAGTTCCAGCTCCTGGGCGACTCTGGCGCGGCCCAGGTGCAGCCCGGCATCGAGAACCTGAGCACCCGGGTCCTGCGGATCATGGACAAGGGGGTGACGGGCTGCCAGAACGTCCGCGCGCTGCGGGACGCGCAGAGCGCCGGGGTCTCGGTGACCTGGAACTACCTCTACGGCTTCCCCGGCGAGCAGCCGGACGACTACGAGTCGGTGATCCGCCAACTGCCCGTGCTGCACCACCTGGACCCGCCGACCGGAGCGGGACGGATCGCGATCGAGCGCTTCAGCCCGTACTTCGACCGCCCCGAACTGGGCTTCGCGATCACCCGGCCGGCCTTCCAGTACCGTGCGACCTACCGCCTTCCCGAGAGCGAACTGGCCGAACTGGCCTACGTGTTCACCGCACCGCCGCGCGGGATCGGCGGCGACCTCGCGGAGCGGCTGAGCGCGGCCGTGGACACCTGGCTCGCGCGGTTCCCCGACAGCCGGCTCAGCTACCGGGACGCGGACGGGCGGATCGTGCTCGTCAACACCCGGCCCGGGTACGACTGGCGGGTGGTCGAGCTGACCGACCCGGTCGAGCTCGCCGTCTTCCGGCTGCTGGCCCAGCCCCGCTCGGCTGCCACGCTGGCCGCCAGGGTCGCCGGCGGCGCGGCGGTGGTCGAGCCGGTGCTGGAGCGTTTCACCGCGCTGGGCCTGCTGTTCCACGACGGGGACAGCTTCCTGCAGGTCGCCGTCGAGTCCGACAACCAGGTGCTGATGCGGATGCAGCACCGGCACGGCCCCGCCGCCGTCCGTCCTCGCACCGAGGAGGTGCTCGATGCCGTCACGATCGGCTGAACGGACCGACGCCGCCTCCTGGCGCGCCGCCGGCCCGGAGGTCGAGCTCTGGCTCGACTACGACCCCGTCGCCCGGGAGTTGCCGGGCTTCGCGCTCGGTCGCCGCATTCTGCCCGGCCCGGCTCAGGCGGAGGTCACCGAGCTGCACCGCGCCGGGGTCCGCTGCCTGCGGCTGACCGAGCCGGTGCGGCTCTGCCGGGACGCGCCGGCGGCCTCCGCGCGGGCGCTGATGCTGCTGCGCGAGGCGACCGGGCAGGGGCTGGCCGTGCTCTGGCAGGCGGTCTGCACGGACGGCTGCGCAGCGCAGCGCCGGTTCCACCACCTGTACCCGCCCGAGCAGTTGACCGGCGACCCACAGGACGTCCTCGCCGACTGGCGCGCCACGTACTACCCGAGCAAGTGCGTCTTCCGGCGCGGCCCCGGCTTCGTCGAGGTGCGCGACCGCCGGTTCGGGACGCTGGAGCTGTTCACCATCGACGAGCCGGGCCACCTGGCACAGGTGGACGCGCTGGCCGAGGGCGTCGAGGCCGGCCTGCTGCCCGAGGCCGTCCACCGGGACTTCGCCGAGGCCGGCCTGATCGCCGAACAGGCCGGCCGCGCGTGGTTCCTGCCCATGCGGGTGCGCCGCTGGCCCTTCCCGTCGTTGACGGTGTAGCTGCGTAGCTGCGAGAGTTTCGAGCCCGAGGAGAGATCCATGACCACCGCGGTCGACGCCGCCGCCGCGCGGATGTCCGCCTTCATCCGCGACCCCCACCCCACGCTCGCCCGGATCCGCGAGGCCGGCGCGGTCTCCGTCGTGGAGTTCGGCGAGGGCCTGCCGGTCTACCTGGTGACCCGCTACCAGGACGTCCGGGCCGCGCTGCTGGACCCGCGCTTCGGGCAGGACGTCCGCCGCAGCCAGGCCATCGCGAGCGGGCGGGGCGCCGGCCTGACGCTCGGTTCGGAGGTGGTCCACATGCTCAACAGCGACCCACCGGACCACACCCGGCTGCGCCGGCTGATCCAGGGCGTCTTCACTCGCCGGCGGGTCGATCTGATGCGACCGCTGGTCGAGCGCATCGCCGGCGGCCTGCTGGACGGGCTGCGCGGGCGGGAGACCGCCGACCTGGTGACGGACTTCGCCTTCCCGCTGCCGATCATGATCATCTGCGAGCTGCTGGGCTTCCCCCCGGAGGACATGCAGGCCTTCCGCACCTGGTCGACGGCGATCCTGACCCAGGGCGGCGACCTGACGTTCGACCAGGCCGCCGCCGAACTGAACGACTACCTGCGGGAGTTGATGACGGCCCGGCGGACTTCACCGAGCGCGGACATCCTGACCGACCTGGTGCAGGCCTGTGACGCCGGTGAACTCACCGAGCAGGAAGTGTTCTCGATGGTCTTCCTGCTGCTGATCGGCGGTCACGAGACCACCGTCAACCTGCTCGGCACCGCCACCCTGGCGCTGCTCCACCACCCCGACCAGCTCGCCTGGTTGCGCGCCAACCCGGCGGCGATGCCGGTCGCGATCGACGAGTTCCTGCGCTACGACTCTCCGGTGAGCATGGCCACGCTGCGGTTCACGAACGCCGACGTCATGGTCGACGACGTGGAGATCCCGGCGGACGAGCTGGTGCTGCTCTCGCTCGGCGCGGCCAACCGGGACCCGGCCCGCTTCACCGATCCCGACCGGCTGATCCTGGACCGGGGCGATCCGGGCCACCTGGCCTTCGGGCAGGGCCTGCACCGGTGCCTCGGCTCCTTCCTCGGCAAGCTGGAGAGCGAGGTCGCGCTGACCGGCCTGCTGGAGCGCTTCACGCGGATCGAGCTGGCCGTCGCGGAGGAGACCCTGCCCTGGCGCAACACGATCATGCTGCGCGGCCTGGAGTCTCTGCCGGTCTCGCTCGATGGCTAGCGGCGCGGGGACGGGCAGCGCGGGAGCAGGCGGCGCGGCGGGGCTGTCGCGGTTCCGCCCCCGGATCGGCGTCGCGCCGCTGCGCTCGCGCGGCTATCGGCTGCTGGTGATCGGGCAGGCCACCTCGGAGTTCGGCAACGCGTTCCAGGTGGTCGCCCTGCCGCTGCTGGTCTACTCCCTCGCCGGCGGCGCCCGCCAGTTGAGCCTGGTGGTCGCCGCCTACGGTGCGGGACGGCTGGCCGCCACCCCGCTCGGCGGGATACTCGCCGACCGGTTCGGCGCCTGGCGGGTGATGCTGACCGCCGACCTCGGCCGGCTGCTCGCCACCGCCGGGCTGTGCGCGGCCGCCGCCGGCGGGGCGGCGGACTTCTGGCTGATCGGCGGGCTCGCGCTGCTGGTCGGCCTCGGAGCAGGGGTGTTCCTGCCGGCCGCCTGGGCGATCACCCCGACCCTCCTGCCCGCCGAGGACCTGCACGCGGGCAACGCCCTGAACAGTACGGTCACCTTCGGCGCCGGTCTGCTCGGTCCGGCAGTGGCCGGCCCGCTGGTCGCCTGGCTGAACCCGGCCGCCGCACTGGGCTTGGATGCGGCGACCTTCGCCGTGTCCGCGGCGACGCTGCTGCTGATCGGTCGCGGCAGCCTCGTCGCACCATCCGGCCCGATCTCCGAACGCGCCTCCGTGCCGAGGAACTTCCGCGGCCTGCTGCGGGATTCGCCGCTGCTGCGCGCGGTGCTGACGGTGACGGTGATCGCCAACCTGACGGTGGGCGGCGCCACCCGGGTCGCCCTGCCGACCCTGGCCACCCACGGCTTCGCCGCCGGTGCCGTCGGGCTGGGCCTGCTGCTGGCCGCGTTCACCGGCGGCGCGCTGGTCGGCGGCCTGTTCGCTGCCGGCCTCACCGAGTTGCGCTCGCGGGGCCGCACGGCGATGCTCTCCGGCCTGGTGATGGGTGCGGCGATCGGCCTGGTGCCGTTCACCGGCCTCGTCGGCGCCGTGCTGCTGCTCTGCCTGGCCGGCGGCGCCAGCACGGTGACCAACGTCCTGGTCGTCACCGGCGTGCAGAAGAGCACCCCGCCCGCGCTGCTGGCCCGGGTCATGGCGGCCATCACCTTCTGCGGGCTGGGGGTCTTCCCGGTCTCGGTGATCGCGGCCGGCGCGGCGGTGGACGCCTTCGGGAGTCGGGGGGTGTTCGCGACGGCCGGGCTCTGCCTGCTGGGCGCGTTCGGGTACGCGCTGACCAGGCGTGAGATCCGCGAGCTGTGAGGCCACCACCCGTGCGGTGGTGCGGTTCTGCCAGGCTTTGCGACCGACCGGCCCGGGACGCGGTTCCGGCGATTCGACCGGCCGTTTCCCCGGACCGCTTCCCCGCTACCGGCCCAATTCGGGGTAATAGCCGCGTTGGTACGGTGACAGCTCGGAGACGGAGAGCTGTGCCGCGCCCCGGCAGATCACGCAGACGCGGCGCCGGTGGCATGCGGGGCAGTTTCTCCGCCCGTGGGTCTCGTCGGGCATCCAGCCGCGTCCCCCGCAGTCGTAACACCAACCCAGACCGTCGCACTCGTAGCACAGCACGTATCCGGCCGTGACGGTCTCGGCCGTGTGCACCGGCTCCGGCCGCTGGAACTCCTCCGGCTCGTACAAGGCCATCGCCGGTGTCTGCCCGCTGAACCACGTGCTGGATCCGTGGTCGGCCACACGGATCTCGATGCTGCAGCCGTCGTGGCGGCCGGTGACCACGACGCGGGGCGTCCCGCTGGCGTCCTCCTGCGACGTCGCGACCTCCCAGCCCGCCGAGTCGAGCAGGGTGGCCGCACGGGACACGATGTCGGCGGTACTGACATTCGGGGGGCGCTTCCCCCTGAAGCCGCCGGCCGAGTACCGGTAGCGGAGCGGTTCGTGCCAGTCGGCGATCTCCGGCTCGTCGAGAAACAGCAGGCTCAGATCGCTGCCGGGGGCCAAGACATCGATCAGCTCGACCAGTTGCGCCCGCAGGGCTTGGCCCAGCCGGTCCAGCTCTTCCCGCGCGCCCGGTACGGGCCCCATGGCGCCCCCCTTCTCGCCCGGCCCTGCCATCGCCAGGCATCCTGCTCGGCCAGCGGGATTCTATTCGGCGTTCGTACGAAGTCGGTTTGCTGCGTTGTGACACAGTCGGCTTGCCGGGGTCAGAGCCTCGGCTGTGCGTCGCTCCCTCCCGCCCGCGGCGACGGGGTTTCGGCCACGCCGCGCGGAGATTGGCGCACGAGGCCATCTTGTCGTGATCACGTCGCAATCGCTTGCATGTCCGCATGGCTCGACGTGACCTCGTACTCCTGACCGATCACGGCTCGACCGAAGGCAGCCGGCAGGTGCTCGCCGCCGCCGCGCGGACGCTGACCGGGCGGGAACCCGTGCACCTGGACGCCCGGCACTTCATGACCGGAGGCAGCGGCCTGATCGAGGCCGACGACTCGGGCGGGTTCCGGCTGGAAGCGGGCGGCCGGACGGTGACCGCCGACACGGTGATCGTCTACGAGATCCCGCCGCACAGGCGCCGCGCCTTCGAGGACTGCCAGCGCCGGCTGCGCGGATGCGGCGCCCGCTCGCTCGGCACCGACGCCGAGGCGTGGCGGGCGGCCACCGAGAAGGACATCACCGTCGCCCGCTTCGTCAGGGACGGCGTGCCGCACATGCCCAGCATCGCGCTCTCCAAGCCGAGCCCGGAGGCCGCCGCCGAGGCCTTCGCGGAACTCGGCGGCGACGTCTGGGCCCGGCCCTGCATCGGGATGGGCGGCGACGACGTCTTCCACGTCACCACCCGCGCCCAGCTCGACGCCGCTGCGCGGTACTACGCGCGGGCGGGGACGGACTGGCTGATCGCCCGCGACGCCCGGAACCTCCTGCCGGACGGACGCCGCCACCAGTACCGGGTGGTGGTGCTGCACGGGCGCGTGGTCCGGGCGGTCGAACACGTCCAGGCGGACCCGGACGCGCCCTGCAACGAGAGCCGGGGCGCCGTCTCCACCCTGCTCGACTACACCGAACTGCCGGACGGGCTCGCGGAGACGGCCATCGCGGCGGCCGCGTGCCTGGGGCTCGACCTCGCCGGCGTCGACCTCGCCGCCGAGAGCGGCGGGGTGGTCTTCGAGGTCAACGTCCACCCCGCCTTCGGTCGCCGCGGCCTGGAGCAGGTGGCGCTGCCGTACGTCGCCGCGCACCTCACCGAGTAGCATCCGCAGCGCCCCCGGGCCGCCCCGTGGCCCCGTGGCGACCCCCGGCCCCCTCAGTCCCGCAGGATCGCCGAGAGCACCGAAGGCCGGAACAGCAGCGACGGCGGTTCCACCAGCGACATCACCTCGTGGAAGGCCGCGGTGACCGCCGGGTCCCGGGTGCTGGCGGCCAGGACCTTGTCGAAGAAGCGGTGCTGGAGCCCGATCAGGGCGCCGGACGGCGCGCCGGTGGTGGCGCCGAAGCGGGCGTCCTCGGCGCAGGAGATCATCCACGGAAGCTTGGACGCCGCCGTCACGGCGCGCCGCGCGGCCCGCGCCGTGGCAGGCCCGATGCCGCCGTGCCGCTTCGCGGTGCGACGCAGCTCCCGGGCACAGAACAGGGCGACGGTCACGCCCTGCCCGTACACCGGGTTGAAGGTGCTCGCGGCGTCGCCGACCACCACCAGGCCGTCCGGGCAGCCGCGATCGTAGCGTCGGCGCACGCCCGGGCCGGGGAGGAAGCCGCGCACCTCGCCCGCCGGTTCGGCGTCCCGCAGCATCTCGCGCAGGAGCGGGTCGCGCAGCAGGCCCAGGTGCTCGGCGAACCCCTCCTCGCCGGCCGCTGGTTCGGCGCCCCGCATCCCGGCGAGGCTGACGATCCAGCGGTCGCCCTCGACCGGCAGCAGTACGCCCATCCGTTGCGCGTCCGGCGCCTTGGTCTGGAGGTAGACCGCCTGGTCGCCGAGGTCGGACCCGGCCGGGCGGTGGAAGATCCGGGAGGTGTACGCGACGCCGGCGTCGACCCGCTCCTCGGGCACCGGCGGGCAGCCCAGCTCGGCGAGCCACTTCGGCACCGAGGTCGAGCGGCCCGTCGCGTCCACCACCAACTCGGCCGGTATCCCACGGACTTCGCTGCGCTCCGGGCCGCGCTCGCGGACCTTCACCCCGGTCACCGCGGTCGCCGAGCCGAGCAGCCCGACCGCGTCCGTCCCCTCCAGGAACTCGATCGCGGGATGGGCGCGAACCCTGTCCAGCACGAACGCGTCCAGCAGCGGCCGGGTGCAGGAGAGGAAGCCCATCCGCGCCGGGTACTCGGCCAGCCACCCGGCGGAGCAGAGCCACCTGACGTCCGAGACGGCCACCCGCCGCGCGCCCGCAGCGATCAGCTCCTGATTGATGCCGGGCATCATCTCCTCGAGCAGCCGGTGCCCGGCCTCCAGTACCAGGTGCGCGTGCCGGCCCTGCGGCACCCCGGCCCGGAACTCCGCCCCCGCCGGGTACCGGTCCCGCTCCACCACGACGATCCGCTCGGCGAACCCCCGCAACGCCCATGCGGCCGCCAACCCCGCGAGCCCGCCGCCGATCACCACCGCGGTACCCCGCCCCGGGGCCCCGTTCGAAGAAGTCATGACACGTAGCGTAGTGGCGCGGTCGTCTCCGCGTGATCACTTCGCTCCGGACGAACACTCGCCGGCAGGAAGGCCGTTGACGATCTCGGCCAGGAGCGGTCGTGCGGCTGAAGCCGCCCGGGCAGGTGTCGGAAGGGCCCCGGTCGGAGGCCGGGGCGTGCGGGTACTAGACTCGACGGGGTTGTGCTGGCGCCTCTCCCGGTGCGTGAGCGCGCGGAGGCGAGGAGGTGAGAGCCGTGGAGTGCAGTAGTACGGGCCGAAGTCGGCCCCGCCCCCGGTTGTCCCGCACCACTCGCGGCCCCCGGCACACCTCCTCCCGTACGGCTCCCGCGCGGCACTGATCTCGTCCTCCCGGCGAGGCGCCGCCGGTCACGCCGTGCGCGTGGCGGCCGGCCGGGCGCCTCCGGTCCGCCGTGTTCCCGTACGTCGGCCGGGCATCCACCGTGGAGGTCTCCGCCATGTCCGACTGGCGTGTGCGCGCCGTGCGCGCGAGCAAGCGTCCGTTCTCCCGTTCCGTCGTCCGGCCCGTGGACGACCAGCCGGCGCCCGAGCACTCGATGGACCCGCGCCCGGACCAGCCCGTGGAGCCGGTGACGCTGGAACGTTCCGTCGTGGACGCGGCGGTCTACCGGGACGGCCTCCGGATAGAGGCGCCCACCGACCTCGCCGACATCTACCGCAGGCTGCCCGACCGGCCCGGCACGATGGCCTGGATCGGCCTCTTCCGCCCCGCCGAGGCGCAGCTGCTGGAGGCCGCCGACCGGTTCGACCTGCACGAGCTGGCCGTCGAGGACGCCATCGTCGCCCACCAGCGGCCGAAGCTGGAGCGCTACGGCGACACCCTGTTCGTGGTGCTGCGCGCCGCCCGGTACCTGGACGAGGCGGAGGAGGTCGACTTCGGCGAGATCCACCTCTTCGTCGGCCCCGACTTCGTGCTCACCGTCCGCCACTCCCAGGCCCCGGACCTGTCGGCGGTGCGCCGCCGCCTGGAGGGCGACCCGGAGCTGCTGGCGCTCGGCCCGGAGGCGGTGCTGTACGCGGTGCTGGACGCCGTGGTGGACGGCTACGCGCCGGTGATCGCCGGCCTCCAGCACGACATCGACGAGATCGAGACCGAGGTGTTCGGCGGCGACCCGCAGGTCTCCCGCCGCATCTACGAGCTGTCCCGCGAGGTGATCGAGTTCCAGCGTGCCACCCGCCCGCTGTTGGAGATCATGAAGAGCCTGGAGGCGGGCTTCGGCAAGTACGGCACCGACGAGGAGCTCCAGCGCTACCTGCGCGACGTCGCCGACCACGCCACCTACGCCGCCGAGCGGGTGGACGGCTTCCGGCAGATGCTCCAGAACATCCTGACCGTCAACGCGACGCTGGTCTCGCAGCGGCAGAACGAGGAGATGAAGCAGCTCGCCGAGGCGGGGCACGCGCAGAACGACGAGATCAAGAAGATCTCCTCCTGGGCGGCCATCCTCTTCGCGCCGACACTGATCGGCACGGTGTACGGGATGAACTTCGAGAAGATGCCGGAGCTCAGGTGGGCCTTCGGCTACCCGTTCGCGATCGGGCTGATGGCACTGGTGTGTACCGGGCTGTACCTGGTGTTCAAGAAGCGGGACTGGCTGTAGGCCGGGCCCCGGAGCCCGGTTTGCGGGCGGGCCGCGTGCGTACCGTCCGGCGGTCCCCGTTCCTCACCGGACGGTGACGACTCGGCCTCGGTCCAAGGACGTCCGGTGCCGATTCGGGGCCGGCGGGGAAGCCTTCCCGGGGACGGGGAGGAGGCCCGGGTGGGGGCGATCGTACGGATCCTGGTGGCGGCGCTGGCGATCGGCCTGCTGCTGGGCGGGGCGGTGGGCGTGGTGCTGTTCGTGTTCGCCGACTGGTGGGGCGCGTTCGCGGACGCGGTGCACGACAGCGAGTTCCCGTACTGGGGGAAGCACCGGCATCCCTGAGCTGCGGTCAGCCGAGCAGGCGCTCGTACTCGGTGTCCGGGTCCAGCTGGCGCCGGTACTCGACGTGCAGCCGAACGGCGCCGTCCGCGCCGGCCAGGCGGTCGAGCGGGCCCTGGCCGGCCGGGAGCGGACGGGGCTGCGCCCACTGCTGGGCGAGGACGGCCAGCGGGGTGCCGTCGGCGCCGCGCACCACCCAGGTGGCGCGGCCGCCTCCGATCAGCGGGAGCCGGGGCCGGGGGAGCCCGAGGGCGGTGAGCGCCGTCGGGGTGTCCAGGCCGTCGGGGAGCGTGACGGTCAGGGCGTGGGGGGCGTCGGCGTCGTCGCCGGCCGCGACGCTGTCCCGGGTGAGGAGGATGAGCATGACGGGAGGATAGGCCCGACCCGTGGGCGCGTCCGGGCGGTCGTGACCCGCAGGGGTGACGACGAGGACCTCACCCGTGTGCCGGATTGACAACGATGCTTGCCGTAGCGGCAAATGGCAGGCATGGCTGACGAAGAGTTCGAGAACGTCCTCACCACGGTGGGCCCGCGGCTGCGGGCGCTGCGCCGGGAGCGCGGCACCACGCTCGCCACACTGGCCGCCGCCACCGGCATCTCGCTCAGCACACTGTCCCGGCTGGAGTCCGGGCAGCGCAAGCCGACGCTGGAGCTGTTGCTGCCGCTGGCCCGGGAGTACCGGGTGCCGCTGGACGAACTGGTCGGCGCCCCGGCCACCGGTGATCCGCGGATCCACCCGCGCCCGGTGACCAGGAACGGCCAGACCATCGTCCCGCTCACCCGTCACCTGGGCGGGCTGCACGCCTACAAGCACATCGTGCCGCCGGGCCGGAACGCCGGGCCCGAGTTGGAACTGAAGGTCCACGAGGGGTACGAGTGGCTGTACGTGCTGTCCGGGCGGCTGCGGCTGGTGCTCGGCGCGCACGATCTGGTGCTGACGGCCGGTGAGGCCGCTGAGTTCGACACCCGCACCCCGCATGCCTTCGGCAACGCGGGCCCGCAGGCGGTGGAGTTCCTCAGCCTGTTCGGACCGCAGGGCGAGCGCATCCACGTCAGGGCGCGGCCGGGAACCTCTGTTCGGTAGGTTCGTTCCTGACAGGGGGTCTTCGTTCCGGCTCCCGCCAGGCCGTCGGGAGGGGCCGAGGAAATGAGTGTGCAGCAGAGCACGGAGTCCGGCGAGAGTGACGGAGCCGGGGAGCGCGAGGAGGCCGGGGACGGCCGGGCGCCGGCGGGTACGGGCACCGCGGTGACGGAGGGCGCGGGCGCGGGTGCGGGTGCCGGTGCTCCCGGGAAGACCGGCGAGGATGCCGAGCGCCCCCGGAAGAAGCGCCCGTTCTGGCAGGAGCTGCCGATCCTGCTGGTGATCGCGCTGGTGCTCTCGCTCGGTATCAAGACCTTCTTCGTGCAGGCCTTCTCCATCCCCTCCGGCTCGATGGAGCAGACCCTCGCGATCGGCGACCGGGTGCTGGTCGACAAGTTCACCCCGTGGTTCGGCGCCGAGCCCGAGCGTGGCGAGGTGGTGGTGTTCCGCGATCCGGGCGGCTGGCTGGAGGGCGCCCCGACGACCACCGGCGGCTCCGTGATGGGCACCGTCCAGAAGGCGCTCAGCACCGTCGGCCTGATGCCCTCGGCGGACGAGAAGGACCTGATCAAGCGGGTGATCGCGGTCGGCGGGGACACCGTCGTCTGCGAGGCGGGCGCGCCGCTGAAGGTGAACGGCGTCGCGCTGGACGAGCCGTACCTGTTCCCCGGCTCGACGCCCTGCGACAACGATCCGGTCGGCACCGTCACCGTGCCCAAGGGCAAGCTGTGGGTGATGGGCGACCACCGCAACAACTCGCGGGACTCCCGCTGGCACCACAACGAGAGCGGCGACGGCTTCGTGCCGGTGGACAACGTGGTCGGCCGGGCCTTCGTGGTCGCCTGGCCGCTGTCCGACTGGTCCACGCTGCCGGTCCCGGACACCTTCGACAAGGTGCCGGCCGGGGCGGCGGGCGCGGTCGGTGCACCGTTCGAGGCGCCGCCGGCGCCGGCGGCCGCCGCACTGGCCGGGATCGTGCCGCTCGCCGTGTGGCAGCGGCGGCGGTCGAAGCGCGAGGAGTCGGTGCGCAAGGCGTCGGCGTACAAGGCTCGGGCGCGGCAGGACCGCTGAGGCCGGTTCACCCCCGCACTCCGACAAGCCGGCCCGGTTCGATCGTCTTCGATGGAACTCCTCCCGCTGAACTCTACACGCCTGTAGAGTTCAGGAGGTGAGCTGCACCCCCGGCCGCCCGGCCGCCCCGAGCGGGCGTCCGGCGGCCGGGTCCGGAGTCGGGAGGCGGAGCCGTGATGGAGAGTCAGTGCAGTCCCGGGGGCGCCGCAGGTCCGGCGGGAACGGAACCGGCGGACCGGGACGTCCAGTGGGTCTACCAGCCGGTCGAGGTGGACCTGGGGGACGGTGCCTGGGCGCTCGGACGGGTCAGCGGGTGGTGGCAGGACGCGGCCGGGCAGCGCTGGTGCCGGCTGCGGATCGGCTGCAGCGGACAGCCCGCGCTCTGGCAGCGGTTCGACCCGTCGCGGGTGCTGCTGCTGCCGGTCTCGGGGCTCTGATCTGGTCGGTCGCGGTTTCTTGGCGGAACCGTTCGGTGGGCCCTATCGTCCCTGGGAGCGACCGCTGACAGGCCACTTAGCGACCGGGGACGACGTGACTTCGGAGATTTACTTCAGCAGCAACCATCGTGACCTGTGCGAGCAGCACGGCACCGGTGCGGGCTTCCAGTTCGAGTTCTACTGCTACCGCTGCTCGGACACCTGGCGCTCGCCGTTCGAGCCGTTCCGGACCGGTCAGATGGCCGGTTGGATAGGCAAGGGCGTCAGCGCGGCCTGGAACCTCATCGGCGGCAACGCCAACACCATCAGCAACGCCGCCGACGGACTGGCCGGCCAGACCTGGGGCACCTCGCGGGACGCCGCGTTCCAGCGCGCGATCGCCAACGCCCAGACGCACTTCAACCGCTGCGCCCGGTGCACCCACTACGTCTGCGGCCAGTGCTTCAACCCGGCCCAGGGCCTCTGCCACACCTGCGCCCCGGACACCGCGGCCGAGGCGGTGGCGGCGCAGCACCGCGGCCTCAACGACACGGTCACCGAGCGTGCGTACAAGTCCGGTCAGCAGTCCGGTGCCGAGTTCGACGTCAACGCGCCGCGACAGCTGGTCTGCCCGCAGTGCCACACCGAGACCCACGGCACGCCGTTCTGTCCGGGCTGCGGCTTCCGACTGGCGCAGCCCGTCCAGTGCACGAGCTGCCACAAGGACGTCCCGGACGGTGCCGCGTTCTGCCCGTCCTGCGGGACGAGGCGCTGACACCCCTCGGACGCACGACGGCGGGGCGCCCCCGGAACCACGGTCCGGAGGCGCCCCGCCGTCGTGCGGGTGGGGCCGGGTCAGCCGTACGAGAGGTTGGCGCAGGGGTCGTCGTCGGCCGATCGGGCGGCGCCGCTGACGCTGGTGGGCAGCGGGGCCGGGGCGGTGGCGGCACCGCCGGGCGGCGGCGCGTTGACGCTCGCCGGGTTGGCGGCGGCGAAGTCGTGGCCGAGGACGACGCTGACGCCCCGGCCGCCGGGCTGCACGGTCGCGCCGGGGAAGAGCTTGGCGACCGCCTCGGCGGCGGTGCGCTCGCCGGTGCCGTACTCGACGACGGTGGTGCTGCGCGGC
The DNA here is from genome assembly GCF_044767505.1 of Kitasatospora sp. NPDC101235. NCBI lineage: Bacteria > Bacillati > Actinomycetota > Actinomycetes > Kitasatosporales > Streptomycetaceae > Kitasatospora > Kitasatospora sp. NPDC101235. Next base: position 57,165 of record NZ_JBIWNZ010000012.1, read on the forward strand.
TTGCCGGCCGCGTTGCCGACACCGGCGACGGTGTAGCCGGCGCCCTTGACGGCCTCCGCGGCCCGGCCGCCGAGTCCGGTCTCACCGGTGCTGTTGAGCACGGAGACCTTCACGTCGGCGGCCTTGGCGGCCGGGGCGGGCGTCGGGTCGGGCGCGGCCGCGGCGGGCGCAGTGGCGGCGGGGGTGGCGGTGGGGGTGGCCGGGTCGGCGGCGGCCGGCGCGCTTGCGTCCTGGCCGTCGATGGTGCGGTCGGCCTTGAGCGCTGCCCACAGCTGGTCCACGTCGGGGTGCACCAGGGCGACCCGCGGGCCCTCGTAACGCCAGGGCACGGTCAGGAACTTGATGTCGTGCAGGTCCACGTCCTTGAGCGACATGGCGAAGGACAGCAGCTTCGCGGCCGAGCCGAGGCCGGGGTCGACGGTCAGCGACCGGGTGGCCGCGTCGGCGAGCGGCAGCAGCGTGGTCGGGTCCATGCCGCGGGACTTGACCTCCTTGATGAGGGAGGAGAGGAAGGCCTGCTGGCGCTTGGTGCGGCCGATGTCGGAGCCGTCGCCGATGCCGTGCCGGACCCGGACGTAGTCCAGTGCGGACTGGCCCTCGACCTTCTGCTTGCCCTTGGCGAAGAGCAGCTTCCCCTTGTGGCCGAGGTTGGGGTTGAGGTCCCCCTCGTGGATGTCGGTCGGCAGGCAGACCTCGACGCCGCCGACCGCCGTGGTCATCGAGGCGAAGCCGTTGAAGTCCACCACTATGGTGTGGTCGACGCGCAGGTTGGTCAGCTTCTCGACGGCGTTCTGGGTGCAGGCCGGGTTGCCCTGGTCGCTGTCGCCGACCGAGAAGGCGCTGTTGAACATCACATTGGTCTGCTCCTTGGTCCACTTGCCGTTGGGGAGCTTGCACGACGGGATGGTGACCAGGGAGTCGCGGGGGATGGAGATGCCGACGGCGTGCTTGTGGTCGGCGTAGACGTGCAACAGGATCGCGGTGTCCGAGCGGGCGCCGCCGTCCCCGCCGCCGCCCAGGTCGCTGTTGCCGTTGCCGCGGCTGTCCGAGCCGATCAGCAGCACGTTGACCGGGGTGCGGCCCTGGGCGTCCGGGGCCGCGGCCTCCGGCCGGTCCTTGCTGAGGGCGTCGCCGTCGAAGGTGCTGATGTTGCTGTTCAGCCGGTAGTAGAGGGCGCCGCCGCCGAGGACGGCGAGGGCGGTGCAGCTGGCGGTCGCCCAGAGCACCTTCTCCTTGGTGCTGCGCTTGGGCTTCCTCTTGGCCCGGCCCTCCGCGCGACCGTCCGCCATGTCCGAAGGGTCCGGGTTTCTGCCGCTTCTCCGGCCGGCGGCCCGGCGCCCTCCCGCCCGGTGCGGCGAATTCTCGGCTTCGGGGGAACCCTTGCGGCCAGACACGTCGTCATCCTCCACAGTTGCCACGCGAGCCCCCGGCGAAGCGGTGGGCTCGCGTGGCCCGGGGCCGGAGCCGATCCTGGCAGGGCCCGCGCTAAACTTTTACACCGCTGTAGAACTTCAGTGGAGCATACTAGGCGCGAATGAGAAAACCAGCTGGTCAGGCCATGAGAAATTGGTCAGATCGGTTGGTCCGCGCTGCTCCGCACCAGTGCAGAGGGAGCACGATGACTGATCGGATCGCACACTCGATAGCCGGCGCCCTGGTGGCCCTGCTGGCCGCCGTCGGCCTCACCGCCGCGGCATCGGGGGCGGCGGCGGTGGCCGCACCCCGAACCGTTGCGGCCGCCGCCGCGAACCCGGGCACGCCGGGCGAGGGCGCTGCGGCCGCGGGCGCGGCCGCCGCGAATGCCGGCCGGGAGGTCCGCACCGAGGTGCGTGCCGCGTCCGCCGCCGACGCCGCACACCTCGCGGCCAAGGACGAGAAGAAGAAGGGCTTCTTCGCCAAGCTGGGCAAGTTCCTGCTGGTCGTGATCATCCTGATCATCCTGTTCTTCGTGCTGCTGATCGTCGGGATCATCTACGCCGCCAAGCGGATCTTCAGCCGTCGCAAGTAGCCGTTCGCAGTCGTGCGCCGCCGGCGCCGGCCGCGCGCGGCCGCGACCCGGGCGTTCGCCGCCGCCTTCCGGGCGGTCGGGCCGGAACGACCGCCCGGGGCGGGCCACTTGACGGCGATTGGCCCTGGCCGGGGTGCCGGGGCCGCCCGAGGATGAGCACCATGAACGACTTCCACCCCGATGGGGCCCCGCACACGACCCCCCGTGAGAACGACGAGCTGCGCGCCGAGAGCCGGGTCGTCCACCCGCCGCTCGCCGAGGTCACCGGCAGCCGTCCGCTGGGCGTGCCGCTGCACCAGGGCCACCTGTTCGCCTTCGACACCGGCGACGCGCTCGCCGAGGCCCACGGCGGACCGGACGGCGCCTTCTTCTACAACCGCTTCGGCAACCCCACCGTCCGCTCGCTTGAGCAGGCCGTCGCCGGACTGGAGGGCGGCACCGGCGCCCTCGCCACCGCCTCCGGCATGGGCGCGATCAACACCGCGCTGCTCGCCCTGCTGCGCGCCGGCGACCACGTGATCGCCCAGCGCAGCCTGTACGGCGGCACCGTCGGCGCGCTGACCGACCTCACCGAGCGCTGGGGAGTCGAGGTCACCTACGTGAGCGGCGACGACCCCGCCGGGGTGGCGGCCGCGCTGCGGCCGGGCACCCGCGTGCTGCTCCTGGAAACCGTCTCCAACCCCACCACCCGGGTCACCGACCTGCCCGGGCTGATCGCCGTCGCCAAGCGGGCCGGGGTGGTGAGCGTGGTGGACAACACCTTCGCGACCCCGCTGCTGTGCCGCCCGATCGAGCACGGCGCGGACATCGTGGTCCACTCCGTGACCAAGTACCTCGGCGGCCACTCGGACGTCCTCGGCGGGATCGCCGTCTTCGCCGACCCGGAGCTGCACCACCGCGTCTGGCGGCGCTCGCTCGAACTCGGCGCCTCCGCCGACCCGTTCGCCGCCTGGCTGACCCTGCGCGGCATGCAGACCCTCGCCCTGAGGGTCCGTCGCCAGTGCGAGACCGCGCTCGACCTGGCCGGCCGGCTCGCCGCCCACTCCGCGGTCACCGCCGTCCACTACCCGGGCCTGCCCACGCACCCCGACCACGACCTCGCCCGTCGCCTGCTCCCCGACGGGCACGGCGGCGTCCTGGCCTTCGACCTGGCCGGCGGCCGCGAGGCGGCCGGAACGTTCACCGAGTCCGTCCGGCTCGCCTCGCTGGCCCCGTCCCTGGGCGACGTGCACACCCTGGTGCTGCACCCGGCCAGTACCTCCCACCGGCAGCTGTCGGACGAGGAACTGGCGGCGGTGGGCATCGGCCCGGGAACGGTGCGGGTGTCGGTGGGCATCGAGCACCCGGAGGACATCTGGTCGGACGTGCAGCGGGCGCTGGCGAAGGTGTGAGCCCGAGGTGTGAGCCCACGGTGTGAGTTCCGGGGGAGCCGGCAGGGCGGAAACGCGGACCCGGGCAGCTGCCCCCGGTGCCGGAGCGTGCCGTACGCGGGTGCGCTGGGTCCCCGTCAGCGCTGCCGGGGCCGGGCGACCAGGAGCGCGATGTCGTCCTCGGCGACCGGGGTCGGGGGCGGCACGAGGGAGTGGAGGACGGCGTCGAGCAGGTCGTCGAGGTCCCCGGCGGCGGGTAGGCTCAGGGCCGCGAGCCGCTCCAGGGAGACGTCGATGTCCTCGCCCCGGCGTTCGACCAGGCCGTCGGTGTAGAGCAGCAGGGTCTCGCCCGACAGGAGCGGATGTGTGGTCGGCTCGTAGCCGCCGAGGCCGGTGCCGAGCGGCGGGCCGGTGGGGACGCGCAGCAGCTCGGTCGGGCGGCCGGAGGCGATCAGGGCGGGCGGCAGGTGGCCCGCGCTGGAGAGGGTCCAGCGGCCGCGGCCCGGGTCGGCGAGAGCCAGCAGGCAGGTCGCCGGGCGGGCGGAGTCGTCGGCCGAGATGATGCTGTCGAGCTGACGCAGGATCCGGTGCGGGGGCAGGTCCATCCCGGCGAGGTCGCGCAGCGCGGAGCGGTAGTGGCTCATGTCGACGGCGGCCTCGACCCCGTGCCCCATGACGTCGCCCATCGCCAGCAGGGTGCGCCCGAACGGCAGCCGGACGGTCTCGAACCAGTCGCCGCCGACCACCGAGGTGCTCCCGGAGGGCAGGTAGCGGGAGGCGAGGGAGAGATTCTGGTGCGGGTTGCCGGGCTCGCTGAGCAGGGCCCGCTGGAGTTCCAGGGCGATGCCCTGGGAACGGGCGAAGCGGCGGGCGTTGTCGAGGGCGGTGGCAGCGCGGGCGGCGAGGTCCCCGAGCAGGGCGGCCTCGTCCGGGGTGAAGGCCGGGCCGGCGGCGGTGCGGCCGAGGGTGAGCAGCCCGATCAGGCGGCCCCGGGTGGCCAGCGGCAGGACCAGCAGCGAGGTCGTCCCGGCCGGGCAGACGTCCTCGGGCCCGGGCTCGGTGAGCACGGCGATGCCGCCGGCCAGGCTGCGGGCGGCGGCCGAGCCCTCCCGGTGGCGGATCGATTCGCCGGGCCTGGGCAGCTCGGCGAGGGCGGCGGTCAGCGCGGGTACGGACCGGGCGCCGGCGCGGTGCAGCCGCTGGGGCGCGCCGTTGCCGGACCGGGCGGGTTCGGCCTGCGGCGGCAGCACGTCCACGGTGGCGAGCTCGGCGAGCCGGGGCACGACGAAGGCAGCGAGTTCGGCGCCGGTGGTGCCGACGTCGAGGGTGGTGCCGATCCGCTCGGCGGCGGCGTCCAGCAGGGCGAGCCGGGCCCGGGCCTGTTCCAGCTCGCGCAGCTGATCGCGGGCCGGGTCGGGGTCGTCCAGCACGACGACGATCACCCCGGTGGTCCGCCCGGAGCGCCGCAGTGTCCGGTAGCGCACCCGCAGACCGGGCGGTACGGGGGCGCCCGCGCCGTCCGGGCCGCCGGTGGCGTGCTCGCGGGCGAGCCCGTCGGCGAGGACCCGGCGCAGGATGCCGACGGCCCCGGCGAAGGCGGTGGTCCCGGCAGCCCTGCCGAGCAGGTCCGCGCGGCGCAGCCCGGTGGCGGCGGTGAAGGCCGCGTTCAGGTACTGCCAGCGCAGCCGCTCGTCGAGCAGCGCGACGCCGACCGGGGCGGCGGCGAGGACCTCGCGGAGCCGCTCCGGGTCGTCGTCGCCGTCATCGCCGGTGATCGCGCCGAGTCGTGCGGCGAGGGCCGCCGCGGTGGCCGCCAGGGACCGGGAGTCCGGTGCCGCGGGCCGCGGGCCCTTCGCTCGGTTGCCGTGCCGGAAGTGCATACGCCCATGATCATGCGCCCGGGCGCGGCACGCCCACATGCGGGTGAAACGTTGACTGGCCGGAGACAGTGTTGTAACGGAGGTGCGGCCGGCTCCGCGCGGCGTTCCCCGAGACGTCCACGGGGTCGCCTGCGGGGCCGTACGGATACGGCAGGCGAACGCCGGATGATCTCCGGTCATACTTGGGCGGCGGCGCCCGGCCCCGGACGCCGCGGGCCGGGCCCACCCGGCCGTACCCGATCCCGACCCGCGCCCGAAGATCCAGACCGGAGGAACCCGATGAGCCCCCACCAGCCGACCAGTCGCCCGGCGGCCGGGGCCCCCGGGGTGCCGTGGAACCGGCAGCGGCTGCGCAGCAACAACGAGTGGCTGCTGCTGGAGCTGCTGCGCACCGGCGGTGGCTCCTCGCGCGCTCAGCTGGCCCGGGACACCGGCCTGTCCAAGCCGACCGTCTCGGCCGCGCTGGCCGAGCTGGAGCGGGCCGGCCTGGTCCGCGAGGCCGGGCGGCTGGCCCCCGAACGCGGCCGCACGGCCGTGCTGTACGAGGTCGACCCGACGGCCGGGCACGTGCTCGGCGTGGACATCGGCCGGGCCCGGCTGCGGGTGGCGGTGGCGGACCTGGCCGGGACGGTGGTCGCCCGCCGGGACGTGGCCAACCGCGGCCGCTCGGCGAACGCCGTCGCGGACGCCGTGGTCGCCGCCGCGCACGAGGCGACCGCCGAGGCGGGCCTGGCTGCCGGGGACATCGTGCACGCGGTGATCGGCACCCCCGGGGTGTGGGACGAGCAGCGGCGCGGGGTGCGCTACGCCAGCAGCCTGCCCGGCTGGGGCAGGCCGGGGCTGTTCGACCGGATCGGGGAGGGCCTGGGGACGGCCGTCTCGGTGGCCAACGACGCCAACCTGGCGGCGCTCGGCGAGTACACCCTGGGCGCGGGGCGGGGCAGTCGGATGTTCGCCTACCTGCTGGTCGGCACCGGGCTCGGCCTGGGTGTGGTGAAGGACGGCGAGCTGCTGCTCGGTGCGCACGGCGCGCTGGGCGAGATCGGTCTGGTCCCGCTGCCCGGGCGGGCCGGCGAGCCGGCCGCGACCATCGAGCAGGAGGCCGCCGCGGACGCCGTGGTGCGTGCCGCCCGGCACTTCGGGGCGGACGGGGAGTCCGCAGTGCGGCAGTTGACGGCGAAGCAGGTGTTCGAGCGGGCCCGGGCCGGGGAAGCCGCGGCGGTCCGGGCGGTGGAGTGGGAGGCCGAGCGGCTCGCCTACGCGGTGGCCGTGCTGTCGGCCGTCCTGGATCCGGACCTGGTGGTGCTGGGCGGCGGGATCGGCAGCAGCGCGGACCTGCTCCTGGAACCGCTGGAGCAGGCCCTGCACCGGCTCGCCCCGATGCGTCCGACGCTTGCGCCGAGCCTCCTGGGGGAGGAGGCGGTGCTCCTCGGCGCGGTCTCCACGGCGCTGGAGACCGCTCGCCCCGAGGTGTTCGAGCGCCGGACGGCGGGGCTGCGCTGACGGCGGGTCGGCGGGGTCAGCCGGTGATGGCTGGCGGGGTCAGCCGGGTGGCCGGGGTCAGGCCGTGGGCGCCGAGGACCGGGTGGTGAGGGCGGCCGGTGAACGCGGGGCGGCGACGCTCGGTGGCCGGAAGGTCTCGATCTGCCAACGAGTGGGGATTCCGTGGACGGTGCGTGTGCGATTCCTGCTTGAATCGCACGACTCATCCAAACGGAACGGAGCGTTCTCCTCCCATGCCTTCACGGATACCCGGTCGGCGCCGGGCCGGCCTGGCCGGATTCGCCGGACTCGTCCTCACCGTCGGCCTGGCGCTGACCGGTTGCGACCCGTCGGCGGCCGACGGCGGTGCCACCGCCTCGGCCACGCCGACCGTCGCCGCCACCACGGCTGCCGCCGGCACGACCGCGACGCCCACCCCGCCGGCGACATCCGCCGTGCCGGCCCCGGCCCCGGTCGTTACTGCGCCGGCCGAGCCGGCGGCCACGCCCCCGCCCGTCGCGCCTCCGGCCCAGCCCAGCGCCCAGCCGCAGCCGCCCGTCACCAAGGCGCCGCAGCCGAAGGTGACCACCGCTCAACCGCCGACCGACCCGGAACCCCCCGCGGCGGCCGGCGCCGGCACCGGGTGCGAGATCCGTTCGAACGCGGGCAACTGCTACGAGGCCGGGCAGTTCTGCCGCAACGCGGACCTGGGCAAGAGCACCCACGACGCCGGTGGCCGGGTGATCTACTGCCGGATGGTCAGCGGGAAGCCGCACTGGCAGGCCTGAGTCCTCTCGGCCCGGGGACGGTTCGACCTCAGGCGTCGATGACGCCCAGGGTGTCCCAGAACAGGCACTCGTAGGCCTGGAGCAGCAGCCCGTACTCGCGTGCGGCGGCCAGGATCGGCTCGTCCAGCCGGTCCGGGCCCAGTGCGTCGGCGGCCTGTTGCTCCAGCTCGGGCGCGGGCTGGGCGAAGAAGTCGAAGAACGCGCAGGTCTCGTCGGTGAAGCCGTACCGGTGGCGCAGTAGCCGCCCCAGAGCGCGTAGATCAATCCGGACACGAGCCATTGTCAAGAGTTGTGGATCGGGTCGTTCACGCCGGCGACGTTGTCGCTTGGGTCGAGAATGTGGGCGTACGGGTCAACGCGTCCAACCAGGTACAGCCGAGGGTGCACAGGTCCAATACGACGCTCAGCAATTGACCTCGGTGGTCCCGCACATCGAGCGTCCACGATCGGCAGGACCGACCACGCGCCCCGTGGCACGACAGTGCGTTCGCCCGTGAGATGGTTGATGTCATGGCAGATGGCGCGACTCCGGGCAGCGAGGTTGTACTCGAGACGACTCGCCTGCTACTCAGACCTTGGCGGGTAGCCGAGGCTGTCGTCCAGCGTGAGCTGTGGACCGAACGTGATCCACGAGTGCCGCCGCACCGCCGAATCGACGCGGACGGACACCCCACGGTTGCGGAGCTCGAGGATTCGATCCGCACCAACCAGCTGTGGTCGATCGGGTTGCTGGCGGTCGAGCGGAAGGCCTCTCGTGACGTCATCGGCTACTGCGGGCTGGTCGACAGCGGGCGAGGATCGACAGGGGAACCGGAACTGGCGTTCGAGCTGCTACGCCGAGTTTGGCGTCAGGGATACGCGACTGAGGCATCGTTGGCGGTTCTGGAATGGGCGAGATCATCTGGGTACGAACGTCTCTGGGCCACGGTCTGGGACTGGAACACCGCTTCTCGCCGTGTGCTGGCCAAGGTCGGGTTCACCGAGACCGAGCGGAAGGAAGTGGACGCGGCGTACGGGACCACCCTGTTCACCACGAGACGGCTCTGACACACCCGATGGTTGGCCTTGCGGACCGCTCCGAGCAGTGCCGGCAGGCGTCAACTTTCCCATTCCGTCGGCCGAAGCGGATGCGCCACGCGGTCGATGCCGGGGCGCTGGGGACGGAACAACACGACTGCCGCCGGGCCTGCTAGTCAAGAGTTGTGAGTCAGGCCCTCCGACTCCGCTGCGGTGATCTCGGCTGCTGCGAGCCAGGCTTCTCCGCGCACCTCTGGGTCGGGGTGGTGGAGGAAGGGCTCGATCAGCGGCCGGGCCTGCGGGGAGTGGGTGGCACCGAGAATGTAGAGAGCGTGTTCGAGTAGTTCGCGCTCCATCGTCGGCATGGCCGCCGTCAGTGGTTCGACGAGGTTCAGGGGCAGCTGTGGTGGTTGAATGCCTCGCTGATCGAGTTCAGGGCGGACTCGCGGACCTTGGTCACCGGTTCGTTGATGGCCAGGCTGACCAGGCGTCCGACGACCAGACGGGCGGTGTCCGCGTCGAGTGCGGTGCCGCGCAGGAGGTCCCCGAGGGTGTCGGCAGCGACGTCGCGACGGTCCGGCCCGCGCTCCTCGCGCCACTGCGACCCGCGGACTCACATGATCACCGGGACTTTGAAACGCCCTGGCCGATGTCCGGGGCGATTACGCGGTGGAGGTACTCCGCGGGCGCCGCCGCCGGCCATTGAGGACCTTCGGTGGGGCGGCAGCCGTGGTGGGAAGGCGCACGGTGAACACCGAGCCGGTGCCGGGCGTGCTGGCCGCGTGGACGTCGCCGCCGTGGATCTCGGCGAGCTTGCGGACGATGGCGAGGCCGAGACCGCTGCCGCCGCTCTGGCGGTTGCGGGACTTCTCGGCCCGCCAGAAGCGTTCGAACACCAGCGGCAGGTCCGCCGCGGCGATGCCGTTGCCGGTGTCGGCGACCTCGATGAGCAGGGCGTCGGCGTCCAGGCGGGTCCGCAGGGTGACCGTGCCGCCCGCCGGGGTGTGCCGGACGGCGTTGGTGACCAGGTTGCCCACCATCTGGCGCAGACGCACCGGGTCGGCGAACACCTCGTACCCGGCTGTGGCCGCGACCGGTTCGACGGTCAGGGTCACGCCCGATGCCTGTGCCCGGGCGCGGTGGGCGGTCGCGACCTGGGCGAGCAGGTCCCCGGCGTCCACGGGGCGGCGGTGCAGGGCGAGTTCGCCGGCGTCGGCGGCGGCGAGGTCCCGCAGGTCGTCGATCAGGTGCTGGAGCAGCAGGGCCTCCTCCAGCAGCGAGCTCGTCAGGGTGCCGTCGGCGGTGACGATGCCGTCCTCGACGGCCTCCAGCCAGCCGCGGATGTTGCTGAGCGGGGTGCGCAGTTCGTGCGCGATGTCGCCCACCATCGTCCGGCGCAGCTCCTCGAGTTGTTCGCGGCGCTGCGCCATGGCGTTGAAGGCGGCGGCGAGTCCGGCGATCTCGTCGCGGCCGGTCGTGGCCACCCGGGCGGAGAGGTCCCCGTCGGTCATCCGCCGGGCGGCGCGGGTGAGTGCGTTCAGCGGCCGGGAGAGCCGCAGCCCGACCGTCGTGGTGATCGCCACGGTGACGGCCAGGACCAGCGTGGCGACCTCGGCGACCCGCCCGCGGTGGGGGGCGGACAGGACGGGGGCCGGATCCTCCGCCCCGGCGGGTGCACCGACGAACAGCAGCACGGGCGGTGCCACGTACCGGACGAGTTGCTGCCGGCGGGAGTTGGCGAGGCAGGCGGAGATCACCTGTTCCTGCGCCGGGTCACGGGGCGGGGACCACTGCAGTGCCAGGGACAGCGTGACGGGCCGGATCTGCTGGCGCTCCAGGCAGGCGTTGACGAGTGCGGTGAGGTCGGCGAGGGCGGCGCTCTCGGTGCGGGTCGGGGCGTCCAGTACCAGGGGGGACGCGCAGCGCGTGGCGGGGGCCCGGCCGCCGGGGACGCTCACCACGGGGTGTCCGGCGGGGTCGTCGGTGACGGTCGCCTCGACGCCCAGTTCCGACCGCAGGCAGCCGGCCCGGTTCCGTGCGGCCTCCTCCATGGCCGTGCGCTCGGCGGTCGTCAGCCGGAACGGGCCCACGGCGCGGGCGTCGATCCGGTCGGCGGGGGCGTCGGGCAGCATGGCGGGATCGACGGAGAGCGGGTCGACGGTGGTGGTGGGGGTGTGGGGCAGGACCGTGCGGTCGGCGCCCGCGCCCGGGGCCGGCGCCGCGGACGCGGAGTCGATGACCGGATCGAAGCGCGGTGTGGCCAGCAGGATGCGTTGCCCGGTGTCGGCGGCGAGCCGCCGCACGGTCGACTCCGCGCCGGTCCAGTCGGGGTGGGTCGCGGCGTAGCCGAGCAGTTCGTGGTAGATCCGGGCCTGGTCCGCGAGGACCTGACGCCGCTCCTGCCTGATCACGCCCGTCGTGGTGCGGGCGGTCAGCCAGGCCGTCGCGGCGATGGAACAGAGGGAGACCAGGGCGGAGAGGGCGAGCAGCCGGAGCAGCAGGCTGTGGTGCGGCGGGGTGTCACGACGCACCGCGCGGCCCCTCCGCGAGCTTGTAGCCGATGCCGTAGACCGTCAAGAGGCGTGTGGGGCGCCGTGGTTGGGGCTCGATCTTGCGACGCAGGTTCATCACGTGGGTGTCGACGGTCCGGGTGGTGATGTACCGGTCGATGCCGTGCAGGTGCTCCAGCAGCTGGGCCCGGGTGAAGACCCGGCCGGGCTGGGCGGCCAGTACCTCCAGCAGCCGGAACTCGCCGGGTGTGCAGCTGACGGGTTGTCCGTCCGCGGTGACCTCGTGGCGCAGGGGGTCGACGGTGAGGGCCCCGGCGGTCAGCACCGCCGGCGGCGGGGCGGCGGGGGTCGCCACCGGCTGGGGCAGCGGGGCGGCGTCCTGGGGCAGCGGGCGGGAGCCGCGGCGCAGCAGGGCGCGGACCCGGGCGACGAGTTCGCGGGGACTGTAGGGCTTGGTGAGGTAGTCGTCGGCGCCGAGGTCGAGCCCGAGCAGCAGGTCCTCCTCGGTGGTGCGGGCGGTCAGCATCAGCACCGGGACGGCGGATTCGGCGCGCAGGGCGCGGCAGACGTCGAGTCCGTCCATGACGGGCATCATCACGTCGAGGACCAGGAGCTGGGTCGGGCCGCTCCGGGCCTGCTCCAGCGCGGCGCGGCCGTCGTGGACGACGACCACGCGATGCCCTTCCCGCTCCAGGTACAGGCGGACCAGGTCGGCCTGCTTGGGATCGTCCTCGGCGACCACAACATGTGCGCACATGAGGATGATCGTAAGTCGCCCTCCGGAGGCACCCCCACCGGTCCACGACAGCCTCTCGACAAGTTCCTGACACCGACGGACCAGGGTGGGTGGAACCCGCCGGGGGAGTGCCCCGGCCCCGCCTCCGAAAGGCTCCCGTGTGATGCCCTCCCCCCGTCCGGTGTCCCTCACCGCCCGCGCCCTCGGGGCGGCCCTGCTGCTGTCCACCGTCCCCGCCGTCGCGGCGACGGCCGCCACTCACGGGCCGGCTCCCGCCGTGCCCGCCGTCACGGCGGCGGAGGTGGTGCCGCACCTCCAGGCCCTGCAACGGATCGCGGACCGCAACGGCGGCAACCGCGCGCACGGCACCCGGGGGTACGCGGAGTCGGTGGCGTACGTGAAGCAGGCCCTGGACAGGGCCGGCTTCCGGACGCAGCTGCGCCACTTCTCCCACGACGGCAAGGACGGCTACAACCTGATCGCCGACTGGCCGGGCGGCGACCCGAACCACGTACTGCTCTCCGGCGCCCACCTGGACAGCGTCCCGATGGGCCCGGGGATCAACGACAACGGCTCAGGTTCGGCGGCCGTCCTGACCACCGCCCTGCAGGTGGCCAAGGCCGAGCTGGAGCCCGAGCGGCACCTGCGCTTCGCCTGGTGGGGAGCGGAGGAGCTGGGGATGGCCGGCTCGGCGGACTACGTCAAGAACCTGTCCGCCGCCGACCGCAAGGCCATCGACCTGTACCTCAACCTCGATCAGGCGGGCAGCAGGAACGTTCAGCAGTACCTCGTGGTGAAGGACGCGAAGAACGGGGAGACCGCGGCCTTCCAGGCCTTCGAGAACTGGTTCGGTGCCCGGGGTCTCGCCACGTTCGACATCCCGCTGGACAGCTCCGACACCCAGTCGTTCGGGGACGCCGGCATCCCGTCGTCCGGGTTCAGCAGCGGCGTCTCGGACTGCCTCCACAGCGCGTGCGACAACCTCGCCAACGTCGACCCCGCGACGCAGGCGACCAGCACCAACGCCCTGATCGGCGTGGTGTGGCAGTTCGCCGCCAAGACGCCCGCCGCCCCCGCCGCCACCGCCACCGTCCGGTCCTGACCACCGTCCCCAGGAGCCGCAGATGCGCACACCACTGAGCCACCGCCGCCGCAAGGCCGCCCCCCTGGTGGCGGCCGCCACCGTCCTCGGCGTCGCCCTGACCGCCGTCCCCGCGGGAGCGGCCGGGGCCGGCGACCCCTACTTCCCCGACGACGGCAACGCCGGCTACGACGTGGCGAACTACGACGTCCGGATCGCCTACGACCCTGCGCGGCCCGACCTGTTGAAGGGCGACACGACCGTCACCGCCCGGGCCCTGCGGTCGCTGGACCGCCTCTCGCTGGACCTCAAGGGCTTCCAGGTCGCCTCCGTCACCGTGAACGGAACCCCGGCGAAGTCGTTCTCCCGCTCCGGCGCGCACAAGCTGGACATCGAACCCGCCCGCCGGGTGGCCGGCGGCGCCACCTTCGCGGTGCGGGTGGTGTACGCGGGAAAGCCCGACCCCGAGGGCTGGCACCCGCTGGTGTCCGGCGGCGTCAACGCGATGGGCGAGCCGCACTCCGCGACCTCCTGGTTCCCGTCCAACGACCACCCGTCCGACAAGGCCACCTTCTCGCTCGCCGCGACCGTCCCCGACGGCTGGACGGCCATCGGCAACGGCCGGCCCGGTCCGACCACCAGCGCGGGCGGTTCGACGACCTTCCGCTGGCGCGAGGACAAGCCGATGGCGACCTACCTCAGCACGGTCGCCATCGACAGGTTCACCGTCCACCGCTCGGAGCTGCCGGACGGGACGCCGGTCATCACGGCCTACGGTCCGGGCGTGCCGATCGACGAGATGGCCAAGGCGACCGAGGCCCAGCAGCCGGAGATCCTCGCCTTCCTGGCCTCGAAGTTCGGCCCGTACCCGTTCTCCTCCGCGGGCGCCATCGTCCGCAGCTCGCCCAAGGAGTCGGGTACGGGCGCGGCGGACCTGGAGACCCAGAGCCGACCCACCTACACCGACTACTTCTGGGACGCCGCGGCGGTCCACGAGATCACCCACCAGTGGTTCGGCGACAGCGTCTCGTTCACCGACTGGCGCGACGGCTGCATCGCCGAATGCGTCGCCCAGTACGCCAACCAGCTGTGGGAGGAACACAAGGGATCGAACCTCGACACCACCTTCTACGCCGCCAACATCGAAGAGAACAGGAACAACCCGGCGTACTGGTCCACCAAGCTGTACGACCCCGGCCAGGGCAACGAGCTCGCCCCGGCCCTCTACTTCAAGGGCTCCCTGATGATGCACGCCCTGCGGCGCACCATCGGAGACGACGCGTTCTTCGGCACCCTCAAGCGCTGGACCGCCGACCACGCCTACGGCAACGCCTCCTTCCCGCAGTTCGAGGCCCTGGCCGCGAAGGTGTCCGGCAAGGACCTCAAGGGCTTCTTCGACGCCTGGGCCCACAGCACGACGATCCCCCCGAAGGAATACCTCTACCCCGGCACCCTGGCCCCGCTGTCCGGCGGCCGGACGAGTGGTTCCGAAGTCGGTCAGCGGTCGTAGGCGATCAGCAAGCGGCTGCCGGGCGGTGGCGTTCGACGAAGGCGCAGCCAATGCCGCTTGTCGGCGGTGTAGACGAGCTCGGCTGCGGGCAGCCACTTGGTCCTCACCGGACAGCTCCGCCCGGTGCTCATCCGCCCACACCGCGCGGGCGGCCTGCCGCTCGGCCTGCGGCGCTCGGCCTGCACGGCCACCGGCGCCCGCATCCACGAACTGCGCCCCGATCCACGACCGCACCCTGTGCCTGGCCGGCCCCCGGGCCCCCGGCGTGGCGACAAGTGCCACGGGTGCACGGGCCACCCGGATCGCTACCGGGTTCGGAGTGCTTGGCCACTCCGCTCCCTCGTCGGCGCAGCTGCATCAGCCCCCCTGAGCTGCGGGGTCGAGACACGCGCGGGGACGGGGAGCGCGGACGACGACTGCCCTGGACGGCTTTGTCCATCAGTCGTGAACATTTCGATTCGCCCGTTCTTGTGGACAGAGCCACACGACCAACGACGAGGAGACACCATCATGAGACAGGTCTCACGCGCACTGACGGCTGCCCTGGCGGTCGTGGCGCTGGCGGCGGGTGTGCCAGGGCCGGCGCACGCGCAACCGGCCACCGAGTCCATACCCGGCGCGCCGCCGGGCGCCTCCGGGGAGCGACTGCCGGAGGGGTGGCGTGTCGAGGGCGGGGAGCTGATCTGGAGCTCGCCCAAGCCCGTGGGCATGGGCGGCGCCCTGGTCAAGTTCCGCTCGGGGGAGCGGACCCTCGGCGTCCCGAAGCCCTCCCCCGACCAACGCACCTTCCGGCTCCCCCTCGACGGGGCGAGGGTCGGACCGGTGAGCGAACTCCAGGTGGTCGCCGGTTCGCGGCGGCTGGACGCCGCAAGGGCCGACCAGGCACCCGGTCACCGGCGCTCGTCGGCCGCGGCGGCGCCCCAGGACCCGTTCCCCGCCAACCCGGTCGACCCCGGTGTCGCCGGTGAGTACCACACCATCAGCGGCGAGTACACCCTGGAGTCGGTGAGGCTGCCGGGCTACGCCGAGCCCGTGGAGATGCGCGCCACGGTCGTCGGCCCGACGGACGCGCCGGGGAAGCGACCGCTGGCGCTCTTCCTCCACGGCCGCAGCGCCACCTGCTACGAGCCCGGCAAGAACAGCGCGGGCATGGAGTGGCCGTGCAAGCCGGGCAAGAAGGAGGTCCCGAGCTACCGCGGCTTTCTGCACGACCAGGAGCGCCTGGCATCCCAGGGCTATGTGACGGTTTCCATCTCCGCGAACGGTGTCAACGCGCAGGACGGCCGCGCGGCCGACTTCGGGGCGCAAGCCCGTTCGTCCCTGGTGCGCCAGCACCTCGCCCGCTGGGCGGAGTGGGGCGCGAACCCCGCGAAGGCCCCCGAGGCCGTGCGCGCGACGGAGCCCGCAGACCTCTCGAAGGTGCTCCTGGTCGGCCACTCCCGGGGCGGCGAGGGCGTCAACCGGGCGGCTCTCGACAGCCTCTCCCCACCGCCGCCCGCCGAGGACGGCTACCGGGGGCCGGTGGACTGGCGGATCCGCGGCACCGTCCTGATCGGCTCCACCATCTTCGGCCAGAACCCCGCGCCCGACGTGCCCTCCATGGCCATCCTGCCGGGCTGCGACGGCGATGTGAGCGATCTTCAGGGCCAGATCTACCTCGACGGCACCCGGGGCATCGGCCAGGGCACGGCGCTGCACAGCGCGGTGTACATGGTCGGCGCCAACCACAACTTCTTCAACACGGAGTGGACGCCCGGCCAGGCCGAGGCCCCGGCCGCCGACGACTTCTGGGACGACAAGAACAACCCGGACCCGGTCTGCTCGCCACAGGCCGAGACCCGGCTGAGTGCCAAGCAGCAGCAGACGGCGGGCACCACCTACATCGCCGCCGCCGCGCGGCTCTTCCTCACGGGCGACGACCGGGTCCGCCCGCTGCTCGACGGCTCCGACCAGAGCGCGCCCTCGGCCGGCCCCGTCCAGGTGCTGACCCACGCCGTCGGCGGCAACCGCACCCCGGCGATCCGGCCCGACGACCCGCTCTCGGTGACGAACGGGCGCGTGTGCCAGCAGATCACGACGAGCACCACCCAGGCCTGTAGGCCAGGCTCCGAACCCGGTAAGTCGCCACACTTCGCGTCCTGGGCGGACACCACCAGTGAGCCGGGCCGCAACGCGGTCACGGCCCGCTGGACCAAGCCGGGCACCCCGGTCCGCCTGACGCCGGAGCACGCCTTCTCACTGGCGGGCTCCGACGCGCTCGCCCTGCGGGTGATGGTGCCGCCGAACACCCGGGGCACCCGACTCGACGTCGCCCTCACCGACACCTCCGGCAAGCGGGTGAAGCTCGGCCAGGTCACCGTCGACGGCCTTCCCGGCTCCGACTCGACGGCCGCGCACTGGGCGCGGGAGGTCCGCGTCCCGCTGAAGGCCGCCGTCAGCGCCGGTGTCGACCTGAAGCAGACGCAGTCGCTGGAGCTCATCCCACGCAACAGCTCCGGCGAGTTCTGGCTGATGGACGCCTGGGGCTGGCGCCCCGGCACCCCGGCGGTAAGCCCCGTCGCGCTCCCGCGTGTCGACATCGGCAAGCTGACGGTCAAGAAGGGCGACTCCGGCACCCGCACCTACAACGTGCCCGTCCAGGTCACCGGCGAGGGCACCGGCGTGATCAAGCTCGCCGTCCGTGACCCGGAGACCTACGAGTCCACCGTCCACACCGAAACGGTGAAGGCCGGTGGCTCCGTAGGCGTGTCGATCACGGTCAAGGGCAGCACCCGCTACAACCACGACCTCCGCCACGAGGTCGCGGCCAAGGCCGTGCGCGGCACAGCGGTCGGCAGCGCCTTCGGGGGCGTGCTCGTCGAGAACGACGTCCCCATGCCCACGGTCACCGTGACCCCGGTCGCCGACTCGGTCACCAAGGGCCAGAAGCTCACCTGGAAGGTGGAGCTATCAGAGCCCGCCGACACCAACATCGAGACGCGGTTCGACTTCCAGCCGGTGCGCGAGGGCACGGAGCTGTCCACGAAGGACGTCGACAAGGAATGGCTCTCCAAGCTCGGCGAGGAAGCCGACCCGGAGCGGCCCCTGTCCACGAACAGTCCCTCCCTCTGGGTGGCCATCCCCAGGGGCGAAACGAGCACCGAAGTGTCCGTGCCCACGCTCCCCAACGCGCTGACCGAGTCCGAGAAGTCCCTGCGGATGCAGGTGTACATCCTCAAGGAGGACCAGTGGCTGGAGGGCCCCCTCCTCACGGGGAAGGTCACGGACGCGCGCCAGGGCTGACGCCCCGGTGCCACGTCCCGCCCTGACGGTGCCTGAACGCACCACCTGGACCACGGCACCGGCCCCCGCCACGGGGGCCGGTGCCATCGGCGTGAGGGGCCACGCGGGGGCCACGGAAACGCGCTTCCCCTCGACGGCCACTGCGGCTCCCTCCGGGCGACGGGCAAGAACGGCGCCGGGACCGGACGGACAGAGTGCACCACTCTTCCGGTCCGGGGCCGGCGGCTTGATGAACTCCTCCCGACACCGCTTCAGCAGCTTCTCGCGCACCGGCTCCGGGCTCCGCTCCGCGTGCGCGACGTTCACCGCCAGCCAGGCCGTCAGCATCTCGGCGTCCTGGACGCTGCACACCCGAAAGCCCAGGTGCTCGCGGACCGCAACCTGCTGCCCGACCCGGGCCGCTCGATCACCTCGATCGCCAAGCTGCTTCAGCCGCCGGCTGAGACGTATCAGGGCCTCGAAGGTGGCCACCCGGTTGAAACCCGCTGTCCCGGTTGGTTGCCGACGTCCTTTGTGTGGCGGTTTGGCGGTGACCGTGCGGGTTGTCACTGGGGTCCGCTTGGATGGTCGGCATGACCGTCAACGATGTCGCCCGTTCTCTGCCCGATCCCGACGTCCTGCGGGACCACTGCCGGGCTTTGGCGATGCTGGATGCGATCCTCAGCCCCGATCAGTCCTCGCGCTACTACTCCTTCGACGCGCGATGGTCCCGGACTGAGGAGATGGCGTCGATGTGCAACGGTGCGGGGGACGAGTACTCGGTCGTCTTCACTCCGGCCGGTGTGTACGTCCGGGGCTTCGACCACGAGTCGCCGATGAGCCCCTACGCCGAGGACGGAGTGTGGCCGGGCGTGGTGGACTCTGTCCCCGAAGAGTTCCGTTCGTGCGTCGAGGAACCCGCGTTCAACGACGACGGCGTTCCGACGGTGACGGCCTGCCTGTGGCGCAGGACGACTGACGAGAGTTGGCAGACGGGGGAGATCGATTTTCCGGAGGGACACGTCGAGCCGGACGGGGCCGACTGGTTAGTAGTGCCCTCCGACATGAACTGACGGAACGTCGACAATCGATCACAGGCCGCAGTGGGATTCGGACACGGAGCTCGCGCCGAGCGCGGCTCTTCCCGGAGGGGCCTGTCGACAGCCTTGGCCAAGGCTGTCGAACCGCCCGACCCAGTAGCGCTCTTGAGGACGAGGCGGCTGCGGCTACGGCAGGAAGCCTGTGGACCATCTGTCAGCTGGACGAATGCCCGGCGGTGGTGTGACGGCGTCGTAGGTGCATCTGGCGAAAATTGGCGGCGTACGCCAGGGGTGCACGAGCGGGGCGTTCGCGCCGGGGGCCGGTCACCGGCCGTACGTCATCTACCGGCCCGTCGAAGCCGCGAACGGGCCGTCGGATCGCGGAGATTCATCAGAAGCGTGAACCGGGACTGCGGTCGGGCTCTACCCTCTCGTCGAACAGGAAGGAATCGGTGACAGGTATGACTTCCGGCGAAGGACGCTCGCGACGGCAGGACAGCACGGGTGCCGACGACGGCGACAGCGGTCTCGTCTTCCTGATGGGCTTCTTCGCGCTCGGCATCGTCGTGCAGACCGCGGCCTGGCTGTGGGGCCATCCGCTGGCCGCCGCCGCGGCGCTCGGCGGTGCCGTCGCGGTGCTCGTCGCACTGCGCGCGGCACTTCGGCGCACCGCCCTCGGCTCCTCGGTACGCCGATTCCTGCAACCACTGTGGGCCCTGGTCCGTGCCGGCATCGCCACGCGATTCACGCTCGCCCGTACCAAGGCCGCAGCATCCGTCACCAGCCGCGTTGAGCAGTGGGCCCACCGACCGGTGCGTCAGGCAACACCCGCAGAACCCGCCGCGTCCTACACTCGGCGCTCTCTCGACCACACCCTGGAGGCGTTCGAGGCCGCCACACCGGCCCGGTTCGAGGAGATGTGCCGCGAACTGCTGGAACGCGACGGTTTCATCGACGCCGTACGGGTCGGTGGTGCCGGGGACCTCGGTGCCGACGTCGTCGCCTTGGACGGCTTGGGGCGACGGGTGGTGCTGCAGTGCAAGCGGCACGCGACCCCGCTGGGGTCTGAGGCCGTCCAGAGGTTCAACGGGACTGCCCGGCCCATCCACGGCGCCGCGGTCCCGGTCGTCGTGGCGCTCAACGGCTTCACCGACCCCGCGGCCGCCTTCGCCAACCAGTAAGGCCTTCACCTCGTCGACCGCGAGCGTCTTGCAGGCTGGGGTGCCGGTCAACACCTCTACGACGTCCTGGAGATCGACTGCGCCCCGGGGCGGCAGATCTGATCGCCGGCTGCCACCCGTCGGGTGGCCCACTACCAGTAGCGGTGTCGTCGCGTGCCTTGTCCCCGGAACCGGCCGACGTTGTCGGTGCCGGGAACTAGGCTTCCGAGACCGCCATCGACAGGGGGCTTCGTGTATGAGAACTCGCTGACCGTCGACATCCCGCTCGGCCCGTTGGAGGGGACGCCGGTCACCGTTCACTCGGCCAAGGGCAGGAACGCCAAGCTGCACACCACGACGGACTGCTCCCAGCTCAGGACTGCGGCGGTCACGGAAGCCACGGTCGCGCTGGACGCCGCGACGGTCGGACGGCTGTGCGCCGAGTGCTGGTCCTGGGGGCCGTGGACGAGGTCGGGGAGCGGGCTGGGTGTCTTCCTGCGGGCGCTCGGCGGGGGCGGCCTGCTGTCCCAACTGCACTGCTACGACGGGCCGGACGAGGACGTCCACTGGGACGATGGAGAAGTCCAAATCGCTGCTCGCCTGCTTCACTCGGCGACCGCAGATCAGGAAGACGACGAGGAAGACGACGCCCCCGACGGGGGCTTCGTCGCGACGCCGAGTGGCTGCGGGACCGCGTCTTCGACCGGTGGCGCGCCGCCGCCCAGAGCCTGCACCGGGCCGAGAACATCGCGGCGATGTTCCCCTGGCTCGCGGTCTGGGCGAAGTCGAAGCTGACGGCCAAGAAGCACCACCTGGAGGAACTCCGGGGCCAGGCGGCACCGTTCGTCGACCCGACGGGGCTCCTCACCGGCGCGGCCGTAGCCGGCATGAGCGAACCCGAACTCCCGGTGAGCGATCCCGCGTTCGGCACGCTCGGCAAGAGCGGCGACATCGACAAGGGCCTCACGGCGCTCTCGCGCGGCTGGCAGCGCGAAGCCGCCCACAGCTGGAACGGTTCCACTCGGCCGTCCTATGTCGTGGCGAACCTTATGCACGGGATCCGGAGCAACCGCAAGGGGTACGACCAGGCCCGCGAGGCCGCCGAACTGCTCGTCGCCTCCTGGGCAGAGCACACGCGTTCCGCCGTCGCCGCTGCGGACCCTGCACCCACGCAACTGGTGAAGGTGACGCTGCCGGAGATCAAGGAGAAGACCGCACCCCGGCCCGAGCACGGCTTCCTCAACGACGTCGACTCGTGGACGCTCGGCGTGCTGGTCACCCATCTCACCGACGCCGACTGGGGCCGCCGCACCCTCACTCTCCGCGCCCCCGCACTCGTCGCGGAACGACTTTTCACCAAGTCCTGGCCGCTCGCCTGCGAACCTCTCGCCGACGACACCGAGCCCGCGAACGGCGACGCGCACCACCCCACGAGCCACATCCAGCCCGGGGTGTTCGACGACACCCCGACCGGCTGGGCCCCGGCCTGCTGCTGATCACCGCGCTCACCGGAGACGCCAAGACCGAATGCGGCCTGTTGGCCGCGTGCGTGCTCGGCGCCGCTGCCCACTGCATCGGCACCGCCCTGTTCCTGCCGAACCGGGCCACCTCGACCAACGCGAAGGGGTGGTCTCCCGACGTGCGGAGATCGGCCGTCGAGTTCATCCAGGCCAGCGCCGAGGATCTTGTGCTCTCCGGCGTGCGGAGATCGGCCGGCGGCGACGACGGTCCGCACCTACCGCAAGTGGGGGTGCTCTCCCAGCGGGCGGAGATCGGCCGTCCTTGGTGACGAACGCGCCGGGGCGGCGGTGGTGCTCTCTCGGCGGGCGGAGATCAGCCGCTGGGACCGTGCCGACTACGAGGTGTACTGGTCCGGGCCGCGCGGGCTGTGGGACGAGGTGGAAGCCGCCTGCCGCTGGTGGGACGACCGGGGCTGCCCCGGCTTCGACCGCTTCGGCCTCATCATGACTCCTGACAGCCACACCTGTGGCTGGACGACCAGGCCAATCCCGCTCCCACAAGGGGCTGACCCCCAAGACCCCGCCGCTCCCAGACCCCCAGACCTCCGTCAGTGACGGGCTGAGCCCCCGCCCCGTCGACTGCTCGGAAGACCAGCGGAGCGGGGCCTCCGGGCTCATACGACGAGCGCGTAACTGGCGAGCAGCAGCAGGCTGCGGCGGTCGGAGCGGATGATCCGGTGCTGCTGGGCGGCGAGTTCGGCCAGCGCCGAGCGTGACGCGGTGCCGTCGGGCGAGCGCGGTGACCAGCGCGGGGGCGGTGTCGCTGGGCGCCAATTCGGCGCGCAGGTCCTGGATCTGGCCGAGGATCGGGTGGTTCACCGGTGCCTCCGAGGTGCGGTTCGGTCCGGTGCCATTCCTATCGTCCGGCGGTGCCGGCGCGGTGGCGACAGGCCGGGACCCGGGGCGGGGGATGTGCTCCCGCCCCGGGCCGGCGCCCGGGGCGGAAGCTGGTGGAGTGGGCAGTGGGCGGTGTGGGAAACGGTCAGCGCGCCGGTGCGTCAGGCGTCGGCGCAGGCCTTCCCGATGTCGGTGGCGGCATCGGTGATCGGTTTGACGTCGGGCTGCTTGCCCTTGGCGACCCGGTCGATGGCGTCCTCGACGGCCTTGGAGAGCCTGTCGGCGGCCGCGTCGATCTTGTCCCCGCCGTCCTGGCGGATCTTCCTGGCGTCGTCGGCGACCTTCTTCAGGGCCGCGACGGTGTGCTTGCGGCGGTTCTCGTCGGTGATCTGACCGACGTTGATCGCCGAATCCGCGAGGTCCTGGACATCGCCGGTGAGGCTGATCGCCCGCTTCCCGCAGTCGAGGGCCTGGTCGGCGTCGCACGCGGTGAACAACGGGGCCGTGAGGAGCAGTGCGAGCGTGGTGGCGGCCAGACGGTACGGCTTCCTTGTCATGTCTCTATCCCTCCCGCCGTGTCAACGTCCATGCGCCGTGCGGAGGTTCCGGAGGATTCCGTGAAACGTCGGGAAACCTGAAAGCCTGCCGAAGAAACTGACGATCCGTCAGTCGATCTGAGATCCCGGTGGGCGTTCACCCCGCGCGTGCCGAGCGCGGGGTGAACGCCCGTGCGAGCGCTACCGGTCGGAAGAATCGGACAGGTCGCTGACCAGGCGGGCGATGGTCGGGACGGCCACCGCGTGTGCGTCGGCCGCCCGCAGGACGGCGCCGCCGATGGCGTCCAGCTCGGTCGGCCGGCCGGCCTCCACGTCGCGCTGCATCGAGGACTTCATCGTCCCGGGGATGCGGTCGAAGGAGGCGAGCAGGGTCTGCGCGTCCGCCGGCGCGCCGACCGCCCGGGTGACGGCGCTGATCTCGTCCAGCACGGCGAGGAGTTCGGCCCGGTGCTCGGTGCGCACGGTGCCGATCCCGCTCGCGTGGCGGGTGGTGAGCAGGGCGAACGGGGCCAGGAAGGAGAGCTTGCTCCACAGCATCGCCGTCTCGTCCTCGCACAGCGTGACGTCCAGCCCGGCATGCCGCAGCTGCTCGGCGAACTCGGCTACGGGGGAGGCGTGTCGGGCGGTCGCACCGAGCTCGATGGCGGCGAACGGACTGGTGTGCTCGATCCGCCCGGGCGCCGTCCGGGTGGCCTCGACCCGGATCGTGCCGGCCACCACCCGCCCGGCCGGGTAGTGCTCGCGCAGCAGCGCCATGTGGTCCAGACCGTTGAGCAGCGGCACCACGATCCCGGCGCCGAGCGCCTCCGGGGGCATCCGGTCGAGCGCGGCGGCCAGCGCCGTCTCCTTGACCGTCACGAAGGCCGCGTCGACCGGCTCGCGCAGCTCGGTGGCGGCCTCCACCCGGGCGGTGAAGTCGCCGAACCGGGCGCTGCGGACCTGCAGTCCGTCCCGCGCGATGACGGCCGCGGTCTCCTCGCCGGCCAGACAGACGACCCGGTGGCCGTCGCGGGCGAGCAGCCCGCCGATCAGTCCGCCGACGCCGCCAGGGCCGAGGATGGCGACGGTCAGGGGGGTGGTGGTCATGGTGACTCCCGTGGGTGAGTGAGGGATGGGGAAACGGAGGGCGCGGCTACGGGGCCTCCCAGAAGAACCGGCCCTCCAGGCCGTCCGGGCTGAGGAAGCCGAAGCCGTCGCCGTAACCGAAGTTGAGGAAGTACGGATCGCCCTCGTCCGAGGCGTCCGCGAGGGCGAAGAGGTACTGCCAGGGCGCCGGGACCCGGGCCCGGCCGTTCGGGTAGGACGGGTCTCCGCCGAGGTGGTCGTGCTCGTGGTCGCCGTCGGGGAAGGGGACCTCGGGGCCCTCGTGGCGCAGGTGCCGCTGGAAGGCGGCCCGCTGGTCCATCGCCCGGTCGACGCCGTCCGGCAGCGGCACCACGTCCAGGTGGTACTCGACCGGGGTCCGCTCACCGTCGGGCTCGCAGCGCCAGAGCGTACGGCCCCGGGTGCCGGGCGGTCCGAGCACGGCGAACGGCGGGATGCGGCCGCCGGGCTGGACGAGCAGCAGGCCGTCGCCCCGCTCCGGGTCGAGGCCGCCCATCAGCTCGCCGTCCTCCTCCAGGAAGAGGTACGCCAGCCGTCCCGGCTCGCCCGGGACGGGGAACTGCCCGATGAACACCAGGGGTTCACCCGTACTGGGGGAGCGGGGCCAGGTGGGCTCGGCCAGCCAGCACGGCTCGCCGCCGAGCTTGGGGACCGGCGCGGTGATCGGCTGCTCGGCCGGTCGCGGTGACAGCCGCCGACGGGGGAGGAAGGCGGCGTCGTGCGGACCGGTGGCGGTGCCGGTCGGGAGCGGGATCATTCGGCGGCCTCGGTGGGTTCGGCGGGGCGGACGGGGCGGACGGGGCGGACGGGGCGGACGGGGCGGACGGGTTCCGGGTAGGGCGCGTGGAGGGAGGCGGAGTCGAAGGCGAACGGCTCCTCGCGGCGCGGCTTGTAGCCCGGGGCGGGCAGACGAACGCCGCGGGCGGGCAGCAGGTCGATGGTCACCGGATCATGATTCCCCGTCGGGTGGGTGACCGGGGAGCCGGGGTGGGGGCGAGCGGGCCGGGGTGGAAGAGGGCGGGCGCGTCCGGCAGCGGCGCGGTCGGGGTGGGGCGGGCGACGCTGTGCGACGAGGGGGCGTCGGCGGTGGAGCTGCCGGGGCCCCTGACCGCACCGGAGTACCGGCACGACCACCGGGCGAGCGCGGTCCGGCCGTGGGCCCGGCAGCACCGCAACCTCTCCGAGGAGACGTAGCACCACCTGCGGGGTTCGGTTTTCCGAACCCCGGATTCGGGTGCCAGCACAATCGATCTCCCGGCCCCGGACGCCCACGATGGTGGACATGAACGGGATGACGACAGCCGCCGCCACGGCGGCGTACGACGGGGTGGCGGGCGTGGCCCTGAGTGCGGCCGGGCTGCACCGGGAGTACGGGCGCGGCGCGGCGGCCGTGCGGGCGTTGCGCGGGGTCTCGGTGGGCTTCGCGTCGGGGACGTTCACGGCGGTGATGGGGCCGTCGGGCTCCGGCAAGACCACCCTGCTGCACTGCCTGGCCGGGATGGACCGCCCGACCAGGGGCACCGTGCGGTGGGGCGACACCGAGGTGTCCGGGTTGCCCGAGCGACGGCTGGCGGAGTTGCGCCGCGCCCGGGTGGGGTTCGTGTTCCAGGCCTTCAACCTGATGCCCGCGATGACCGTCGCGCAGAACGTCGAGCTGCCGGGGCGGCTGGCCGGGCAGCCACCGGAACGGGCCCGGGTGCGGGAGGCGCTGGCCCGGGTCGGCCTGGCCGGGCGCGAGCGGCACCGGCCCGGACAGCTGTCGGGCGGTCAGCAGCAACGGGTGGCGATAGCCCGGGCACTGGTCTCCCGGCCGGATGTGCTGTTCGCCGACGAGCCGACCGGCGCGCTGGACCGCGCCACCGGGCAGGAGCTACTCGACCTGCTGCGCGCGGGCGTCGACGCCGACGGGCAGACCTGCGTGATGGTCACCCACGACCCGGTCGCCGCCGGGTACGCGGACCGGGTGCTGCTGCTGGCAGACGGCCTGCTGGTCGACGAGCTGACCAGGCCGACGGCCGCGCAGGTCGGCGAGCGGCTGAGCCGGTTGGGCGGGTGAGCGCGATGAGCAGTCCGGTGCTGAGCCTGTCCGCGGGGCAGATCCGCCGCCGCCCGGCCTCCTTCGCGGGGCTGGGGACGGCCCTGTTCCTGGCGGTGGCGGCGGTGACGCTGTTCGGTTCTCTGGTCGCCGCGCAGATCACGGCGCCGGCCGCGGTGGCCAGAGCGGCGGTGTCCGGGCCGGGCCTGGTGGTGATCGCCGGGGCGTTCGGCGAGATCGCCGTTCTGGTCGCGCTGTTCGTCGTGGTCAACGCGCTCGGCTTCACCCTGCGGCAGCAGCACCGTGATCTGGCGCTGCTGCGCACCGTCGCGGCGACGCCCCGTCAGGTACGGCGGGTGGTGCGCGCGCAGGTGGCGGCGACCACCCTGCTGGTGGCCGTTCCGGGCGGCCTGGTCGGCTTCCTCGCCGCCCGGGCCTTCCTCGCCGCACTCCAGCGGCGTGGCATGGCCGCACCCGGGCTGCACGTACCCGGCGCGCCGGTGCCGGCGCTGGTCGCGCTCGCGGTGGCGCTGCTGATCGGCCTGGCGGCCACCGCCGTGGCGGCCCGCCGGATCACCCGGCCCGCCCCGGCCGTCGCGCTGACCGAAGGCGCGGGCGGGCCGCGGCGCACGGGTGCGCTGCGGCTGCTCACGGGGGTGGCGGTGCTCGCGGGCGGTGGGCTGCTGCTGCGACTGGCGGCGAGCCGGCCGGCCGGAGAGCTGGACAAGGCAGGGCAGGCCTCGCTGCTCGGCTCGCTGGTGCTGCTGGTCGCCGTCGGACTGCTGGGGCCGGTGGCGGCGCGCGTCCTGGCAGCCGTGCTCGGGGCCCCCGCGAGGGCGCTCGTGCCCCGGGCGGGCTGGCTGGCGGACGCCAACCTGCGCGGCTACGCCGCCCGGCTCTCCTCGGCGGTGGTGCCGGTCGCGCTGCTGGTCGGGCTCGCCGGCACCATGCTGATCCTCACCAGCACCGCCGAGCACGCCGCCCGGGCAACGGGTGCCGAGACCAGCGTCACCAAGGCGAGCGACGTCTGGCTGCGCGAGATGGAGCTTGGGCTGCTGGTCTGCTTCGCGGCGGTCTCCACGGTCGACACCCTGGTGGCACTGACCGCCGACCGGCGCCGCGAGTTCGCGCTGCTGCGCCTGGTCGGGGCAAAACGGCGGCAGCTGCTGCGGATGCTCTCCGTGGAGGCTGCCCTGACCACGGCGATCGGTGTGCTGCTGGGCGCGGCGGTGGCGGCCGCGGCCTCGGCGGCCTTCAGCCTGGCGGTGACGGGCTCGGTGGTGCCGGTGGTGCCGGGGCCGCAGTGCGCCCGGGTGGTGCTGGGAGCGGCGGTGCTCACGGTGCCGGGGATCGTGGGCACGGGGCTGTGGGCGGTCGGCGGCTCGGCGGTGGAGTCGACGGGCGGGGAACGGGGGTGAGAGGACGGAGGGGAGCGGCAGGCGTCGACGTTCGGCGGGCCGTCCGGACGGATGGGCAGGTGGGGGCGGCGGCTCCAGTGGTGCCTGGTGGATGCTGGGGGCCGGGCGGCGGATGAATGGTGAGGTGGACGGTGGCTGAGCGGCGGCGGTACCGGTCGGTGCGCGGCGGTGAACTGGCCTTCGCAGTGATCGGGTTGCCGCTCGGGGTGCTCGGCGGGGCGTACGCCGTCGCCGTCCTCTACGTGGGGGTGCTGCTCTCGCTCACCGTGTTGGGCCTGCCGTTCGTGGTGGCCGCGCTGCTCGGGGCGAGGAGGCTAGGCGGGCTGCACCGGTGGCTGGTCGGGCGGCTGCTCGGGGAGGAGGTGCCCGCACCGCAGCCGCTGCCGCGCCCGTCCGGGGTGTTCGCCCGGGGCCGGGTGGCGCTGACGGACCCGGTGACCTGGCGGGCGCTGCTCTACCTCCTCCTGCGGCTGCCGCTGGGGGTGCTCGGGTTCCTGGCCGTGGTCGGGCTTCCGCTCAGCAGCGTCTGGCTGGTGGGCTTTCCGCTCTGGGTGCGGATGATGGAGCCGGGCACGCGGCCGGTCGGCCTGCTGGACCTGGGCGCGGTTCCGATCGGCCTCGGGGTGTTGGCCGTCGTTCCCGCCGTGGTGCGGGCGCTCGGCTCAGCGAACCGTTCGTCGGCCCGTACCCTGCTCGGGCCGGTGCGCTCGCAGCAGCGGGTGCGTCAGCTGGAGAACGCCCGGGCCACCCTGCTGGCCGAGAACACCGATCGGCTGCGGCGTCTGGAACGCGACCTGCACGACGGCACCCAGGCGCAACTGGTCGCGCTGGCCATCACGCTGTCGCTGGCCGACGACGTGCTCGCCGACGACGTGCTCGCCGACGACGTGCTCGCCGACGACGTGCTCGCCGAGGGCGTGCCGGCCGAGGGTGTTCCGGCCGGCGACGTGCCGGTCGAGGGCGGACCGGTCGGCTCGGGCGGGCCCGACCTCGGGCGGCTGCGCGCCCTGGTCGACCGGGCCCGTGGGCAGACCGACGACACCATCACCGGTCTGCGCCGGCTGACCCGGGGCATCCACCCGGTGGCGCTGGACGGAGGGTTGGCCGAGGCGCTGCCGGGACTGATCGCCATCTCGCCGGTGCCGGTCGACGTCCGGCTGGACCTGCGGGAGCGTCCGGAGGAGGTGATCGAGCGGGCCGTCTACTTCTGCGCTGCCGAGCTGCTGACCAACGTGGCCAAGCACAGCGGCGCGCGGTCGGCGGAGCTGAGCGTGAGCGCGGTCGACGGGAGGGTCCGGCTGACCGTACGCGACGACGGGCGCGGCGGCGCCGCGATCGGCGCGGGCACCGGGCTGGCCGGCCTGGCCGAGCGGCTCGCGGCGGTGGACGGGACGCTGCGGGTGGACAGCCCGCCCGGCGGGCCGACGGAGGTAAGCGCCGAACTGCCCCGGAGGCTCTGACGGGCGGACACGCCAGAGCCTGCGGGGCTGCCGCGTCAGGAAGCGCCGCTCTCCGCGAGGTAGGCGAGTACGGCCTTGACCCGCCGGTTGTCGGCATCGGTCGCGGGCAGGTCGAACTTCCCGAACACGGCGGCCACGTGCTTCTCCACTGCCCGCTCCGACACCACCAGCAGCGTGGCGATCGAGCGGTTGGAGTGCCCCTGTGCCATCAGCTCCAGTACCTCCCGCTCGCGCGGGGTGAGCGCGTCCACCCGGCTGCGCCGCCCGCCGTGCATCAGGCCGTTGACGATCTCCGGGTCGAGGGCCGTCCCACCCGCGGCGACCCGGCGCAGGGCGTCCACGAACTCGGAGGTGCGGGCCACCCGTTCCTTGAGCAGGTAGCCGATGCCGGCGGCGCCACCGGCCAGCAGCCGGGCCGCCCAGGTGGTCTCGACGTGCTGGGAGAAGACCAGGATGCCGACCTCGGGCAGGGCGAGGCGGATCTCCACCGCGGCCCGGATGCCCTCGTCGGTGTGGGTGGGCGGCATCCGGATGTCCACCACGGCCACGTCGGGCCGGTGTTCGGTGACGGCGGCGATCAGCTCGGGCGCCGTCCCGGCGGAGGCGACCACCGCGCACCCGCGGGCGGTGAGGAGTTCGACCATGCCGTCCCGGAGGATCACCGAGTCCTCGGCGAGGACGACGCGGAGCTGTTTGTCGATCACGACGTCATTATCCGGGCCCGTCCGCCGTCGCTCGGACGCGGGTGGTGGAGATGACCGGCCGCCCTGGGAAAAACTTCAGTCCAGACTGGACAGTCCAGACTGTCGAAATTGTCGAAATTACCGTGGAACCGTGACCGAGAAGCGAACAGCCCGTGCCGCTGCCACCGCGGCCTGCAGGGCCCAAGCCGACGCCGCGGGGTCCGTCGACTCCGTGGTCCCCGACACCGCGGCGCTGGCCGCCCGGGAGCTGCGCGCCGTCTTCAGCCGGCTGCGCCGCACCCTCCGGGAGGTGAGCGGCACCAGCGACCTGACCCCCTCCCAGACTGCCGTGCTCAGCCGGCTGATCAACGACGGTCCGGCCTCCGCCAGCGTGCTGGCCGCCAACGAACGGGTCCGCCCGCAGTCCATGGCCGCCACCCTCGCCGCGCTGGAACAGCACGGCCTGGTCGGGCGCCGCCCCGACCCCGAGGACGGCCGCCGCCAGGTGGTCAGCCTCACCGAGGCCGGGCTGGCCCACGTCGCGGACAGCCGCCAGGCCCGCCAGGAGTGGCTGACCCGCGCCATGGCGGAGCACTACACCGAGGCCGAGCGCGCCACCGTGCTGGAGGCGCTGGCCCTGATGGACCGGCTGAACCGGTGATGACCGGCCCGGCCGCCCTGCTGGCCCGGATCCGGTCCGGGCGTCAGCAGTCCGCTCCGGACGGCGGGTTCGACCGTCGGCTGATCGCCCCGATGGTGCTCGGCTCGGTGCTCAATCCGATCAACTCGTCGATGATCGCGGTGGCCCTGGTCCCCGTGGGCGCCGCCTTCGGTGCGCCACCCGCCGAGACCGCCTGGCTGGTGACCGCGCTCTACCTGGCCACCGCCGTCGGCCAGCCGGTGATCGGGCGGCTGGTGGACACCCACGGCCCGCGCCCGCTCTACCTCGCGGGGACGGCCCTGGTCGGCCTCGCCGGACTGCTCGGCGCGCTCGCCCCGTCCCTCGGGCTGCTGATCACCGCCCGGGTGCTGCTCGGGCTGGGTACCTCCGCGGCCTACCCCGCCGCGATGCACCTGACCCGCAGCGAGGCCGAGCGGACCGGGCAGTCCAGCCCCGCCGGGGTACTGACGGTGCTGGCGGTCGCCAACCAGACCGCCGCGGTGGTCGGGCCCACCCTCGGCGGTCTGCTGATCGGCGCGGGCGGCTGGCGGACGGTCTTCGCCGTCAACGTCCCGTCGTCGCTGGCCTGCCTGGCGCTCGGCGCGGTCCGGCTGCCCGTCGTCGAGCGTCGCTCCGACCGCATCGACCGCCCGGACCGCGGCGATCACCCGGGCCGCGGCGACCACCCGGGCCGCCCGGACCGGCTCGACCACGCCGGGATCGCGATGTTCGCGGTCCTCCTGCTCGCCCTGATGCTGTTCCTGATGAGGCCCGACCCGGCGCGCTGGTACCTGCCGGTGCTCGCGGTCCTGGCGGCCGTCGCCTTCGCCGTCCGCGAGCGGCGGGCCCGCACCCCCTTCATCGACCTGCGGGCGCTCGCCGGAAACCGCCCGCTGATCGCCACCTACCTGCGCCAGGTCCTCGGCTACACCGCCATCTACGCCTTCCTCTACGGCTACACCCAGTGGCTGGAGGAAGGGCGCGGCCTGTCGGCCGCCACCGCCGGACTGGTGCTGCTGCCGCTGTCACTGACCGCGCTCACGGTCGCCAGGGTGACCGGCCGCAGTCCGGGCGTGCGAGGCAAGCTGCTGGTCGGCTCCGCCTGCCAGATCGCGGCCTGTGCCGCCCTGCTGCTGGTGCACGCGAGCAGCCCGGGCGCCCTGCTGATCGCGGTAGGCGCGCTGGCGGGCGTCTCGCAGGGGCTGATCGGGCTCGGCACCCAGACAGCCCTCTACCACCAGGCGGACCCGGCGGTCATCGCCTCGGCGGCCGGGCTGCTGCGCACCTTCATGTACCTCGGTGCCATGGCGGCCTCGGCCGCGAACGCGGCCTTCTTCCCGAACGGTGCCACCACGGGCGGGCTGCACCACCTCGCGCTGTTCATGCTCGGCGGTGCGGCTCTGCTCTTCCTCCTCACCCTGCCCGACCGTTCGCTCGCCCGGCTGGGAAGACCGTTGCCACCGCAGTGATGACGGTCAGTCAATTCCCAAGCAATCGTTAGGTGTTCACGCGTCAGGTCGGCTTGAGGAATTCCCCGCGGATGTCGTGGCGGGTGTCCCCGTGGACCCGCAGGCGCCGGAACCCGTGGACCCGGGGTGTCGGTCCGCCCGACGACCCACCGCACGGCTCCGAGGCCGGAGCCGTGCGGAACTCCTCGGTGGGCGATCACCGACTGCTTGCTGCCCGGTCGCGCGCGGTCGACCGTGCTCGGTCCGCTTCTGGGACGGCCCGGCTTGAGCTTCGGCGGCTCCGGCAGCAGCAACGGCTCGATCAGCCCCCACAGTTCGTCCGACACGATGCGCGGACGGGGCGCCCTCTTCCCCGCCCACCGACAAACGGGCAACAAAACCGGCAGTCACGCCCTCGGCGGCTCCTGTCAGGCCCTGTCAGCTGGCCGGCTCTCCGCGCCAGGAGTGGACGCCCGGGGACAGTTCGACGACCTCGGACGGATAGGTGTGCCGGACGAGTTCGAGCAGGGCGCGCTGTTCGTCCAGCCAGCCCGGTGCGGGGGAGAGCACGACCCGGAGCGTGACGCCCGATTCCTCCGCGTCGGAGACGGTCACCCAGAGGCCGCCCGGCCGTCCGGGTTCGATCCGCAGTTCCGGTCCGTGTTCCTCGTCCAGCCACCGGACGGCTGACCCGCGCCCGAGTCGGTCCAAGGCGGTTTCCCACTGTCTGAGATGGCGGTCGGTCACCAGCGTGACGAACTGTCCGCACACCGAGTCCGCGGTGACGGTGATCTCGCAGTCCAGCCAGTCGTGCCCGAGCAGAGAGCCCGGTGCGTGCCGTCCGAGGACCCGTACCCGGACGTTCCGGCCGCCGCTCCGCCCGGCACAGCCGGGGGCGTCGTCGGTGCCGGGGCGGTCGGTCAGTCTGATCAACTCGTTCTGCTGTGAAGCGACTTCGCTCACGGCGTGCTCCTGTGGGCAGCGCGGATTCAGGGGCTGACATCCTCGCGCAGGTGTTCGCCCCGGTGCCAGCCCGGAACCGGTGCGTTCCGGCTGTGGCCGGTCCGGGGGAAACGGCATGTGCCAGGGGCGCCGCACCGCGAAACGTCGTCGGCACGCGGACGGCCCGCCCGTACGCGGACGACCCGCCGGACCGGGATGGTCGGGCGGGCCGTTCGGGTGGTGCGACCGGTGGTGGGGCCGCCGGCAGGGCGATGGGAGCGGACCGCTGCGAGCGTGGGAGCTGTTCGGGCCGAACCGTCTGCCCGGTCGGTGCGGCGGCGGCTGTCCGGTCAGCGGTGGTCCGGGTGGCCGGTGAGCACGGTGGTGAAGATCGGCTCGCCGTGCTGGTGGCCGGTCACGGTGGTGGTGAGGGCGTCCGGGCCCTCGCCGGGGGTGTGCCGGGCGGTGATCACGGTGGGTGCGTCGTGCTCGGCGTACCGGTGGAAGGTGGTGGCCGCGGCGGCCGGCGTGACGGTGACCGGGCTGCTCAGCGCGTTGGCCGCCTGCCGGGCCGCCTCCAGCAGCACCATGCCGGGGATGTGGTCGTTGGCGTGGTCGAAGAGGATCGGGTGCCAGAAGTCGGGGGTGAGGTGCCAGCTGCCGGGGGCGTCCGCCGGGGTCAGCACGACGTCGCCCGGGCGGAGCCGGCCGACCCGGGCCGGCGGGAGCGGTTCGGCGGTCAGGGCCGGCGCCGACGGATGCTCGGCGTTGTGGCGCCCCCGGCGCAGCCGCTGGTAGGTGGAGTCGGGGACGGTGGTGAAGCGGGCGTATCCGGTTGCGGCCGGCTGGGAGCCCCGTCGCACGACGGTTTCCAGCGTGAAGTCGATCGTGGTGCCGGACCGGCGCGGCTGGGCGAGGAGCCGGACCTCCAGGGTGAGGTCGGTCGGTGCCGCACCGATCAGCAGCTGGCGCGGCCGGGTGGTGTAGTCGAGGTTCCACATCATGAACTTGTGGTCGAGCGGTACGCCGAACCGGGTGTGGGCGAGGTAGAGCCCGGCTTGGCGGATCGTTTCAGCAGCCTGGATCGGGTCGTGCCGGGTGCCGTCCGGGGTGCTGAAGAAGGTGTGCGCCCGCGGCCACTGCGCGGTCACGGTGAAGGTGGTGTCGGTCAGCTGCTCGCTGCCGGTGAGGAAGACCTCGGCGTGGCAGGCCCGGTGGACGTACTCCTTGGCGACGGTGCTGGTCAGGCGAGGTGCCGGGGCTGATGCTGCTGCTGCGGCCGGGTGGGGGATCGTCCCGGAGTCCGTGCCGGTGGCGAGGGCGGGGGCAGGCGTGCGGAAGGCAAGCAGAGTCATGGGGAGCGCTCCGAAGGGCCGTGACGGGCGGGGTGGGCTGCTCAGGGCTCGTAAGATACGTACCTACCGGTTTGGTTTTCAAGGAGCCAGAACGAAGGTTCGTCGGCGGCCAAGCGTGGTCGAGTGGGCACGGTGGGTGGGTGCCGAGCGTGCTCCGGAGATCGGGTTGGCTTGGTAAAGCTTCTTGACCTGTGAGAACGTCGACGGCCTGACTTGGCAGGTTCATTGCTATGGCATGGTCGTCCGTTGGCCTGCCGGTGGGAAGTGGGAGCTGCTGCTCCGGTTGTGGCAGCCGACGGCGGGGCGTCGGTCATCTGTTCGTTCCATACCATCCACGCGGTTTTGGCCCGCTCGAAGGCGGTCCATGTGACCTGGGACGCAGGGCTCCCGGCCGGTCTTGGCGGGTAAGATACGGGGTGTTTGGTTTTGTTTGCCGAGCGTTTCGGGTGGGGTGGTTGCGGTGGTGCGGCAGGAGCGGGCGGTCCGGACGCGTCGGCTGATCCTGGAGGCGGCGGCGTCGGTCTTCGACGAGTACGGGTACGAGGGGGCGACGATCGGTGAGGTCGTGGCCCGTGCCGGGGTGACCCGTGGTGCGGTGTACTTCCACTTCGCCTCCAAGCGGGAGCTCGCCCAGGGGGTCGTGGAGGAGCAGTTCGGCAGGGACGAGATCCCTGAACGGCACTGCAAGCTCCAGGAGTTCGTGGACCTCGGGATGGTGGTCGCCCACCTCATGCCGCGCGACCCGGTGCTGAGCGCGGGTGCGCGGCTCTCCCTCGGCCAGGACGTGTTCGGCGACTTCAGCGGCGGCGCGGCGCCCGGCTGGATCCAGCGGGCCGAGATCGTGCTGGCAACGGCCGGTCGACGCGGTGAGCTGCTGCCCCAGGTGGTGCCCGCCGAGACGGCGTGGCTGGTCACCGGGGCCTGGACGGGGGTGCAGATCCAGTCGCAGAAGATGTCCGGCCGGGCGGACCTGGAGCGCCGGATCGCCTCGCTGTACCAGCACTTGATGCCGAGCATCGCGGTGCCCGGGGTGCTGGCCACGCTCGACCTCGCGGTGGACCGGGGTGCCCGGGTGGTCGCGGAGCTGGCAGCGGCCCGGGCGGTCGAAGCGGCCGAAGCTGCGGAGGCAGTGGAGTCGGCGGAGGCCGGCGCGAGCGAGGCGGCCGGAGCTGGGGCGGACGGGGCCGGCCCGGCCTGAGTCGGAGTGGGCCGGATGGGCCTCGGGGTGGCCGGGCGGCCCCTGGGCGGACCGGTTCGGGATCGGACGGGCGGTCCAGGGGCCGGCTCCGCAGGGGGTTGCATCGCCTAAAAACAAACAGCGCGTTCGGTTTTGTATTGACAAACCGTCTGACCTGTTTTTGGATGGTGCCGGGTGCTCGATCGACCGTCCAGCGGACCTGCGCGGACGGTGAGCAGCGGAGCGCCCGCCCGGCCGGCGGCCGTCGGGGCCGCCGATCCGTCTGGATTTGGGGTGGTCGTCGTGGAGATCCGGGTGCTGGGGGCCTTGGGGGTCCGACTGTGCGGGGTGTCGGTGGTGCCGTCGGCGCCGAAGCCGCGGCAGGTGCTCGCCCTGCTGGCGTTACGGGCCGACCAGGTCGTCCCGGCGAGTGTCCTCGCCGAGGAGCTGTGGTCCGGCCGCCCGCCCCGCAGCAGCCGTACCACCGTGCAGACCTATGTGCTCCAACTGCGCGACCTCATCGACCGGGCACTCACCCAGGGCGACGGCGGCCCGGGGGCCTCCTGCGCGAAGGACGTCCTGGTCACCTCGGCCGGCGGCTACATGCTGA
The DNA here is from genome assembly GCF_044767505.1 of Kitasatospora sp. NPDC101235. Classification (NCBI taxonomy): domain Bacteria; kingdom Bacillati; phylum Actinomycetota; class Actinomycetes; order Kitasatosporales; family Streptomycetaceae; genus Kitasatospora; species Kitasatospora sp. NPDC101235. The sequence goes on from NZ_JBIWNZ010000012.1 coordinate 92,815, forward strand.
ACAGCGGCGGCGGACTGGTCGACCTCCAGGAGTTCGACCGCCTCGCCGGGCACGGCTACCGCGCCATGGACGGGGGTGACTTCCCGCTCGCCGCCCGACAGTTGGGCGACGCGCTCGCGCTGTGGCGCGGTCCGGCCTTCGCGGACGTTCCGGTCGGCGGCCAACTCGCGGTCGAGGCGAAGAGGTTGGAGGAGACTCGGCTCTGCGCGCTGGACCAGCGGATCGAGGCCGACCTGCGGCTCGGCCGACACCGGGTGCTGCTCGCCGAACTCACCGTCCTGGTCGACCGCTACCGCACCCACGAGAGCCTGCACGGCCAGTACATGATCGCGTTGCACCGCTCCGGCCGCCGGGGCGAGGCACTGGAGGCCTACCAGCGCCTGCGGAACACCCTGGTCCGGGAGTTGGGCATGGAGCCGTCCGCGGCACTGCGCCGACTGCAGCGTTCCATCCTGCTCGCCGGTCCCGAACGGTCGGACCAGGAGCAGCCCGGCGCGCTCGCCGACGGAGCCGGGGCCCGCCCCGCCCGCCTCACCCGGGTCGGCTGACCGGGGCGGCCGTCCACGGGTCCGGCAGACCCGGGACGGGCGCACGGCGTCAGACGGGCGCGCTGTCACGACGGCGGCGCGCCCGGGCCTGTCCGGCAGCAACCGGACCGGTGGCTAGTCGGCGAGCACGCCGGTGTTCTGGCAGGCGTGCAGCAGCCACCGTCCGTCGTCCTGCCTGGTCATGACGTACAGCGGTGCCCCCTCCGAGTCGCCCTCCGCCGAGTGGTAGACCTGGCGGACCTTGACGGCGGCCACGTCGGGGCGAAGGAACCGGATGTGTACCGGCTCGTAGGTGACACTGCCGTCCCAGGTCGCGGCGGGCAGCACGGCTCGGGTGAACTCGGCGATCGCGTCCAGGCCGATCAGGACCTTGCCGTGCGCGGTGGTCCAGAGTGCTTCGGGGTGGAACAGGGCGAGGAAGGCGTCAGGGTCCCTGGCGCGCTGGGAGCGCTCGACGGCGGCCACGACCCGTTCGATGGCCGAGATGTCCACGTGCTCGGTGTCTGCAGGCTCGGTCGCTGCGGCTTCGGTGTTCATGCGGATCACTCTGTGATCTCAAGTGCCCTTGAGGTCAAGCCCGTTGGGACGCCCCGGGCGCAGTGCCAGGTAGTCGGCGAGGCGGGCCGAGGCGGTGAGCATCGCCAGGCCCCGGGTGGTGAGGCGCTGCTGCCAGCCGTCGACGGCGGCGGCCAACTCGTCGGTGCCGCCCGCCGCACGGATCTGCCGCAGCACGGTGGCGATGCGGTCCAGCGGGTACCCGCCCCGGCGGAGCAGGTGGGCGAGTTCGGCGTCGCGGACGTCGGCCGGGAGGTAGCGGCGGTGGCCGGTGGCGCGGTCCCGGGCGGGGGCGAGGATGCCGGCGGCCTCCCAGGCCCGCAGGGTCGCGGGGGTGACGCCGAGCCGGTGCGCCACCTCGCCGACGGATCGGGGGCCGGGCGGCGCGGGAAGGCCGGGTCCGGTGGCGGCGCCGTCGTCGGTGAGGTGGCAGACGGCCTCGCGGACGGCGGTGAGGGTCTCCCGGTCGCGCAGCAACTGGGCGTGACCCCGGTCGAGTTCGGTGAGGGCTTCGTCGAGTCGCTCGGCATGGAGGGCGGTCATGACCGAGCCGGCGGTCGCGTGCCCGTACGCGGGGACGAGGGAGAGGTAGGCGCGTAGGGCGGACGCGTGCAGTTCGGTGTAGATCCGGTACCCGGTGGGCGTGCGTTCGGCGGGCGGGAGGCAGCCGTCGCGCTCGTAGTTGCGGATCGCCTGGGTCGAGATGCCGTGCTCGCGCGCGAGGTCGGCGGGGCGCATGGTCGTCTCCCGTTCCGGGCCGGTGAGCGTTCGAAGCCGATCGGCTGTTGAGGGCCGATTGAGGGTTTCGGCGGCGGCTGAGCGGCAGTGGAGGGAAAAGTCTCAACCGTTCTTTCAAGGATACGCTTGAGACCCATGAACCAGGACATGCATGACTTCGTCACCCCGGCGTGCGAGCTTCTGGGCCTCGGGGAGCCGACGCACCAAGAGCCGGCGTTCGGGTGGGTCCGCAATCAGCTGTTCGCCCGGTTGGTCGACCGGGGCTTCCGGTCGATCGCCCTGGAGACCGACCGGGTGGCCGCGTTCGCCGTGGACGCCTATGTCCGGGAGGGTGTCGGCACCCTCGATTCGGCGATGGGGGAGGGCTTCACCCACGGTTTCGGGGAACACGAGCCCAACCGTCGACTCGTCGCCTGGATGCGGGAGTTCAACCGGGAACGGCCGCCCGGCGCGCGGCTGGCCTTCCACGGCTTCGACGTCCCGAGCGAGACCACCAGCGCCCCCAGCCCGCGCCGCTACCTCGAACACGCCCGCGACTACCTGGGTCTCGACCTCGACCTCGCCCGTGCGGCCGGCGAGGACGAGAGCTGGAGCCGCACGGAGGCGGTGATGGATCCGGCGCAGTCGCCGGGCGGCACCGCCGAAGCCGCGCGGCTGCGCTGCCTCGCCGACGACCTCTTGCTCCAACTCCACATGCACGCACCGGAGCTGGTCGCCGCGACCTCGTCCGCCGAGTGGTTCGCGGTCCGCACCCGGCTGACCGCCGGGATCGGACTGCTGCGCTACCACGCGCAGTCGGCGGTCCGCGGCCTCACCCCGAGCGCCCGGATCAGCGCCCTGTCCGGCGTGCGGGACGCACTGATGGCGCAGAACCTGCTCGACATCCGCGCGATCGAGGACCGGCGCGGACCGACCCTGGTCTTCTCCCACAACCTGCACCTGCAGTGGAACCCGAGCGCCTGGGCGCTGGGCGAGCTGGACTGCCGGTGGACCGGCGCGGGCCGCATCGTGGGCACCCTGCTGGGCGAGCGGTACGCCTTCGTCGCCGGGAGCCTGGGGCGCAGCGAGGCGATCGGGCTGGCCGAGCCGGCGCCGGGGACGTACGAGGCCCACCTGCAGGGACGCGGTGCGGTCTGGGAACTGAGGGACACGGCACTGCCGGCCGGCGCCCGTACGCGCACCGACACCGTCCCGCGGCAGGGCTACTTCCCGCTCGGCCGGGAGGTGCTCGACGGCGCGGTCGCGCTGCTGCACGTCGCCGACGGCGCGGCGGTGCCGGCCGGAGACTGAGCGGCCGGAGAGTGAGCGGCCGCCGGCCCCGGGTAGGCCTGCCGCAGGTGGGCCACCAGGGCGGCGGCCGGCGGCGAGGCGGGCTGCCCGGTCGGCCAGGCCAGCGCGATCCGGACCCGGGGGACGGGGTTGGCGAGTGGGCGCACCCGCAGACCGGGCACCGGGCCCGGGTCCGGCAGGACGGCCACGCCCAGGCCGTGTACGGCGAGTTCGGCCAACTGTGGTGGCGCGGCCGCCTCGACGCCGACCGTCGGATCGACACCGGCCTCGGCCAGCGCGCACTCCAGCGCGGTGCGCAGACCGGTGCCGCGCGGGGTGCTCACCAGGGCGTGCCCGGCGAGCGCCGCGACCGGGAGCGCGTTCCGGCCGGGATCGGGGAAGGCGCCGGGATCGGGGAAGGCGCCGGGGCCGGGGAAGGTACCGGACCGGACCCGGCGCCGTCTGCAAGCGGATGCTGCTCCGCACAGGCCGCGACCAGCGGGACCTCCAGCACGGTGTGCAGCGCGAGCCCGGTCAGGGCCGACCAGCCGTTGTCGCCCTCCCGCCCGCTCGCGGGGGTGGGCAGAGCGATGACGGCGAGGTCCAGCCGCCCGTCGCGCAGGGCGCCGAGCATCTGTGCGGTGGTGTCCTCGGTGAGCGAGAAGTCGATGCCGGGGTGCTCCTGGCGGAAGGCGGCCAGCGTGGTGGCGAGCCCGGGAAAGGTCCCCAGTTCGGACGGCGGGGTCAGGGCCGCGCCGGCGACCATGCCCAGCCGCACGTGCCCGCGCCGCAGCCCGCCGAACTCCTCGGCCGTGCGGCGGGCCGCGGCCGCGGAGGCGAGCGCCGCCCGGGCGTGCGGCAGCACCGCCTCGCCGGCCGGGGTGAGCCGTACGGTGCGGCCCGAGCGGTCGAGCAGCCGGTGGCCCAGCTCCCGCTCCAGCTGCCGGATCTGGGAGCTCACCCCAGGCTGGGTCAGGTGCAGCAGCTGGGCGGCCCGGGTGAAGCTGCCGTGCTGGGCGACGGTGACGAAGTACTGGAGCTGCCGCAGTTCCATAACTCCTGATCATAGGTGCCAGAAATTCCCGGCCTTGGACGGGTGTACGGTTCCGGTCGCAGGCTGGACGCATGGAAACCGTGCCGCAGAACCAGGACACCGGGCAGATCCACTGGATCCGTGAGCAGATCGCGGCCGAGCGCCGTGAACTCGCCGAGGTGTTCGCCGCCCTCACCTCGGAGCAGTGGAACTCGCCTTCGCTGTGCGGGGGTTGGCGGGTCCGTGAGGTGGCCGCGCACATGAGCACCGGCTTCCGGCATTCGACGGCGCGCACGGTCCTCGAACTCGCCCGCTCCGGCGGCAACGTCCACCGCATGGCCGACCGGATCGCCCGCCGCGACGCCGCCGCGATGACCGAGCGCGAACTCGCCGCCGCCATGGCCGACCACGCCGACCACCCCTGGCGCCCGCCCGTCGGCGGCCGCATCGCGGCCCTCGCCCACGACGCCGTCCACGGTCTGGACATCACCGTGGCGCTCGGTCTGCCCGCCCGGTTGCCGGTGGCGCGCACGACGGCCCTGCTGGCCGGAGTCACACCCCGCACGCTGCGGTTCTTCGGGGCCCGGATCGACGGAGTCCGCCTGGAGGCGACGGACGCCGACTGGTGCTACGGGCACGGGCCGCTCGCCGTGGCGGGGCGGGCGGAGCACCTGCTGCTGCTCGCGTACGGGCGCCGGGTGCCGGAGGGCCTGCTGGCGGGGCCCGGCGCGGGACGGTTCACGGCGGACGGTGCGTAGCGGCGGACGGGCGCGCGGTGCGCTACCGGCGGTCGGTGTTCAGCCACTGGGTGAGGGTGGCGTGCAACAGCTCGGCCTGGGCGCGGTCCAGGATCACCGTCGCTTGGGAGCCCGCGCCGTTCGCGGCGCCGTCCGCGCCCTCCGGGCCGTCCTCGGCGGGCCGGCCGAGGCCCAGCCGGAGGTACTCCACCGGGAGGGGCCAACCGCCCTCGGGCTCGGGAGCGTCGCCGAACCGGGCGTCGGGGTGGCAGTGGTTGGGGATCACGCCGAGTTCCAGCCAGCCCCCGCGGCGGTCGTCGTCGGCGGGGCTGACGTGCGAGCCCTGGTAGATCCTCGGGGCGGGCGCGTCGCTGTCGTCGTCGCCGCCGAAGTACAGCCAGGTGGCGAAGATGGACATCCGGTTCTCCTCGGGGCTCGAACGGGTGCGGCCGAAGCCTAGCGAGCGGCCGGGCGGCCGTCGTGCGGGTTTCGGAGGCCCGTGACTACGATCGGAAGAAGTTCTTCCGGATGGTGGTGAGACGGAAGCCAGGTCGCCGATGGCCCCGAGGTCCGTGCAGTGGCCGCCGTACGTGCGGGTCGCGCCGTGGTTGCTGACCGCCGGCGGGCTGGTGTGGAACGCGCTGGATCCCACCGACTACTGGGGCGATCCGCTGCTGGCGGCGGCCGCCGTGCTGGCGGGGGCGCTGCTGGCGTTGCGGGACACCGTCGCGGTGGGGGTGGCCAATGTGCTCGGCATCCTGGTGCTGTCCACCCAGGACGGGTCGATCGGGACCCGGGCCGGCCACCTGGAGCTGGCGAACACGGTGTTCGCGGCGCTGCTCGGGATCTGGGTGAACCGCGTGATCGCCCGGCACGGACGGCGGCTGGCGCGGGTGCGGTCGGTGGCCGAGGCGGCGCAGCGCGCGGTGCTGCCGGAGCCGCCCGCGCGGGTGGGGCGGCTGTCGGTCGCGGCCTGCTACCGGGCCGCCCAGGACGAGGCGCTGATCGGCGGGGACGCGTACGCGTTGCAGGCCACCCCGTACGGCGTGCGCGGGCTGATCGCGGACGTGCGGGGCAAGGGGCTGCACGCGGTGGGGGTGGTCTCGGTGCTGCTGGGTGCCTTCCGGGAGGACTCCCACCGCCTGCCGGACCTGGCCGCACTCGCGGACGCGCTGGAGGGTTCGCTGCTGCGGGAGAGCGAGCGGATGAGCGAGGAGCTGCGGCTGGAGGGGTTCGTCACCGCGCTGCTGGTGGAGTTCCCGCCGGGCGAGGAGAGCGTGCGCACGCTCGACTGCGGGCACCCCGGCCCGTACCTGCTCGGCCCGTACCCGTGGGGCGGGGCCGGGCCCCGGGTGCGCCGGCTGGACGCGGCGGACCCGGGGCTGCCGCTGGGGATGGGCGGGCTGGGCGTGGCGCGCCCGGCGCCGGAGAGCCGGCCGTTCCCGGCCGGGAGCACCCTGCTGCTGGTGACCGACGGGGTCACCGAGGCCAGGGACACGGCGGGGGAGTTCTACGACCCGGTGCTCGGCCTGGCCCGGCTGGGGCCGTTCTCCGGGCCGGGGGAGGTGCTGGACGCGCTGGTGGCGGACGTCGGGCGGTGGACCGGCGGGCCCAGGGATGACGACATGGCGGTGCTGGCGATCACGCACCGGGCCGAGGCGGCGGCGGAGGCGGACTGACGGCTGAGGGGCGACGCCTGCCGGGGTCCGGGGCCGGTCGCGGACGCGGATCACCGGAGGGTCTGATGCGGTGGCGGCGGACCGGGCCGGTCAGGGGGCGGCTCGTATCCGCCCGGGACCCCCTTCTACGGCTCGCTCCGGTCACGCCGATATCACGATGAGGTGACGGTCGGGCTGCACTCCATGGAATCCGGTCAAGTTGAGCGCCACCGTCCGGTGGCTGGAAAGGCGGAGTCCGGATACCGGACAGCGAAATGGACCGGCGGACCCGGACGCGATCAGGGTGCCCGTCGGGCCGTGCCGCCTTGGCCGACGGGCGTTGCGGACGGTGCGGCAGCGCCGGAAGCGGCCGTAAGGGGCGCGCAAGGGCCGGCCGGGGGAGTGGCGGGATTCCGCCGACCTGCGGTCCGTCCGGAAACGAACCTGGTGCTTGCCCTGTGTCGAAGAGGTGACCGAGAGTCGCACCGATGAACGAGAAGCCTCGCCCCCGCCAGGCCCGTCTGCTCGGCCACCGCGATTTCCGGCTCCTGCTGACCGGAGCCGCGGCGGCCCAGACGGGCAGTCAGGTCACCCTGGTCGCCCTGCCGCTGGTGGCGGTGATGGTGCTGGACGCCACGCCGTTCCAGGTCGGCCTGCTGACCGCCGCCGAGACCGCCGCCTTCCTGCTCGTCGGTCTTCCGGCGGGCGCCTGGCTGGACCGGATGCGCAAGCTGCCGGTGCTGATCCGGGCCGATGTGGTGCGCTGCCTGGCCGTGGGGTCGATCCCGCCGGCCGCCGCGTTCGGGGTGCTGACCATGCCGCAGCTGTACCTGGTGGCGCTGGTCACCGGGGTGGCGACGGTGTTCTTCGACGTCGCCCACCAGTCCTTCCTGCCCGCCGTCCTGCCGCGCGAGCAGCTGATCGGCGGGAACGGCGCACTGGAGACGGTCCGCTCCTCGGCGCAGATCGCCGGGCCGGGCCTCGGCGGCGGGCTGGTCCAGCTGCTCGGGGCGCCGCTCGCCATCGTGGCCGACGCCTGCGGCTACCTCGCGTCCGCGCTGTTGCTCGTCCGGATCAAGGCCGAGGAACCGCGGCCGGAGCCCGAACCGGGGCGCTCGCTGCGCGCCGAGGTCGGGGAGGGCGTGCGGTTCGTCCTCGGCCACCCGCTGCTGCGGGCGATCGCGACCGCCACCGCCACGTCCAACCTGTTCTCCGCCGTGCTGACCGCCGTGCAGACGGTGTTCTGGGTGCGGGTGCTCGACCTGTCGCCGGGAGCCATCGGCGTGCTGCTGTCGGTCTCCGCCGTCGGCGGACTGGCCGGCGCGCTGTGTGCGGGGCGGCTCGCCCGGTGGATCGGGCAGGCCCGGCTGATCTGGCTGTCCACGGTGGTGACGGCGCCGTTCGCGCTGCTGTGGCCGCTGTCCGGCCGCGGCGCTGGCGTGGTGCTGTTCGGCCTGGCCTCCGGGGTGGTGCTGTTCGGCGCGGTGGCGTACAACGTCGCCCAGGTGAGCTTCCGGCAGAGCGTCTGCCCGCCGGAGCTGCTCGGCAGGATGAACGCGACCATGCGCTTCCTGGTGTGGGGCACCCTGCCGATCGGCGCCCTGGTCGGCGGCGTGGTCGCCGACGCGGCCGGGCCGCGCACCGCGCTCTGGCTCTGCGCCGCCGGCTTCCTGCTGGTGCCGCTGCCGCTGCTGCTCTCGCCGCTGCGGCGGATGCGCGAGCTGCCGGGCCCCGACCGTACGGCCGGGCAGGTCGCGGGCGAGGACGCCGCCGGCGAGGAGAGTGCCGTGAGCCCCACCGCGTCCTGACCGGGCCGCCCGCCCAAACCGCCCGCACCACCCGGACCCGAGCCCCGTACCACCCGGACCTGAGAGCCCCGTACCACCCGGACCGAGCAAGACCCTGGCCGATCCCCCGACCGATCCCCGATTCGAGCCGCAACCGGAAACCGGAGACCGTTCCCGTGCACGCCAGCATCACCGCCGCCTACCTCGCCCGGTACCGTTCCGCCGCCGCCGAATCCCCGGTGGAGCTGCACCCGCTGACCGGCGCCCAGCGACGGTTCCTGATCACCCGCCGGCTCGCGCCGCAGAGCCGCACCGACGTCGTCCCGCTGTTCTTCGCCTACCCGCGCGGCACCCTCGACCCGGAACGGCTGGCCCGCGCCGCGGCCGCGGTGGCCGCCCACCACCCGGCGCTGTGCGGCGGCTTCGCGACGGTGCGCGGCACGCCCGTGCTGCGCACCGGCGGTCCCTCGGCCGAGGCCGCCCGGATCGCCGTCGCCCCCGGCGGCACCGCGCGCGCGGCGCTGCGCGAGGCCCTGCTGGACTGGCCCGCCGACGGACCCGCGCTGCGCCTGCTGGTGGCCGCGGACCCGGACGGGGACGAGGAACTCCTCGCCCTCGCACTGGACCACGCCGCCTGCGACGAGCAGTCGCTCGGCGTGCTCACCGCCGAGCTCAGCGCGGCGTACGAGCAGGACGAGGCGCCGGCGGACGGGCCCTCACCCCAGGCGCTGGCCGACTACCGGCAGGCCGTCGAACTGCAGCTCGCCGCCGAGGACGCCGCCGGCGGCCCCGCCGCGCAGGCCCACTGGGGCCGCCGGCTGGGCGGCCTGACCGGGGCGGGCGGCGGCGCGGCCACGTCCACCGGCATGCTCACCGAGCGGCTGCCCGCCGCCGGGGGCGCCGCCCGCGGCGCCGTCTTCCCGGCCCTGCTGGACGCGGCCGGCTCGGCCCTGCACCGGCTGCACCGGACGTCGGAGTCCCCCGGGCCGGAGGCCGGGGGAGGGCCGCTCGCGCTCGGCTACCCGTGGGGCGGCCGGCCGGCGGGTGCTCCCGCTGCGCTCGGCTGCTTCCTCAACACCCTGGTGCACCCGGCCACTTCGGACCCGGCCGCGGACCTGGACGCCCTCGCGGACGCCTGGTGGGACGACCTGGACCAGGCCGCCACCCCCTTCGACGAGGTGGTCCGTGCCGCCCGCACGGCCGGCGCCGCATGGTCGGGCGCCCTGGACGCCCTGCTCACCCTGGAGGACCTGCACCGCCGCCCGCCGCTGGTGCTCGGCGGCACCTCCGGCCGGGAGACCCACCTGGACGGGCGTCCGCTCGCCGCGCCGCTGGCCGTCTCCGCCTCGCACGGCGACGACCTGCTGATCCGGCTGGCCTGGGACCGTGACCGCTTCCCCGAAGCCGACGCCCGGGCCGCTTTCGGCGAACTGCTCGCCGTGCTGCGGCACCACCTGCACGCCCGGCCGAGCCTGGCCCCGCAGGCCTGACCACATCGTCGGCAACAGGCGCCGACCGCCGGTTCATCCCCCTCGACCACCCCCTGACCACCCGCTCGCTCCCGTACACCCGTGCCCGCACGCCAGACCCGCGGGCCCCGAACTCCCACGCCGGATCCATCACGACGGATCCACCACGCCCGTCCGCGCGCGTCCGACACGCCGCCGGACGGTACCCCGGGCTCAGGGCCGCACCTCACCCCGGTGCGGCCCGGCCCACCGGCCGGAGCGGGAAAACCCCACGCCCGCCTCCGGCCAACGCAGTGCCGACACGCCCACCACACAAGGGAGTTGACCATGTTCGCACTCTCTCCGTCGCAAGAGATCGTCTGGCTGCACGAACAGATGCTGCCGGGCAGCCGCGCCTACAACTTCACCGCCGTCCTCGACCTGTGGGGCACCCTCGACCGGGAGGCCCTGCACGCCGGCCTGGTCGCCGTGCTGGCCCACCACCCAGGTCTGCGGCTGGAGTTGGTGCCCAGGCCGGAGGGCCTGCCCGGCCAGCGGGTCGCCGAAGGCTGCGAACCGGAGCTGCGCCACAGCGACTTCGCCGCCGAGCAGGACCCGGAGGCCGCCTTCCGCCGGCTGCTCGCCGCCGAGGCCGAGGAGCCGCTGGACACCGGGCGGGCGCCGGTGCTGCGCTGGCACCTGGTCCGGCTCGGTGAGGACCACCACCGGCTGATCCATGTCGAGCACCACCTCGTCCACGACGGCCACTCCTTCGCGATCCTGCTGCGCGACCTGTTCACCGTCTACCGCGCCACCGTCCTCGGCGAGCCCTACGAGCTGCCCGCCGCCCCCTCGTACGAGGAGCACGCCCGCGCCGCTGCCGACCTCCCCCGGGACCGCGGCCTCGACTTCTGGGCGAAGGAGCTGGCCGACGCGCCGCGTGAGGTCACCCTGCCCGGGCTGGCCCGGCAGGGCGCCGAACGGCGCCACCGCGGCGGCCAGCTGCGCCAGTCGATCGGCGCCGACCTGGCCGAGCGGCTGCGCGAACGCAGCAAGGCGGACGGCCACACCCCGTTCAGCACCCTCCTCGCCCTGCTCGCCGAACTGCTGCGCCGGCACAGCGGCCACCGCGAGCTGGTGATCGGCACCGCCGTCGGCAATCGCCCGGAGGGCTTCGAGGGCACCGTCGGCATGTTCGTCAACACCGTCCCGCTGCGCCTGCGGCTCGACCCGCAGGCCCCCGGCACCGAGGCCGTGGACGAGGTGACCGACGTCCTGCTGCGCGCGCTGCCGTACCAGGACCTGCCGGTCCAGGAACTGACCCGCCGGCTCGGACTGCACACCACCGGCGCCGACAACCCGCTGTTCAACGTGATGTTCAGCGCGCACGACGCGGCGCTGCCCGACGTCCAGGCACCCGGGCTGGAGGTCTCGCTGTACGAGGGCTTCAACACCGGCACCACCCGCTTCGACCTCGACCTGGTGCTGCTGCCCGACGACCGCCGGGTGGTCGGCGAGAAGCACGGCGCCGCCGGGATGACCCTGGTCTGGGACTACGACGCCGACCTGTTCCGCGAGTCCGAGGCGGTGCTGCTGTCCGAGCGGCTGCTGGAGCTGCTGCGCTGCTACCTGGACCGCCCGCAGACGCCGATCGCCGAACTCGCCCCCGCGCCCGAGGCCGCACCGGCCACCCCGGTCAGCCCGGCCGCGCTCGACCCGGCCACCGCCCACGACCCGACCTCGCTCGCCCTGCTGGCCGGCACCGAACGGATCAGCTACGGCGAACTCGACCGCCGGGTCACCGAGCTGGTCGAGCGGCTGCGCGCCGCCGGGGTCGCCCCCGGCCAGCCGGTGGCCACCGTGCTGCCGCGCGGCGCGGACAGCGTGGTCGCCCTGCTCGCCTGCCTGCGGCACGGCGCCGTGTACGCGCCGCTGTCCACCGAGGACCCGGCCGCCCGGCTCGGGCTGCTGCTGGAGCGGCTGAGCCCGGCGCTCGTCCTGGCCACCCGGCAGAGCGCGCTGGCGCTGCCCGCCGAGGGCGTGACCCCGGCCCTGCTGGACGGCCCCGCCTTCCCGAAGGCCGAGCCCGCCGCCGTACTGGACGGCGCCGCCTACGTGATCCACACCTCCGGCTCCACCGGCGTGCCCAAGCCCGTCCTGGTCGGCCGCGAGGCCCTCACCGGGTACGTCGCCGCGATCGCCGCACGCTATGGTCTCACCGCCGCCGACCGGGTGCTGCTGTTCGCCCGGCCGTCCTTCGACGTGGCCCTGGAGGAGGTGCTGCCCGCCCTCGTGGCCGGTGCCGCCCTCGTCGTGCCGCAGCGCGAGGTGCCCACCGGGCCCGAGCTGGTGGCCGCGCTGGCCGCCCGCGGCGTCACCGTCGCCAACCTGCCGACCAGCTACCTGCTCGCCGTCCGCGAGGACCTGTGCGAGGCACTGCGCGACGGCCGCTGGGCTCCCCGGCTGCTGGTGCTCGGCGGTGAGCGGCTGCCCGCCCGGGCACTGGCCGGCCTGACCGAGGCCACCACCGTGCTGAACGCCTACGGCGTCACCGAGGCCACCGTCACCTCCACCGTGTACGAGGTCACCGCCGCCGACGTCGCCGAGGACGGCGAGATCCCGCTCGGCGCCGAACTGGACGGCGTGCGCATCCACGTCCTGGACGACACGCTGCGCCCGCTCGCCCCCGGCTGCGTCGGCGAACTCGCCGTCGGCGGAGCCCTGTTGGCCGATGGCTACCTGGGCCTGCCGGAGCCGACCGAGGCCCGGTTCGTGACCGTCCCCGCGCTCGGCGGCGCCCGTGTCTACCGCACCGGCGACCGCGGCTACCGCGACCTGGACGGGCGGCTGCGCTTCCTCGGCCGCGCCGACAACCAGGTCAAGCTGCGCGGCCACCGGATCGAACTGGAGGAGATCGAGGCGGCCGCCTCCGCCGAACTCGGCGGCCGCTCCTGCGCGGTGCTGCTGCACACCGATCCGCAGACCGGCCCGCGGCTGGTCGGCTTCCTGGAGGGCGCCGACCGCCCCGACCAGGCCGCCCTGCACGAGGCGCTCGCCCGCCGGCTGCCCGGCGGGCTCGTCCCGGCGAGCTGGACGGCCGTCGCCACGATGCCGACCCTGCCCGGTGGCAAGCCCGACCGGACCGCCCTCGCCCGCCTGGTGGCGGAGGCTCCGGAGGCTTCCGAGGCGGAGGAGAGCGCGCCGAGCGAGTTCACCGACCCCGGCCAGCAGCTGATCGCCGCCGCCTGGCGCGAGGTGCTCGGCCACGACCGCTTCGCCGCGGACTCGCACTTCTTCGAGGTCGGCGGCCACTCGCTGCTCGCCGCCCAGCTCGCCGCGTACCTGGAGCCGCACCTCGGCAGCCGTCCGCCGCTGCGCACCCTGTTCCGCCACGCCGTGCTGGCCGACCAGGCCCGCGCCCTCACCGCAGGAGACGCCAAGTGAACGAGCGATGCATGAGGGTCCCCGCGGCCGAAGGCCGGGGGAGGGCCACCGAGAGGTGTGCACGGGCGACTGCCCCTGCCGAGCGCGGCGAGGTGGGAGCATGACCGCCCCCTCCGCCGTCCTGGAAGACGGCCACCGCGAACTCGTCGAGGCCTTCGAGAGCTTCGTGCGGCGCGAACTCGTCCCGCTGGCCGCGGAGTTGCCCGAGACCGCCGACCAGGTGCCGGCCGACCTGCGGGCCTACGTTCGCAAGCGCTCCGCCGCACTCGGCTTCTACGCCGGCGACTACCCCGAGGAGCTCGGCGGCGCCGGCATGCCGTTCACCGCCGTCGTCCTGCTGCACCACGCCGCCGGGCGCAGCGGCTGCGTGCTCGCCCCGTACGCGCTGGCCGGCTCCGACGGGCCCAGCCCGCTGCTGCGACACGGCACCCCCGAGCAGGTCGAGCGCCACCTCGTCCCGCTGGTGCGCGGCGAGCAGACCCGCTGCCTCGCCCTCACCGAGCCGCACGCCGGCTCCGACGCGTTCCGCCTCACCACCACCGCCGTGAGCACCGGCGACGGCTGGGTGCTGAACGGCCGCAAGACCTTCGTCAGCAACGCCGAGCACGCCGGGATCGCGCTGGTCGTCGCCGCCACCGACCTCGGCGACGGGGCCGGCCCCACGGCCGGGGCCACCGCCTTCGTGCTGCCGATGGACCAACTCGGGCTGCGGATCGGCCAGCGCTACGAGGGCATGTCCGGCGAGCCGCTGTTCGAACTGCTGCTGGACGGGGTCACCGTCGGCCCGGAGGCCGTGATCGGCGGCGAGGAGGGGGTCGGCGCGGCCACCGCCCTCGCCATCGACAGCCTCTCGCGTGGCCGCCTGGTGGTCGCCGCGATGTGCAACGGCATCGCCGAGCACGCACTGCGGATCGGCGTCGAGTACGCCAAGGACCGCCGCGCCTTCGGCCGGGTGATCGGCGAGTACCAGCACGTCCAGGAGCACCTGGTCGCCACCCGGGCCGAGGTCGAGGCCTCCAAGCTGCTCACCCTCGCCTGCGCCCGGCTGGTCGACGAGGGCACCGAGTCGCCCGAGAACGCGGCGCTCGCCAAGCTCACCGCCTCCGAGACCGCCGTGCGCGCGGTGGACCGCTCGCTCCAGGTGCACGGGGCCACCGGCTGGGTGCGCGGGCACCCGCTGGAGTTCCTGTACCGCTACGTCCGGATGACCACGATCATCGAGGGGACCTCGGAGGTCCAGAAGGTGATCATCGCCCGTTCCATGGGCCTGAACTGACGATACGTCACCTTGCTGGAGATGATGATGGAACACCTTGACAAGGAAGCCCGGAGCGCGGAGAACCCGAGCATCGGGTACGGCCGTCCGCACCAGGACGGCGCGGTGCTCGACCTGTTCACCGCCTGGGCGCACCGCACCCCCGACGCCCCCGCCCTGATCGACGGCGACCAGGTCCACAGCTACGCCGAACTCGACCGCCTCGCCGACACCGTGGCCGAGGCCCTGCGCGGCAAGGTCGGCCCGGGGGACCTGCTCGGCGTCTGCCTCGGCCACTCGGTCTCGCTGGTCGCCGTCACCCTGGCCGCCGCCAAGCTCGGCGCCGTCCACCTGCCGCTCGGTCCGCGCCCCGGGGAGCGCCGGCTGCGCGCCGTCGCCGAGCAGCTGCGCCCCGCCTGCCTGGTCGGCGAGCCGGACCTGCTGCCGCCCGGCGGCGAGCGGCTGCCGCTGGACCTGCCCACCGGCGGCGTGGTGGCCGCCCTGGCCCCCGGCGAGCAGGTGCGCGTCCCGGCCGGCACCCACTACGCGGTGCTCACCTCCGGCTCCACCGGCACCCCGAAGGCCGTCGCCGTCACCGAGCCCGCGCTCGGCGCACTGCTGCAGTGGTACCGCGAACTGACCGGCCTCGGCCCCGGCGAGCGGCACAGCCTGCTGATCGGCGTCGCCTTCGACCCGCACGTGATGGAGCTGTGGGCCGGCCTCACCTCCGGCGCGGCCCTGGTCGTCGCCCCCGAGGCGGTCCGCTGGGACACCGGCGCGCTCACCGACTGGTGGCGCGAAGCCGGCGTCACCGTGTCCATCCTTCCCACCCCGCTGGCCGAGCCCGTCCTCGGCCGGCCCTGGCCCGCCGGCCTGGCGCTGCGCCACCTGGTGATCGGCGGTGACCGGCTGCGCCGCGCCCCCGGGCCCGACGTCACCGCGACCGTCCACAACGCCTACGGCCCGGCCGAGGCCACCGTCACCACCACCACGCACACCATGCCCCCCGGCGGCGACCACGGCGCCGGCGCCCCGCCGATCGGCCTGCCGATCGACGGCGCCGTCCTCCTGGTCACCGACGAGGACGGCCGCCCGGTACCGCGCGGCACGGCCGGCGAGCTGCGGATCGGCGGCCGCGGCCTGGCCGCCGGGTACCTGGACCCCGAGCTGACCGCCCGCCGCTTCGTCGACGCACCCGCCGGCGTGGTCGGCACCGACCGGGTCTACCGCACCGGCGACCGGGTGGTCATGCGGCCGGACGGCGTGCTGGAGTTCCACGGCCGCCTCGACGACCAGGTCAAGGTCAGCGGCGTGCGGATCGAACCGGCCGAGGTCGAGGCCGCCTTCGAACGCGACCCGGCGGTGCGCCGGGCGGTGGTCGCCGCCGAGCAGACGCCGACCGGTGGGGTCCGGCTGCTCGCCTTCGTCCAGACCGAGGGCGGTGCCGATTCCGCTGCGCTGCTCGACGCCGTCCGCCCCTGGCTGCCCGAGCAGGCCGTGCCCTCCGTCGTCCGGCTGGTGGAGCGCTTGCCGTTGGACGCCAACGGCAAGGTGGACCGCCAGGCCCTGCTGGCCGACGCTTCGGCGGCGGACCCGGGCGAGGAGGCCCTGACGGGCGAGGATGCCTTGACGGGCGAGGGGAGCACCCTGGTCGAGCGCACCGTGCTGAAGCTCTGCCGCGAGCTGATCGGCCGCGCCGACCTCGGCCCGGAGGACAACTTCCTGGCTGTGGGCGGCAACTCGCTCGCCGCGGCGAGATTCCTGGAGGCCCTGGAGAGCGAGTACGGCGTACGGCTGCGCGCTCCCCTGGTGCTGCGCCAGCCGGACCTGCGGGCCGTCGCCCGGCTGGTCGAGGAGCGGGTGGCCGCCCTGGCCGCGACCGCCTGAGCCCGTCCCAACCTCCTCAGCGGGGCGCCCCGGCCCACCCGGCCGGGGCGCCCGGAAGGGAACCACCATGACCACCGCGACCACGTCCACCGCGACCACCACGAGCCCCGTGACCACGACGAGCCCTGCGGCCGGCACGAACCCAGCGGCCTGCGCGACCCCGTCCGACCGGACCGCCGAGGCCCTGCCCGTGCTGCCCGCCCTGATCGCCCGGCAGGCCGAACGCCGGCCCGACGCGCTCGCCGTGACCGACGGCTCCACCGCCCTGACCTACCGCGAACTCTCCGACGCCGCAGGCCGGTTGGCCGCCGTCCTGGCTGCCCGGGGGATCGGCCCCGGCAGCGCCGTCGGCCTGCTGTGCGCCCGCTCGACCCGGCTCGTCGTCGCCCAGCTCGCCGTCTGGCGGGCCGGCGCACTGGTCGTCCCGCTCGACCCGGCCTACCCGCGCCCGCGGATCGCCGAGATGACCGCCGACGCGGACGTCCGGCTCGTCCTCGGCGACAAGGGCCTGCTCGCCGAGGCCGGGCTCCCCGAGGAGCGCACCCTGGTGCTGACCGAGCGCGGCACCGAGGCCACCGACGGCACGGCACCCGACGCCGCCGACCCGGCCGCGCCCGCCCTGCTCTACTACACCTCCGGCTCCACCGGCCGCCCCAAGGGCGTCCTCGTCCCGCACAGCGCCGTCGCCGACCTGGTCACCGCCGAGGACGCGGTCGCCCTCGGCCCGCGCGACCGGGTGCTCTTCCACTCCACCGTCTCCTTCGACGCCGCCACCTTCGAACTGTGGGCCCCGCTCGCCCGCGGCGCCGCCGTGGCCGTCTCCCCGAGCGAGCGGCCCAGTGCCGAGGACCTGGTCCGTGACGTCGAGCGCTTCGGCGTCACCACCGTCTTCCTCACCACCGCGCTCTTCCACCACCTGGCCGCCCGGCGCTCCCGGGTCTTCGGTGTGCTGCGCACCCTGGCCGTCGGCGGCGAGGCGATCTCCTCCGAGCACGCGGGCGCCGTGCTGCGGGCCTTCCCCTGGCTCGAACTGGTCAACGTCTACGGGCCGACCGAGGCCACCACCTTCACCACCCTGCACTGGATCACCCAGGCCGACTGCGCCGGCTCCGTCCCGATCGGCCGGACCTTCGGCGGTGCCCGCGCGTACGTCCTGGACGAGCAGCTCGCGCCGGTGGCGCCGGGCAGCGTCGGCGAACTGTGGATCGCCGGCGACCGGCTGGCCCTCGGCTACCTCGGCCGGCCGGAGCTGACCGCCGACCGTTTCCGCGAGCTGCCGGGCATCGGCCGCGCCTACCGCAGCGGCGACCGGGTCCGCCGACTGCTGGACGGCTCCCTGGAGTACCACGGGCGCACCGACGACCAGGTCAAGGTGCGCGGCTTCCGGATCGAACCCGGGGAGGTCGAGCACGCGCTGCTCCAGCTGCCCGAGGTCGCCGAGGCGGCGGTCGTGGTCCGCCGGGCCGGGCAGGCCGACGCCGCGCTCACCGCCTGCCTGGTGCTCGCCGAGGGCGCCCGCCCGGCCGTCGAGGCACTGCGCACCCGTCTGGCCCAGCAGCTGCCCGCCCACCTGGTGCCCACCACCTGGACCGTGCTTGCCGCGCTGCCGCTGACCGGCAGTGGAAAGGTGGACCGGCGGGCGCTGGCCGCCGACGAGCAGGCCGAGGCGCAGCCGTCCGCCGGCGCCGAGCTCGGCCCGATCCAGCAGGTCGTCGCCGAGGCGTGGAGCCGGGCCCTGGAACGCCCGATCACCGACCCGGCCGCCGACTTCCTCGCCGAGGGCGGCCACTCGCTGCTCGCCATGTGGGTGGTGGACGACCTGCGCGAGGACCTCGGGGTCGAGCTGTCGCTCGCCGACTTCCTCGGCCACCCGACCGTCGCCGCCCAGGCCGAGCTGCTGGAGCGCGCCCTGCGGGCCGCCGACGACACCCCGGGAGGCGACCGATGAGCACCGTCGACCAGAGCGACCTGCTGCGCCGCGCCCGCAACCGCCGCGCCGCCACCGCCGCCACCACCGCCGCCGTCACCGCCGCCACCTCCGCACCGGAGGCCGACCCCGCCCCGCTCTCGCACGCCCAGCAGCGGATGTGGCTGATGGACCACCTCGGCCAGGGCGGCGCGCTCTACAACGTGCCGCTCGCCACCCGGCTGCGCGGCCCGCTCGACCACGCGGCCCTCGCCACCGCGATCACCGGCCTGACCGAGCGGCACGCCGTCCTGCGCACCCGCTACCCGCGCCGGGGCGACGAGCCGTACCAGCAGATCGACCCGGTCGTCCCGGTGCCGCTGCCGGTCCTGGACGCCACCGGCCCCGAGCAGCTTGCCGCCGAGGCCGCCCGGCCGTTCGACCTCGCCACCGGCCCGGTGCTGCGGGCCCTGCTCCTGCGGCACGGACCCGACGACCACACGCTCCTGCTGACCATCCACCACATCGCCGTGGACGGCGGCACGCTGCCGTTCCTCACCTCGGACCTCGCCGAGCTGTACCGCTCCGCGCGCGACGGCGTGCCGAACCGGCTCCCGCCGCCGGCCCCCTCGTACGCCGACTACGCCCGGCAGGAGCGCGCCCGCGAGGCCGAGCTGACGGCCACCGCCGGCGTCCTCGCGGCCAGGCTGTCCGGCGCCCGGCCGCTGCCCCTGCTGCGGCCCGTCCCGCCCGGCGCCCGGGAGCGCCGCGCCGCGCTGCACGCCGCCCCGCTGGAGCCGGCCGTGGTGGAACAGCTGCGCGTCCTCGGTGCGCGGCACGGCGCCACGCTGTACACCGTCGTGCTGGCCGCCGCGTTCGCCGCTCTGAGCATCGCCTCCGGGCAGGACGACCTCGTCCTCGGCTGCGCCAGCGGCCACCGGGCGCGGCCCGAGTTCCGCCGGACCGTCGGACTCGCGGTCAACACCCTCGCCGTGCGGGCGAACCCGTCCGGAGACCCGTCGTTCGTCGAACTGCTCGGCCTGGTCCGCACCGCCCTGCTCGACGCGCAGCAGCACCACGAGGTGCCGCTCGACCTGGTGGTCGAGCGGCTCGGTGCGGCCGCACGCGGTGCGGACGGCACCCCGCTGCTCTCGGTCAGCTGCGACCTGGTCCAGATCGTCGACCCGCTGGTGCTGCCGGGCCTCGACACCGAGAACGTGGAACTCGACCTGGGGCTGGCCAAGTTCGGCCTCACCCTGCTGGTGGAGGACAGCCCGGCGCCGCGCTGCCTGCTGCAGCACGACCGGGACGCGCTGGACCCGGACACCGCCGCCCGGCTGCTCGGCGCCTTCGCCGAACTGCTCACCGCCGTGGCCGGCGACCCGGAACGGCGGCTGTCCGAACTGCCCGGAGAGCGGTTGGCGGCCGCCGAACACCCGGTCGTGGAAGCCCTGTCGGCCGACCCCGCGGTGGTCGAGGCGGCCGTGGTCGAGAACCCCGACGGCCCGCCGCTCGCCTACGCGGTGGTGCGCGGGCCGGTCACCCCGAGCGGCACCGCCCTGCGGGCCGCCCTGCGCGGACGCCTCCCGGCCGGCGAACTGCCGCTCGCGGTCACCCTGGTGGACCGGCTGCCCCGCCACCCGGACGGCACCCCCGACCGCGACCGGCTGCCCGGCGCCACCCCGCTGCCCGGCGCTGCCGCCCCGGCAGTGGGCCCGCAGGAGGAGGGCCTTCTGGACGCCGTACGGAAGGCGTTCGGCGAACTGCTCGGCGCGACCCCGCCCGCCGACGGCGACTTCTTCGCCCTCGGCGGCCACTCCCTGGTCGCCGTCCAGCTCGCCGAACGCCTGCGCACCCGCACCGGGCTGCCGCTCACCGGCCTCGACATCCTGGAACAGCGCACCCCGCGCGCCCTCGCCGTCCTGCTCGCCATCCGCGCCGACGAGCGTCGCGCCGCGCTCGCCCGGGCCGGCGCACGCCCGCAGGCCACCGGCGCCCGCACCGGCACCGTCCTGCTCACCGGCGCCACCGGCGGGGTCGGCGCGGCCGTGCTCCAGGAGCTGATGGCCCAGGGGCGGCCGGTCCGGGTGCTGGTCCGGCCCGAGTCCGCGCACCTGCCCGCGCTGAACGGCGCCGAGGTGGTGGAGGGCGACCTCGGCGACGTCGACAGCCTGCGCCGGGCGGTCGAGGGCGCCGACGCCGTCATCCACTCCGCCTGCACCTTCACCGACCACGCCACCGACCTCGCCGCGATGCGCGCGCTGGTCGACGGCTGGCGGGGCGGCCCGTTCGTCTTCGTCAGCAGCATCGACGCGTACGGCCGCCCGACGGGCACCGAGGTTGCCGAGGGCAGCCCCAGCGACGCGCCCGTCACCCCGTACGGGCAGGCCAAGCTGGACTGCGAGCGGATCCTCTTCGAGGCCGCCGCCACCGGTCGGGGCCAGGCCGTCGCCGTCCGCTCCCCGATCGTCTGGGGCCCGCACCACCGCCTGCGCGACCAGCTCCGTTGGGGCTCCACCGGCGCCCTCTACCAGGCTGCCCTGGCCGGCCGACCGATCGGCCTGCCGGAATCGGAGGAGTGGTACGGAGCCTCCTGGGTGCACGCCGCCGCCCTGGCCCGCGCCCTCACGGCCTGCCTCGCCCCGGACCACCCCGCCGCCGGCCGGGTCGTCAACGCGGTGAGCGGACACGTCTCCTGGGCCGACTTCAGCACCGAACTGGTCCGTCTGATCGGCTCCGACAGCCCGGTCACCGCCACCCCCGACGCCGACGAGGAACTCCGCCGCCCCTGGCACTACCGGGCGGACACCCTGGCCGACCGCCTCGCCCCCGAACCCGGCGAGGACTGGCGCAGCGTCCTGGCGGCCATGGTCCGCTGACCCCCCGACCGCGGGCGGAGGAGTCCAGCTGCCGGACTCCTCCGCCCGCGCTAGCGGATCCGCCGCAGGCGGGAGGCCGCGATGTGGCGGCTTCGTCGGGTGCGGCCGCTCTCGGCGAGG
Source organism: Kitasatospora sp. NPDC101235 (assembly GCF_044767505.1). NCBI lineage: Bacteria > Bacillati > Actinomycetota > Actinomycetes > Kitasatosporales > Streptomycetaceae > Kitasatospora > Kitasatospora sp. NPDC101235. The sequence goes on from NZ_JBIWNZ010000012.1 coordinate 114,079, forward strand.
AGGCTCACGACGGCCCGGGCGGCCGACTTCTCGGCGAGGTGCGCCTGGAGCCAGTTGTCCGCCGTGAGCAACTGCTCCTCCTCCCACGGCTCGTCCAGGGTTATCGCCCGCAGCAGTGCCCAGTCCCGTAGGCGCCGCAGGGAGAAGGCGTCGGCCGCCACGAGGTCCGCCAGCTCCCGCCGCCAGGCCGGGAAGCCCGGGTCCGTCAGCAGCTCCGCCGCCCGCCGGTCCAGGTACTCGCAGACCGCGCAGCTCGCCATCGAGCGCTCGGGGTCGGTGAGCACCCGGGCCGCGAGGGCGGCCGCGTCCTCGGGTGCCACGTCGGCGAAGGCCCGGCGGTACCGTGCGAACCGCACGTGCTCGTCCGGCTCGAAGCCCTCCGTACCGGCCGCTGCTGTCTCGGTCACCGAGGTTCCCTCTTCCGTCCTGCCGTGGTCCTTTGCCCGCCCGATGGTCGCACGGCTCCCGGACGGCGGGCCCGGCGGCTCCCGACACCGTGCCGGTGACCTCCTTGACCTCCTTGACCTCAAGCCCGCTTGAGCTCCTAGCCTTCACCTGATCAACCGTCAAGCGCCAGGATTAGCTGCATGATTCTCGTGACCGGGGCCACCGGCAACATCGGACGCCCCCTGCTGGAGGGGCTGCGGGACCGCGGGGCCGGCCCCCTCCGGGGCCTCACCCGTGACGGCACCCGGGCCCGGTTCCCCGAGGGCGTGGAGGTGCGCGAGGGCGACCTCGCCGACCCGGCCTCCCTGGTGCCCGCCCTCGACGGGGTGCGCTCGCTGTTCCTGGTGTCGCGGATCGGCTCCGACGCCGGCATCCTCGACGCCGCCCGGCGGGCGGGCGCCGAGCACGTGGTGCTGGTGTCGTCCGTCACCGTCCAGACGCATCCGCACCTGGGCCCCGCCCGCGAGAACGCGGCCGTCGAGCAGTTGCTCAAGGACAGCGGCATGGCGTGGACCGTCCTCCGGCCGACCCAGTTCGCCTCCAACGCCCTGTGGTGGGCGTCGACGGTCCGCGCGCGGGGGACGGTCCGCGTGCCGTACGCGGACACCGGGCTGCCCACGGTCCACCCCGCGGACATCGCGGCGGTGGCGCGGGTGGCGTTGACCGGGCCCGGCCACCGGGGACGGACGTACGCGCTGACCGGCCCGGAGCGGGTGACGGCCCGGCAGCAGGTGGAGGCCATCGCGGCGGCTCTGGGGCGGGAGGTGCCCTTCGCGGAGATCGGCCGGGAGGAGGCCCACCGGCAGATGTCCACGGTCCTGGGGGCCGAGGCCGCGGATGCGGTGCTGGATGTCACGGGCGGGGACGTCAACGACGGGCTGCTGGAGGTGCGCCACACCGTCGAAAGGGTCACCGGATCCCCCGCCAGGCCGTTCCACCGCTGGGTCGCCGAGAACCTCGCGGCCTTCCGCTGACGAGCCCCGCACTGCTCGGACACGCCCCGGCCGGCACCGGGCGCTCAGCCGATGGTCACCACGCGGGCCCACTCCGGCGGGCTGTCCGGGCGGTAGTCCTCCTGGTCCTCGTCGTACCGGCTCGGCCTCGGGAAGAGGCCGACCACCGTGCGGCAGGGCGGGGCGGCGGAGGGCCAGGGGGTCTGCCCGTCGGTCAGGACCACCACCACGTCCGGGCGGGGATGGCTGCGCAGGGCGGCGCGGAAGCCGGTGCGCAGGTCGGTGCCGCCGCCGCCGATCAGTGGGATGCCCTCGGCCCGGCAGAGCTGGTGGACGGTCCGGGCGGCCGCGTCGCAGGGGACCACGGTGACCTGGTCGCGGCGGCCGCCGACCGCCCGGCCGATCGCCGCGACCTCCAGCAGCGCGCTGCCCAGCTCGTCGTCCGAGACCGAGCCGGACGTGTCGATGATCACCGAGACCCGCGGCGGGCGCCGCCGCAGGCTCGGCAGCAGCACGCCCGGCACCCCGGCCGAGCGGCGGGCGGGGCGGCCGTAGCTGTAGTCCTCGCCCGCGCCGGGGCCGGAGACCGCCGAGCGCACGGCCGCGCCCAGCAGCTGCCGCCACGGCTGCGGTGGGTGGAACGCCTCCTCGGCCCAGCGCTTCCAGCCGGCCGGGGCGCAGCCCGGGCGGGCCCGGATGCCCTCGGCGACCCGGAAGCGGACGGCGTCGCACTCCTGGGCGGTGAGCCCGTGGGCGCCGTCCGGGCCGAGCTCCCACGGGCGGTCCAGGCCGTCGGCGCCGCTGCCGCAGTCCAGCCAGGCCGCCTCCCGGTTGCGCGGGTGGAAGAGGTGCCGGCGCAGGTACTCCTCCATGAGCAGCCCGTCCGGCAGCAGGAGCATGTCCGGCCGGACGGCGCCGGGCGGGCGGGCCAGCCCGTCCCCGTACACGTCGTCGTTGATCTCGCAGTCGGCGGCGATGTTCATCCGCAGCCGGGCGGCCGGGCCCTCCAGGCCCAGTTCGCGGGCGAGGCGGTCGCCGCGCCCGTGGTGGTCGCGCAGCAGGTGCGAGACCTCGTGCACCCAGACGCCGGCCAGGTGCTCCACCGGGGTGCGGGCGACGAAGGCGGGCGAGGCGTAGCAGCGCCAGTAGCGGTCCACGGCCATGGTTGGCACCTGCCGGGACTCCACCAGGTGGAGCGCGAACAGCGCCGTCGCCAGGTACGGCCGGACCCGGGCGGCGTACAGCCGGGCGGCGTACAGCTTCTCGACGTCCAGTGGTGCGGGCGGCGCGCTCGCTGTGCTGCCCACCGTGCGGCTCGTCGCCGCGCCCTCCTTGTCGCTCGTCGCCGTGCCCACCGTGCCGCTCACCGCTGCACCGTCCGCGGCTTCAGCGCGCCGACGAGGTCGGCCCGGCGGGAGACCGCCAGCGCCGGGGTGAGCCGTTCGATCGTCGCCGGCACGTCCCAGTCCTCCCGGCGCAGCGAGGCCAGCGTGGTGGCCGGGACGACCAGCAGGTCCGGCGCGCCGGCCTCCAGCGCCCGGACCAGCAGCGCCCAGGCCGCGTCCCAACGCGCCCGGTCCGGCTGGCTGCGGACCGCCGCGACCACCCCGTCCAGCACGGCCTGGCGCAGGTCCCCGCGTTCGGGCAGCACCGCGCCGGCCGGGTCGGCGAGCAGGTCCTCCGGGTCCGGCAGGTCCATCCGGTCCATGTGTGCCATCAGCTCCAGGCCCGGGCCGTCGCCGACGGCGCCGCGCACCAGCAGGGACAGCACCTCCCGGGAGGAGCCGGCGGCGGTCGCGAAGGCGACCAGCCGCAGCGCCATGTCCCAGCTGCGCGGGGACGGCCAGGCGCCGCCGCGCCGGGTCTCGGTGGTGGGCAGCCGGTGCACCAGTTCGGGGCGGGCGGCCAGCAGCCCGCACACCGAGCGCCGGGCGAGTGCGACGGCCGCCGGCAGTGCCTGCGGGTCGAGCCGGGGCAGCGTGGCCACCGGCCAGACGCCACGGAGCCCGCGCACCACCACCTCGTGGTCATGCGTCCACTGGAGGTGGACGAAGCGGTTGGCCAGCGGCGGGCTGAGCTCCCAGCCGTCGGCCGCCGAGGAGCGCGGGTTGGCGGCGGCCACGATCCTGACGCCGGGCGGGAGTTGCAGCGTGCCGATGCGCCGTTCCAGGACCAGCCGGAGCAGTGCGGCCTGGACGGCGGGCGGCGCGGTGGACAGCTCGTCCAGGAACAGCAGCCCGTGTCCGGCCCGCACCAGCCGGACGGCCCAGTCCGGCGGGGCCATCGGGACGCCCTGCTGCGCCGGGTCGTCGCCGACGATGGGCAGCCCGGAGAAGTCGGAGGGCTCGTGGACGCTGGCGATCACCGTGGTCAGCGGCAGTTCGAGGGCCTCGGCGAGCTGGTTGAGTGCGGCGGTCTTGCCGATGCCGGGCTCGCCCCAGAGCAGGACGGGCAGGTCGGCGGCGACGGCCAGGGTGAGCGCCTCCAGCTGGTTGTCGGCGCGCGGTTCGGTGGTGGTGTCGGCCAGCAGGTCGAGCAGCTGCCGGGCGACGTCGAGGCGGGCGGCTTCGGGCGTGCGGACGGGCATGGGTGATCACCTCAAGGCGTGTGGTGCGGATGGGTTTTCAGCGCTGGGCGGCCGGCGCCGCCATCAGCGGAGCGAGGCCAGGCGTGGGCGGGCCCGGAACGAGGCGTGGTGCGGGCGCGGGCGGAAGGCCGCGCCGTCCGGGCGCGAGCTGTGGCGCACGCGTGGCAACGGGTAGTTGATGAGCTCGGGCCCGGTCAGACCCGCCCGGTAGAGGCCGTAGGCGATCCGCCGTTCGGCCGCCGCCGCCAGCTCGTCGCGGAGCGGTCCGTCGCGCAGCACCGCCTCCGGGCCGAGCAGGGCCTCGACCTCGGCCAGTGCCCCGGCGGTGTCGCCGTGGTCCAACCGCTCGCGCACACCGGCCAGTTGGTCCGGCCTGCGGTGCGTGAGGTCGATCGCCCGAAGGCAGGGCAGCGGGGTGCCGGACAGGGCGGCCAGCAGCTTTTCACGGCGCAGCTCGGCTGGGTCGTGGTCGAGCGGGGTGAGCACCCCGTCGACCAGCCCGATCCGGTGCCGCGCCCCTCGGCAGTCCACCAGCCGGTGGGGCCGGGGCCGCGTCGCCGCCTGCGCCCGGGGCGGATGCCCGGGCGCCAGCGCGGCCGCCACCAGCGGATGCAGCCGGTCGGCCTCGATCGCACCGCTGCGGAGCAGGTCGAGGTCGGGCGGCACCCAGGTCGCGACATCGGGGAGCAGCGGCAGCCCCGAGGTGTCCCCAAAGGCCTGCGCCGTCGTCCCGTCCGGCCCGAGCAGCAGCCGCTGCCGACGCCCGAGCCGCACCACGACGGGCCCGGCCGGGCGCCCGTCAGCGCGCAGCAGCAGGTCGGCCTCGGCGGCCCAGCGGTCGACGGCGCAACGTCGCGTCGGATCGCCAAGGTCCGTACCCGGCGGGCCCGTTGGCGGGTCGCCCGTACCGGCCCGGACGGCCAGCTCCGTACTGCGCCCGGCGTCCCAGAGGTGCCGGTGCAGGTCGTAGCGGAACCGGCGGCTGGGGCGCGGACGCGGGTGCGGAGACCGGCCGTCGCCTCCGGAGCCGTCCCAGAGCGCCAGGCCGACCCGCTGGCCGTACTCCGCCCAGGCGGGCGGCGTGCGGACCACCAGGACGACCGGCGACTCACCCGGGTAGCGGGCCAGCGGTACGGTGAGCCCGGGCCGAAGCAGCCCGTCCGGGGCGGACCTCGGCAGGTGCCAGCGCAGCAAGTCCGGTGCGAGGCAACGGAGATCGGCCCGCAGCCGGTCGGCGAGCTCCCGGCCGTGGACGCGGGCGACGTCCCGCAGGCGGAAGTCGACCTCGACGTTGGCCGCGGCGCAGGCCCCGGCCCAGTCGCCGGTCAGGCGGCGGGCGGTGGAGGTTTCGATCATGGAGGGCGGCACGGCGTACTCGCGTACGCGCCGCCAGAAGGAGAGGCGGGAGTCGTTCCCGTGCGCGGGGTGAGTGGGCATCAGCATGCACTCTTCGCGGACGGGACCCCCATTCTGTGAGCAGCGTGAGTGGTCATCGCCGGGGAGCATAGCGCCCCGCACCGCTGCCCGCCACACCGTTCCGCTCTGCGGCCGGGTGCTCAAGGGCCACTGGAGGCCGGGTCGAGACGGGTGGTTCGTGGCGGCTTGGGTGTGTTCTGGTGGAGGGCGGAGGGGCGCGGCGGTGCGTAGACGCTCGCGCATGGAACTGAGTGCGGAGGCTATGGTTCGCCGGCCCGGAGTGGCCTTGACTGGTGGACACGAGGACGGACGCGCAGGGTTCACGGAACCCCGGCGGGTCCGACGATCCGAACAGGCTCCTACTCCGAGTGAGGGTGATTGTGATGGCTGGTGTGGTGGATCTCGCGGTCGAGTCCGGTGTTGTGCTGGTGGTCGGCGGGACGGGGAAGACGGGTCGCCGGGTGGCGGACCGGCTGGCGGCCCGGGGTTACGAGGTGCGGGTGGGTTCGCGTTCGGGTGCGGTGCCGTTCGACTGGCATGACGAGGGGACGTGGGAGGGGGCGCTGGAGGGTGTGAGTGCGGCGTACCTCACGTACTACCCGGATCTGGCGTTCCCGGGTGCGGTGGAGGCGGTGGGGGCGTTCTCGCGGCTGGCGGCGCAGCGCGGGGTGGGCCGGCTGGTGCTGCTGTCGGGTCGTGGCGAGGAGGCCGCGGAGGCGGGGGAGAAGGCGGTGATGGAGTCGGGGGCCGCGTGGACGGTGGTGCGGTGCGCGTGGTTCAACCAGAACTTCAGTGAGTCGTTCTTCCTGGAGCCGGTGCTGGCGGGGGAGTTGGCGTTGCCGGTGGGTGGTGCGGTGGAGCCGTTCGTGGACGCGGAGGACATCGCGGACGTGGCGGTGGCGGCGTTGACGGAGGCGGGGCACGCGGGGGAGGTGTACGAGCTGACGGGGCCGCGGTTGCTGTCGTTCGCGGACGTGGCGGTGGAGCTGTCGGCGGCGGTGGGGCGTGAGGTGCGGTTCGAGGCGGTCTCGCAGGAGGCGTACCGGGAGGTGTTGGAGGCGGCGGGGCTGCCGGCGGACTTCGCGGAGCTGTTCTCGATGATCCTGGACGGTCGCAACGCGTCGCTGGGCGACGGTGTGCGGCGGGCGCTGGGTCGTGAGCCGCGGGACTTCGCCGACTACGCCCGCGAGGCCGCCGCCTCGGGCGTGTGGAAGGCGTGACCAGCCAGAAGGGCAACACCTGCCGTCCGTACGGCAGTCCAGCTGATCGTCGGTGCCGGGCGGCGCCGACCACCTGACCGACCACCCGGCCGCGGCCGGGGAGCGGTGAGGAGGCCGGCGGCCCGGACACCGGGAGGGTCCCCGCGTCGGGCGGGGACCGGGGAGACCGAAGGAATACCGATGCGCTCGAATCAGACCGCGACCCCTGCTTCCTACACCGCTGCACAGTCCTTCACCGGCCTCGCGCCGGGTGGCACGGCCCCGGCCGTGCCCGCCACCCGGAGCAAGGCCGCCGGGCCGCTCCTGGTGGGCGCCACCATCGCGATGGGCCTGATGGCCGGCCTGTTCTTCGCCTTCGACGTCTCGGTGATGCCGGGCCTGGCGGCGGGCGACGACGGGACCTACGTGACGGCGATGCAGCACATCAACAAGTCGATCGACGGGAACGGGCTGTTCGGCCTGGTCTTCATCGGCGCCTTCCTCGCCACCGGCATCGCCGCCTGGCTCCAGCACAAGGCCGGCCGGCGCCGGGCCGCGTTGTGGGCGGCGGCCGCGACGGCGCTGTACGTGGTGGCGCTGATCGTCACCATGGGCGTCAACATCCCGCTGAACAACGAGCTGGCGGCGGCCGGTGACGCGTCGCAGATCCACGACCTCGCCGCCGTGCGGGCCAAGTTCGCGGACACCTGGGTGCCGGTCAACATGCTCCGCACCGCGCTCTGCACCGGCGGTCTGCTCGCGCTGACCCGCTCCCTGGTGCTGCACGGCCGCGCGGAGCGCTGAACGCCGCCCCCGCCCACCGCCCCCGACGGAATCCCGTCGGGGGCCTTCGGCATGCCGGCGGCACCCGGTGCCCGGCTGGCCGATTCCGTTCGCTCGCGACCGACGGCGGGTCGCGGCGGACGGGCCGTCAGGAGCAGACTGGCCGGTGCACGGGAGTTCCGACCGCAAGGAGCAGGCATGTCCGTACGATCCGGCAGGCGCAAGGCAGTTGGCAGGCTCAGGACCGCGATCGGCGCGCTCGTCGTGGCCCTGGCGGCGGGAGCGGCGGTCGCACTGCCCGCCGCGGACGCGGAGGCGGCCGGCACCAAGGGCGGCAAGGTGGTCTACCTGACCTTCGACGACGGCCCCAGCCCCGCCTACACCCCCAAGGTCCTGGCGACGCTCGACCGGTACGGAGTGCGCGCGACCTTCTTCGAGATCGGGCAGAACGTCGCCGCCCACCCCTCGGTGACCGCGCAGGTCGCCAGGCGGGGCCACAGCGTGCAGAACCACTCCTGGTCGCACCCGGACCTGCGCAAGCTCTCCGCCGCCGCGCTCAACGCGCAGGTGGCCGACACGGACAAGGCCATCCGTGCGCAGACCGGCCGCACCCCGAGCTGCCTGCGCCCGCCGTACGGCGCGGTCAACAGCACGGTGCGCTCGAAGGCCGCGGCGCTCGGCAAGCAGGTCGTGCTCTGGTCGGTGGACCCGGCGGACTGGTCCCGCCCCGGTACGGCCGCGATCCGGTCGCGGGTGCTGAACAACGTCCGGCCCGGCTCGGTGATCCTGCTGCACGACGGCGGAGGCGACCGCAGCCAGACGGTGGCCGCGCTGCCGGCGATCATCTCCACGCTCAAGGCCCGCGGGTACGGCTTCGCCACCCTCTGCGGCTGAGTCCGGCCGCAGAGGGTGGCGGGTACGGGCGGCGCGGTCGGGCCTGCCCGTCGGGCGGGTCCGGGCCCGGTCAGCTCCGCCCGTTGAGGACGAGCGCCCAGGCGAGGCAGGCGAGCGCGCCGGTCGACAGCAGGGCGCGCAGCACGTTGAAGCGCACCCAGCGGGCCTCGAACCGGCTGCGCACCGCGGCCGGGTCGGTGATCCGCTGGGCCGAACCGGCGGCTTCGAGCTCGTCGTTCAGCGGGATGTTGACCGAGCGGGTGACCCCGATCATCGCGACGTACAGCACCAGCGCGGCGATGGTCACGGGCAGGACGTCGTGCCCGTCCGAGGGCAGGTGCAGGGCGACCGCGGCCGCAGTGGCGAGCAGGGCGCCGACGAAGCCGAGGACGAACCAGCCGTTCAGGATCGCCACGTTGACGCGCTGCATGACCTCGATGAAGGTCCGGTCCTCGACCCGCGCGAGCGCGGGCATGACCGAGCACGAGTAGCCGTAGAACAGTCCTGCGGTCAGTCCACAGGTGACAGTGGCCGCCACCAGGACGAGTGTGCGTGCCGTTTCCATCGTCGTGAGCCCCTCACTTCTCGCTGTCGGTATCGCGGTACCGCAGTCGCCGTGTCCAGTCCGTACCCCGTGGGCAGATCATCCGGCATTTGAGCGGCGCGGGCCACCTCGATCGCTCAAGAGTTCCTCAAATGACATGACGTCAAATGATGTCCTGCCGTCTACACTTGACGGCATGGACACTCTGACGGGACTCCTCGACGGGCCCAAGGCCCGCGGCGCGTTCCTGCTGCGCTCCATCCTCACCCCGCCGTGGTCGCTGCGGATCGAGGACCGGGCTCCGCTCTCGGTGGTGACGATGGTCCGCGGCGACGCCTGGATCCTGCCCGAGCGCGGCACCCCGCTGCTGCTGCACCCCGGGGACGTGGCGATCGTGCGCGGCCCGGAGCCGTACACCGTGGCGGACGACCCGGACACCCCGGTGGACGTGATCGTCGGCCCGGGCCAGGTCTGCACCAAGGGCGGGGTGGACGTCTCCGAGGTGATGTCGCTCGGCGTCCGGACCTGGGGCCAGGGCCGGGAGGGCGACCAGGCCTCCTCGGTGGTGCTGTCCGGCACCTACCAGGCCGAGCACGAGATCGGCCAGCGGCTGCTCGGCTGCCTGCCCGCGCTGCTGGTCCGTCCGGCCGGCACCGGCGCCGACGACACCCTGGTGCACCTGCTGGCCGCCGAGATAGGGCGCAACGAGCCCGGCCAGGAGCTCGTCCTGGACCGCATCCTGGACCTCCTGGTGGTCTCCGTGCTGCGCGCCTGGCTGGCCGCCCCCGACTCCGGCGCCCCCGCCTGGTACCGCGCCCAGCACGACCCGGTGGTCGGCCCGGTGCTGCGGCTGATGCACGACGACCCCGCCACCGCCTGGACGGTCGCCGAGCTGGCCCAGCAGGTCGGGGTCTCCCGCGCCGGCCTGGCCCGCCGCTTCACCGCCCTGGTCGGCGAGCCCCCGATGGCCTACCTGGCGGGCTGGCGCCTGGCGGTCGCCGCCGACCTGCTGCGCGAGCCCGAGTGCACCGTCGCCTTCGCCGCCCGCAAGGTCGGCTACAGCAACGCCTTCGCCCTCTCGGCGGCGTTCAAGCGGGTTCGCGGCATCAGCCCGCAGGAGCACCGCCGACTGGCCGCCACGGGCGCCCCCGCGCAGCCGGCGGGCTTCTCGGGGCCGGCGGAGACGGTGATCCTGGCGGGCTGACCGGGCCGTTCTCCTGCGCGGCCCGCCACCCCGGCCGTTACGACTGGTTGATCGGCCTCTCGGACGAGTCATGCGGGGCATGCGACTCATGCGACCCATCCGACTTCTGTGACGACCCGACGACCCAACGACCCGAAGAGCACCATGACCACGATCACCATCCCCGTCACCGAGGACCTCCTCCACGGCCACCTCGACGTCGAACACACCCGCCGTGGCCTGCTGCCGCACCGCCTGCCCGCCGGTGCCCGCCGGCAGATCCCGGACGAGCAGCTCGCGATGGCCGAGTCCCAGCCCTCCGGTGTCCGGCTGGCCTTCCGCACCCGCGCCACCACGATCACGCTGCACGCCGTCCCCACCAAACGCGCCTACCCGGGCGTCCCGAACATCCCGGACGGTGTCCACGACCTCCTCGTGGACGGCCTGCTCACCGCGCAAGCCGGCATTCCCGGCGGCAACCTGCGCACCGTCGACCTCGCCACCGGCCGCTTCGAACTGACCGAAGGACCGTCCGGCAGCGCCCGGTTCACCGGCCTGCCGGAGCGGGACAAGACCGTCGAGATCTGGCTCCCGCACACCGAGACCACCGAGCTGATCGCCCTCGACACCGACGCACCGATTCAGCCGATCCCGACCGGCACCCGCAAGCGCTGGCTGCACCACGGCAGTTCGATCAGCCAAGGCTCCAACGCCGCCCACCCCACCGGCACCTGGCCCGCCCTGGTGGCCAACAGCGCCGGGCTGGACCTGACCAACCTCGGCTTCGGCGGCGGCGCCATGCTCGACCCCTTCACCGCACGTGCCATCCGCGACACCGCAGCGGACCTGATCAGCCTCAAACTCGGCATCAACCTCGTGAACAGCGACCTGATGCGGCTCCGTGCCTTCACCCCGGCCGTCCACGGCTTCCTGGACACCATCCGGGACGGCCACCCGACCACACCGCTGCTGGTCGTCTCCCCGCTGCTCTGCCCGCTCCACGAATCCGTGCCGGGCCCGCTCGCCACCGACTTCAGCAGCGGCACCCTGCGCTTCCGCGCCACCGGTGACCCCGCCGAAGTCTCCGCCGGCCGGCTCACCCTCACCGTCATCCGCGAAGAACTGGCCCGCATCGTCGCCCAGCGCCGGGCCGACGGCGACCACCATCTGCACCACCTGGACGGCCTGGCCCTCTACGGCGAGCCCGACCACGACGCCCACCCGCTCCCCGACGGCCTCCACCCCTCCCCGGAGGCCCACCGGCTCATCGCGGAGCGCTTCGCCCGACTCGCCCTCACCCCCGGCGGCGCGCTGGCCCCGTGAGCCGCGTCCGCCAAGTCCCGTCGGTGGAGCCGACGGTGAAGCCGTTGCGCAGCAGGGCGGCCAGACTCGCCAACCGCAGCACGAACGCGTGAACGACGCGAAACCCCACAGCCACGCCCCGGCCGGCATCAGCCGTGCCGATGCCGGGCGAGGGGCGGGGCACGTGGAGTGAGCGCGCTCGCACGGCTACGGGCGTCACGGGCGCTCGAACCGCCACCGGAGTCCTCAGGCGGCGGCCGCCCGGTACGGCGGGAGCGCGAGCGCGGTGACGACCGTGCCGCGGTGCACGACCCAGGAGCCGGTGCGGACGGCGGGATGGTGCGGGTGCCGGGCCGTGAAGGTGCCGTCGGCGTGCACGGTGACGGAGATGGCCGCGAGCGGCGCCCAGGTGCCGGTCAGCGGATGGACGGCCTTGTAGGTGGCCTCCTTGGCGCTGAACAGGACGGTGTCCCACGGGACGCAGCCCCCGGGCAGCACGGCCAGCCCACTCCGCTCGGCTTCACTGCCGACCAGCTGGAGCACACCCCGGGGGAGCGGCCGGGCGGGCTCGGCGTCGATCCCGAGCGAGGCGAGGTCCCCGGTGCCCGCGACGGCGCAGGCCGTGTACCCGTCCGTGTGGGTGATGCTGCCCGTGACGCCCGCCGGCCACCGGGGCGCCCCTCCCGGCCCGGGCAGCAGCGGCACCGGCGGGTGCCCGAGAGCACCGAGGGCCTGGCGGGCGAGCATCCGGGCGGTGGCGAACTGCCGGCGGCGGCGCGGCGATCGGTCGTGGATGTACGCCGCCTCCAGCGGCAGCAGCCGGGCCTCGGCCGGGGCGCCGAAGGCCTCGGCACAGTGGACGTGGGGCGGGAGCAGCGCGGCCAGGACGCCGGCCGGGGCGGTGGTGGTCACGGTCGTGTCAGCGGCCGGCCGTGACCAGCAGGTGAGTGTGGTGCGCGATGTGCTGCGGAGTCTCCAACGGCACCATGTGGCCGGCGTCGGGAATCCGGTGCAGCTCGGCGTGCGGCAGCGCCGAGACGAGCTCCTGGCTGAACACGGGCTTCACGATCTTGTCCTCGGTGCCGGTGATGACCGCGGTCGGCGCAGTGATCCCGGCCAGGCCGGCGCGCTGGTCCATCTCCTGGGTCGACGCGAAACAGGCCGCCCGGGTCGCCGGCAAGGTGGCGGCGAACAGCCGACGGTTGGCCTCCCGCGCCGGCAGCGAGGCGCCCGGTCCGTGCGTGCCCCCGAGCAGCCGGCGTCCCAGCCACGGGGTCCGCAGCGCCCGGCTGAACAGCTTCGACCCCATCATCTTGACCTCGTTCGCCGGGGTGTTCTGCCCGTGCGAAGCGGTCGACACGAGCACAAGCCCCGCCAGCCGCTTGCTGGTTGCGCCACCCCGCCCGGCGGACAGCCCCGCCGCCCAGGCCAGTGCCGCGTACCCCCCGCCGGAGTGCCCCACCACCACGACCGGCCGCTCCGGCGTGGTGAGCGTCCCCACGACGATGTCCAGGTCCCGCGCCAGCCGCTCGATGCTGATCGGCTCCCGCCCGGACGTCGACGAGGCGTGACCCCGCTGGTCGTACGTGGCCACCGTGTGTCCGGCCGCCGCGAGCTGGTGCGCGGTGGCGTGCCACACGGTCCGGGAGGCGGCCCAGCCGTGGACGAGCAGCACCAGCGGCCGGCTCGGGTCGGGCTCGCCCGGCTGGTGGACCGTGATGGCGAGGTGCGCGTGATCGTCGGTGGTCGCGGCGTGGTCGGTGGTGGTGACGGCGTGCTGGGCGGGGAGCGCGGGGATTTCGGTGATGGTCACGGGGGGCCTCCTTTTCCGGTGTTGTTTTCGGTTCTTCTATTCGGGGTTTTGGTTGTTGAGGTGGTGGTGGAGGTTGGTGAGGGCGTTTTGGGTGGCGGTGGTGTGTTTGGTGGTGAGGTTGGTGAGTTTGTTGAGGAGTTTGGCGAGGTGGTGGGGTGTGGTGGTGAAGGTGATGGTGAGTTGGGTTTGGGTGTTGTTGTTGTGGGGGGTGAGGGTGTAGGTGGTGGTGCCGTGGAAGTGGCCGGTGTGGGTTTGGGTGAGTTGGGTGTGGGGGGTGATGTGGGTGGTGGTGGAGGTGAAGTGGAGTTTGGGGCCGGGTTTGCCGATTCCGTTTGTGTGGATGGTGGTTGTGGTGGTGCCGCCTGGGTGGTGGGGGGCGGTGGGGCCGGGTTGGTGGGTGTTGTGGGGGTGCCACCAGGTGGTGGTGCCGTTGAGTTCGTTGATGAGGGCGTTCCAGACGGTGTGGGTGGGGTGGTTGAGGAGGGTTTGGTCGGTGTGGTGGATGGTGTGCATGGGGGGCCTTTCGGTGGGTGGGGGGTTGGTGGGTTGGGGGTTTTGGTGGGTGGGGGGTGGTTGTGGGTGTTAGGGGAAGATGTTTTGGCCGGGGGTGAGGGTGTGGGTGGGGTCGTAGGTGTTTTTGGCGGTGGTGAGGGTGGTCCAGTGGGGGCCGTAGTGGTTTTGCCAGTCGGTGGGGGTCATGTTGGGGATGGCGCCGACGAGGTAGCGTTTTGCGCCGAGTTGGGTGGCGCGGTTGTAGAGGGTGCGGTTGCGGGTGAGGGCGGGGGTGGGGTTGGTGTCGGGGTGGGGGAAGGCGAGGAAGTCGAAGAGGTAGGTGATGGGTTCGGTGGGGGTGATGGCGAGGGGGTGGGTGAGTTTGTTGGTGTGGAAGGGGTAGCAGAGGAGGAGGCCGGCGCCGATGTCGTCGGGGGTGATGTGGGGGAGGGCTTCGGTGAGGAAGGTGGGGGTGGTGGAGGCGGGGAGGAAGAGGGAGAGCCAGGGTTTGGGGGCGTTCCAGTAGCCGAGGTTTTTGATGGTGTCGGCGAAGGTGTCGGCGCGGTAGGTGTATTCGCGGTAGGTCTGGTCGGTGATGTCGGTGGTGGTGGGGTTGAGGCCGGTGAGGAGGGGGGTGGGGTCGGGGGGTGTGGTGCCGTTGTAGTGGGCGACGGCTTCGATTTTGTAGCGGGGGGGTTGGCCGGTGGGTTGGATGAGGATTTCGCCGACTTGGGAGGGGAAGCGGCCGTCGGCGAGGAGGGTTTGTTGGTCGGTGAGGAAGGTGTTCTGGTTGTCGTAGGTGAGGGTGAAGACGCGGGCGTTTTGGGGGGCGGGGACGAGTTTGACGGTGGCGCGGGTGATGATGCCGACTTGGCCGGCGCCGGCGAGGGCGGTGTGGAAGAGGTCGGGGTTGCGGGTGGGGGAGGCGGTGAGGATGCGGCCGGTGCCGGTGACGATTTCGATGGATTCGACGGTGTCGGCTTGGAGGCCGTGTTTGTGGACGGTGGAGCCGATGCCGCCGACGCTGATGGTGCCGCCGATGGACAGGTGGAGGTAGTCGGTGAGGCAGGGGGGTGTGAGGTTTTGGGTGAGGGCGGCTTCGGTGAGTTGGGCCCAGGTGACGCCGGCGTCGACGGTGGCGTTGGTGGGGGTGATGGTGTGGATGCGGTTGAGGGCGCGGGCGTTGATGCTGATGCCGCCGGCGACGCCGGCTTGGCCGTAGTTGGAGTGTGATTCGAGGTCGTTTCCGGTGCCGCTTTGGCCGTTCATGGCGACTTTGAGTTGGTTGCGGCGGGCGAAGTTGATGATGGTGGCGATGTCGGGGGCGCCGGCGGGGTTGAGGACGGCGTAGGGGGTGGTGGTGGTGAGGCGGCCGAAGTCCTGGGCGTAGGCGGTGCGGGTGGTGGTGTTGGTGGTGAGGGTGCCCTGGATGGGGGGCAGGGGGGTGATGCAGCCGGGGGGTGTGGGGGTGTTGGTGGTGGCCCAGGTGCGGGTGGTGGTGTTGAAGCCGATGACGGTGGCGGCGGCGCCGGTGAGCAGGGCGCGCCTGGACAGGGCGGGGCGGTTCATGCGGGGTGGCCTCCTGGTGGATGGCGTGGACGAGGTGGTGGATTGTCGGTAGGTCGTGGGCAGGGGCGTGGGCGGGCCGGGTTGGTGTGGCCTCCGGTTCGGGGGCTGGGGGGTGGCCGCTTTGGGTGGGCGGTTCCTGAAGTCCCGTTTGTTTGGGGCTGGTTGTGGTGGGTGCCGGGTGGTTTCGGGCGGGTGGTGCCGGGCGGGTGGTGATGGTGTTGCCCTGGGCGGGCGGGGCTGCGGTGGCGGCGCGGTGGTGCGGGTGGTCTCGGGGCCGCTGGGCCGGGCCGGGTCGGCCGGTCGGTGTCCGGGCCTTCGGACTGATCGCACCGGTCCCATCTGCCGGCTGTACCGGCCTCATCAGCCCTGCCAGTCGTACTGATCGCACCGGCCCCGTCGGCCCTACCGGCCTTACTGGCTGAGCCGGTTGTGCTGGTGCGGGGCCGGCTGCTTGCCTGGCGGCTGTACCGGGCCATCGGTCGTGCCGGTCCTCCTGGCTGTACCGATCGCATGGGCCGTCGTTTCTGCTGACCGCACCGTTCCTGCCGGCCCGATTGGCCCCATCTGCCTGCCCTGTCGGCCCTGCCGGCCGCACCGGCCGCCGGTCCTACCGGCTGTACCGGCCCCACCTGTCGGTCTCACCAGCCCTGCCGGCTGTACTGATCGCACCGGCCCCACCTGTCGGTCTCACCAGCCCTGCCGGCTGTACTGATCGCACCGGCCCCGTCGGCCCTACCGGCCTTACTGGCTGAGCCGGTTGTGCTGGTGCGGGGCCGGCTGCTTGCCTGGCGGCTGTACCGGGCCATCGGTCGTGCCGGTCCTCCTGGCTGTACCGATCGCATGGGCCGTCGTTTCTGCTGACCGCACCGTTCCTGCCGGCCCGATTGGCCCCATCTGCCTGTCCTGTCGGCCCTGCCGGCCGCACCGGCCGCCGGTCCTACCGGTCGCACCGGCCCCACCTGTCGGTCTCACCAGCCCTGCCGGCCGTATTGATCGCACCGGCCCCACCTGTCGGTCTCACCAGCCCTGCCGGCCGTATCGCTCGTGTCGGTCTCACCGGCTCTGCTGGTCCTGTCGTTCCTGTTGGCTGTGCCGGCTTTGTCGGCCGTGCCGTGCCGTGCCGTGTGGCGGTGCCGTGTGGCGGTGGTGGTGGCTGGTGGGTGGGTGGGGGGTGTTAGGGGGTGGTGGTGTGGTTGGTGTGGGTGGCGGTTTGGTAGTTGGTGAGGTCGAAGGTGCGGGTTTGGTGGTGGAAGCGCCAGGTGTAGGTGGGCCAGATGGAGGGGTTGTTGCCTTGGGTGTCGGTGTACCAGCTGTGGCAGCCGCCGGTGTTCCAGACGGTGTTTTTGAGGCGGGTTTGGAGGGTGTGGTTGTAGGTCTTCTGGGCTTCGGGGTGGACGTCGAGGGTGGTGAGGTGGTGGGTGTGGAGGGTTTTGAGGGCGGCGAGGATGTAGGTGATCTGGGCTTCGATCATGACGGTTTGGGAGGAGTGGCCGAGGGTGGTGTTGGGGCCGAGGATCATGAAGAGGTTGGGGAAGCCGTGGATGGTGGTGCCGCGGTGGGCGGTCATGCCGTGGGTGTTCCAGGTGTCGGCGAGGGTGTGTCCGTTGCGGCCGTGGATGAGGCGGGCGATGGGGCGGTCGGTGGCGGTGAAGCCGGTGGCGAGGATGATGGTGTCGATGTCGCGTCGGGTGCCGTCGGCGGTGGTGATGTGGGTGGGGCCGATGTGGGTGATGGTGTCGGAGATGATGTCGACGTTGGGTTGCTGGATGGCGGGGTACCAGGTGTTGGAGAAGAGGAGGCGTTTGCAGCCGACGGTGTAGTCGGGGGTGAGGCGTTTGCGCAGGGCGGGGTCGGTGACGGATTTCTTGAGGTGGCCGGCGGCCATGTTCTTCATGCCGGTGGTGCGGGAGGGGCGGGACATGAAGAACGCGACGATTTCGCGGCCGTGTTTGTTGAAGGCGCGGCGGAAGCGCTGGTAGCCGGGGAGGTGGCGCAGCATCCAGGTGTGGCGGGGGGTGTTGGGTTTGTCGGGTTTGGCGGCGACCCAGGGGGGTGTGCGCTGGTAGAGGTCGAGGCGGGCGACGTCGGGTTGGATGGCGGGGACGAACTGGATGGCGGAGGCGCCGGTGCCGATGACGGCGACGTTGCGGCCGGTGAGGTCGTGGTCGTGGCGCCAGCGGGAGGAGTGGAAGACGGTGCCGGTGAAGGTGTCGAGGCCGGGCAGGTCGGGGATGGCGGGGTCGGAGAGGTAGCCGGTGCCGGTGACGAGGACCTGGGCGGTGTAGCGGCCGTGTTTGGTGCGGATGTCCCAGTGGTGGTGGGTGTCGTTCCAGGTGGCGTCGAGGAGTTCGTGGTCGTAGCGCAGGTGGGGGTCGACGCCGTAGCGGGTGGCGCAGTCCTTGAGGTAGGCGTGGACTTCGGCCTGGGTGGCGAAGGTGGACTTCCATTCGGGGTTGCGGGCGAAGGAGAAGGAGTAGAGGTGGGCCTGGACGTCGCAGGCGCAGCCGGGGTAGGTGTTGTCGCGCCAGGTGCCGCCGAGGTCCTGGGCGCGTTCGAAGACGAGGAAGTCGTTGATGCCGGCGCGCAGGAGGCCGATGGCGGTGCCGAGGCCGGAGATGCCGGCGCCGATGACGGCGACTTTGAGGTGGCGTACGGCGAGGTCGGCGCCGGGGTGGGTGGCGGCGGTCGTGCCGGTGCCCGCGGCGGCGGTCGTGGTGTCCGTGGTGCCGGTGGTGCCCGTGGCGGCTGTGCCGGTGGTGGTGTTGGTGGGGGTGGGGGCCACCCCCGCCGCCGGGGTGGTGGCGGGGGCCGCTGCGGCGGTGCCGGTGCCGGTGCCGGTGCCGGTGGCGGTGGTGGGGTGGCTGGTGGTGGTGCGGTTGGGGGCGGGGGTGGTGGTCATGGCGTCGGTGTCCTCTTCTGGGGTGTCCTCGGTGGGCCTGGGGGTCAGGCGCGGCGGGTGAGGGTGACGCGGAAGTTGTTGAAGATGTGGTCTTCGAGGGTGTAGGCGAAGATGTCGAGGTAGCGCTCGAAGCGGGCGACGGTGGTCTCGTCGGTCATGGTGACGGCTTCGTCGCGGCGGGCGGCCAGGAGCTGGAGCCAGGCGCGGCAGGCGCGGGCGAAGGACTCGGGTTCGTTGCGGATCTCGGTGACCTCGAAGAGGCCGTCGAGGCCGGCGGCGAGTTCGGGCAGGCGCGGGATGTGGCAGCCTTCGAACTCCTCGCGCTGGAGGAACTTGAGGTCGTCCAGGAGCTGGCGGCGCAGCGGGGGGTTCTCGACGGTCATGGTGTGCAGGACGAAGCGGGCGCCGGGCTTGAGCAGGGAGTGGACCTGCTTGAAGAAGACGCGGTAGCGCTGGGTGCGCTCCTTGGGGGTGAGGGAGGAGAGCACGAAGTGTTCGAGGGCGTTGATGCAGAACGCGGCGTCGTAGGGGGCCTGGCCGTCGGCGAGGCGGTGGTCTTCCCAGCTTTCGACGCGGGCTTCGATGGCGGGGTTGGCGAGGGCGTCGACGAAGTCGGCCTGGGTGCGGGAGAGGGTGACGCCGACGGCCTTCTTGACGCCGTGGACGGTGGTGAGGCGGTTGAGCATGGTGCCCCAGCCGCAGCCGATGTCCAGGACGGAGTCGGTGTGGGCGGCGCGGGCGAGGTCGGTGAAGGCGTCGAGCTTGCGTTCCTGGGCCTCGTCGAGGACGGCGACGAGGTCCTCGCCGTCCTCCCAGTAGCCGCCGGAGTACATCATGGTGGGGCCCAGGATGAGCCGGTAGAGCTCGTTGGGGACCTCGTAGTGGTGGCGGATGGCCTCGACGTCGGGGTTGATGGAGCGGGCTTCGACGGTGGTCATGGGATGGGGCCCCTCGGTTGACGGTTGTGGAATGGGTGGTCGGACGGGATGCGCAACGGCGGGCGGGCCGGGCCGTGGCGGGCGGCCGGCCCGGTGGAGCCGGGTGGGCCTGGCCGCCACGGCCTTCGGCATGGTTGCCGTGCGGCCGATCCGGTTGCCCGGTCGGGCTGTGTTCTTGTCCGGGTCCGGACCGGCGGTGCCGGCCGGGGTGGGCGGCCCTGTCGGGCCGAGGCCTTGGTGCCTGCCGTCCCCGGGCGGCTGTGGTGCTGCCCGGTGTGCGGCGGTGGTTCGTGTCGAACGGGGTTGTTCTCCCGGGTGGTTGACACTGCCCGGGTTGAACGCGGGTGGTTGGTGCTGCCCGGGGTGAACGGCCGGGCCGTGCGGTGTTCTTGGTGTCTTGCGGGACCGGGTGGTGTGCCCGGTCGGCCGCCGTTCCCGGGCCGTTGGTGCCGCCCGGTGTGCGGTGGTTCCTGTGAACCTGGCTGCGGTGCCGGGCGGCTGTGGTGCTGCCCGGTGTGTGGCGGTGGTTCGTGTCGAACGGGGTTGTTCTCCCGGGTGGTTGGCACTGCCGGGGTTGAACGGTCGAGCTGTTCGGTGTTCTTGGTGCCCGGGTGGTGCCGGTGGTGCGTGCCGAGCGGTTCGCCCCGGCGGCCGTGGAGCGGTGGTGGCCGGTTTTGCCCTGGGGGGCGGTTGTTGCGGTGGTGCGGGCCCGGTTCGCGGCGGGTGCCGGCTGCCCGGACGGCCGTCGTACCGCAGCCGTTCCGCTGCCGTAGCGCCGTGCCGTCGTACCGCAGCCGTTCCGCCGCCGTAGCGCTGTACGGCGGGCCGTGGTCGTGCGGTCGTGCCGCCGTGCCGCCGTAGGTCGGTGCTGTGGTCGTGCGGGCGGTGGTTGTGCGGGTTGGGGTGGTGTGCGTGCGGGTGCGGTGTGTTGTGGGTCAGGTAAGCGTGTGTCTCGCAAGCGGTGCGCAAGGGGGGTGGGGGTGGGTGGGTTGCGGGTTGGTTGCATGGGGGCGGGTTTCATGCGGTTTCGGCAAGACACGTGGCTCCCACGGCCTGTCGTCGGGGGTGCTCCGGTTCCTGGGTGGTGTTGTCTGCTGTCCGGGGGTTGTGCCGTGTTGTTCCGCAAGGGGTCCGTTGTGCGGGCTCTCGCGTTGGTCTCGTCCGTCCTGCTCTGTCTGTCCTGTTCGTCCTGTCCGTTTCGCTGGTCCTGTCTGCTCGTCTGTCGTGGTTGTCCGTGTGCCGTGTGTGGCGGTCCGTTCGTTCGTCCCCTTGGTGTGTCGGTGTGGTGTGTTGCCGGGGGCGGGGTGCGGTGGTGTCCGCTCGGGGCCCGGCCGGCGGGCGGGCGGGCGGGCGGGTTCGGGGGCGGGGGTGCGGGGTGGGTGGGGTGGTGTGGCGGGGTGGTGCGGCGGGGTGCGCGGTGCGGGTTTTCGGGTGCTTCCTTGCCGGGGCGCGGGGTGCTCGTTATGCCCTGTTCGTTCCCGGGGCGCTTGGGGCGTTCGTCCTGGCTTTGTCCGCCTGCGGGTGGTCGGGGTGTGGGGCGGGGTTCCGGGGGTGTCTTCCTGACCTGTTCTTTCGGCGCGTTGATGGCGCCCACTTGAGAGGTGGGCGTGGAGAGGAACGATCACTGATGTCTCAGATCCCCACGATCGAGGACCTGGCCCAGCAGCTTCAGGCGGTTTCCGGTGCTCAGGAGATCGACGCGGACGCGGCGTTGCAGCACATCGCGGACGTGGACTCGCTGGACCTGATGGAGTGGCTGTACGGCTTCCAGAACCAGTACCCGCACATTCCGGCGGACGAGTCGCTGTTCGCGGACATCGACGACACCACGACGCTGCGCGTGGTCCACGAGCGGATCCTGGCGCTCGTGCCGGCTGCCGGTAACTGAGACCCCGGCCAGCAGGGGAGAGAGAGGGGTCGGGTGGTGAGCGGTTTCGACGTCACCGGCTGGGGCATGTCGGTGCCCGAACGTGTGGTGACCAGTGCCGAGCTCGCGCAGCGGTTCGGCGTGGACGAGCACTGGATCGTCTCGCGGTGCGGGATCCGTGAGCGCAGGGCGGTGGGTGAGGGGCAGACCACGGCGTCGATGGCCGTGGAGGCCGGGCGCCGGGCCCTGGAACGCGCGGGCCTTTCGGGTGCGGACATCGCGCACCTGATCGTGGCGACGGCCACTCCGGAACAGCCCTCGCCGGCGACGTCGGCGTTCGTCCACGACGAGCTGAAGATCGCCGGCAGTGCGCACGACGTGAACTCCGAGTGTGCGGGGTTCGTGTATGCGCTGGTGACGGCGGCGGGCCTGCTGCACATGGATCCGCGTCCGATCCTGGTGATCGGCTCGGACACGCACACGCTGACCGCGAACCCCGCCGACCGGGACCTGTCGATCCTGGTCGGTGACGGTGCGGGTGCGGTGGTCCTGCAGCCGGGTGCGGTGGAGCGGATCAGGGCGTGGAACCTGGGCGCGGACGGCTCGTGCAAGAACAGCCTGAAGGTCCTGGCGGGCGGCTCGCGTATGCCGACCACCGCGCAGACCGTCGCCCAGGGCCTGCACTACGCGCAGATCAACGGCAACGAGATCTACCTGAACGCGGTGCGCTACACGGTGCGTACGATCCGCGAGACGCTGGAGCAGGCGAAGATCACGCCGGCTCAGGTGGACCATGTGGTGCCGCACCAGGCGAACATCCGGATCATCAACTCGGTGCTCTCCCACACCGGTATCCCTGCCGACCGGCTGGTGACGAACCTGGAGCGTTACGGCAACACCGCGTCGGGGTCGATCCCGATCGCGTTGGCGGAGGCGCTGGACAGCGGGCGGATCAAGGACGGTGACACGGTGCTGCTGGCCGGGTTCGGTGCGGGTATGACGTGGGGTTCGGTCCTGCTGACGTGGGGAGGGGTGGCGCGGTGAGCGGCAAGGACGTCTTCGGTACCCGTCCGCAGGCTCCGGTGGCGTTGGTCACCGGTGCCTCCGGGGGGCTGGGCAGTGAGCTGGCGCTGGCGTTGGACGCGGCGGGCTGCCGGGTCGCGGTGCACTACAACAGTTCCCGTGAGGGTGCGGAGAAGGTCGCCGCGCAGCTGGTCAACGATCATGTGCTGGTGACCGGGTCGGTCGCCGACTGGGACGCGGTCGGGGTGATGTACGAGCAGATCAAGGCCGCGTTGGGGCCGGTGGACGTGCTCGTCAACAACGGGGCGATCCGCAAGGACGCGCTGATGGCGATGCAGAACCCCGCCGAGTGGCGGCAGGTGATCGACACCAACCTGGTGGGTTCCTTCCACACCGCGCGGGCGTGCGTGCCGGCGATGCTGCGGGCGCGCTGGGGGCGGGTGGTGAACATCGTCTCGCCGTCGGCGCTGATCGCCACTGCCGGGCAGACCGCCTACTCCGCGTCGAAGGCGGGCCTGATCGGGCTGACCCGTACCCTCGCGGCGGAGTGCGGCCGGCGGGGGGTGACCGTCAACGCCCTGTCGCCCGGTTTCATGATCACCGGGATGACGGACACGCTGCCCGAGCACGTGGTGGCGGGCATGCGGGAGAAGGTCCCGGTGCCGCGGTTCGTGACCCCGCGGGAGGTCGCCCGCTCGATCACCCTGTTCCTCGACCAGGACTGCATGACCGGCCAGGTCATCAGCATCGATTCCGGCGCTTCCATCACCTGAGCGCCACCCCGGCCCGTCCACCGGGTCCGGGCCGTCAGGCCACCGCGGCCCGTCCGGTCCGTCCTCCGGGTCCGGGCCGCGGTCCGCAGGTCCCTTCGCGCCCCCTCGGCGTGCCCGTCCCCGTGCCGGGCACGCCGAGGGGGCGCACCTGCGTCCTGCCCACCCCGGGGGCTGTGACACCGTCTGCCGGGGGTACGCGGCAGGGACCGGGCTCCGGGCCGTCCCGCCGTCCCGCTGTCCCGCCGGTGCGGGGTCCGGGCCGTCCCGCCGTCCCGCTGTCCCGCCGGTGCGGGGTCCGGGCCGTCCCGCCGCTTCGGTCCGGGCTGTCGAGCCGGTGCGGGGTGGGCCTGGGGGCCGGTTCCGGTGGGGGCTTGTGCCGGTCTTTCGGGTGCTGTGTGCCTGCGTGCTCTTGTCCGGTTTCGTGCGGCCACCGGGATGCCGTTGCCAGGCGAACCGGGAGGATGCCGTGATCGACGAGCTCTGCCGGGATCTGCGGCTGCCCGTTCTGTGCGAGCGGTTCGTCGAGGTGGCCGCCACCGCCCGTGGTGAGCGGCTCGTCTACGGGCTGTTCCTGTCGGTGCGCACGGTGGCCTGGTGGCGTTCGAACGCCGGCCGGTTGTCGTGGTGGTTGCGGGGCGCGGTGGTTGTTCGCTGCACCCGGGGCCTGTCGGCTGGTTGCGCAACGGGGGCAGGCCGGTGCCGGTGGTCTCGCACGGGCCGGCCCGCGGCCGCGCGGCGCCGTCCGGGGCGGTGGCTGGTGGCCGGTGGCCGGTGGTGGGGTGGCGGGTGGGGTGCCGGTCACGGGGTGGGGGTGGTGGCCTTGTGGCCGGGTCCGTTCGCGGTGGCAGGGCCGGCAGGGAACGCAGGGCAGGCAGGGCAAACGGGCACGCAGCGGGCGGGGCGGGGCGGGGTGGGGTGGGTGTGCGGCGGCCCGCCGCCGCGCTTCCCGTCCCCGCCTTCAAGGGGGCGGGTCGGGAAGGACGCGGGGGCGGGCCGAACACACGGGTGGCGCCGGGATGTGCGGTGCCGGGTGGGTCAGTTGAGGGCGGCGAGCGCGGCCTCGTAGTTCGGCTCGTCGGCGATCTCCGCGACGAGTTCGGTGTACAGGACGGTGTCGTTCTCGTCCAGGACGACGACCGCGCGGGCGGTCAGGCCGGCCAGCGGGCCGTCGGCGATCGCCACGCCGTACACGTCGTGGAAGTCCCGCCCGCGCAGGGTGGACAGGGTCTTGACGTTCTCCAGGCCCTCGGAGCCGCAGAACCGGGCCTGGGCGAACGGCAGGTCGGCCGACACGCACAGCACCACGGTGTTGTCCAGCGACGAGGCCTTGGTGTTGAAGGTGCGCACCGAGGTCGCGCAGGTCGGGGTGTCGATGCTGGGGAAGATGTTCAGGACCTTGCGCTTGCCCGCGAAGTCCTTCAGCGACACGTCCGCGAGCCCCTCGCCGACCAGCGTGAACGCCGGTGCCTGGCTGCCGGCGGCCGGCAGCGTGCCACCGACCTGCACCGGGTTCCCCTTCAGCGTGACCTGAGCCATGAAAAGCCTCCTACCAGCGGTGTACGGGATGCAACGCCGCCGATCCTACTGCCCGCCCCCACCCCCGCCACGGGGCGGCCACCGAACCGGACACCCCGGGGGCGGGGGAGGAGCGGGGCGGGGGCGAGGTGCGGTGGGGCGGGCCCGGATGAGGTCGTGGAGAACGGCGGGCCGGGGGTGGAGGGTGACGCCTCGCGGGCCGCGGCCGCCCTCCTGCAGAACCCGGCCGGGGCCGGCGGGCCGGTGGACGGGGTGGGGCAGTGGTGCCGGGTGGTCCCGTCGTGGGCCAGGCGCCCGTCGTCGGCGCCCTGGAGCATTGCGCAGGCGGACACGCAGGGTCACGGCCGTGGTGGGCGGTGACGCCCCCTCACTCCTGCGGCCCGCTCCCAAGCGGGGTCAGGCGCCGCCGGCCCCGGGCACGGTGAAGGGCACCCCGGTCAGTTCCTGCGACACCTCCCACAGCCGCCGCCCCACCGCCTCGTCCTGCGCCCGCGGCGCAGGCGAGGTCCGCACCGGCGCCCCGCGCAGTTCGCCCATCCCGCCCGGCCCGTACAGCTCCCCGCCCCGCACGTTCGGCGCGGTCGCCGCGTGCAGCTGCGCCAGCGCCCCGCGTGCGGGCGACTGCGCGAGCGGGCGCAGCAGGTGCCCGAACAGCAGCCGCACCCCGCCGACCGCGCCGGCGCGGGGCAGGCCGGTGGCGGCGTAGCCGGGATGGGCGAGCACGCTGCGCACGGGGCTGTGGGCGGTGTTCAGGCGGCGGTGGAGTTCGAGGGCGAAGACGGCGTTGGCGAGTTTGGACTGGTTGTAGTGGCCCATGGGGGAGTAGGCGTGTTCGCCGGTGAGGTCGTCGAAGTCGATGCGGGCGCGGCGGTGGTTGGCGGAGGTGACGGTGACCACGCGCGGGTCGCGGCCCTGGGTGAGCAGGTCGATGAGGTGGGCGGTGAGGGCGAAGTGGCCGAGGTGGTTGACGGCGAACTGGAGTTCGTGGCCGTGGGGGGTGAGGGTGCGTGGGGGTGCCATGACGCCGGCGTTGTTGACCAGGACGTCGGGGTGCGGGCCGTCGGTGCGCAGGCGTGTGGCGAAGGCGTGCACGGAGTGCGGGTCGGCGAGGTCCAGGCGGTGTACCTCCAGCAGGGCGTCGGGCTGTTCGGCCGTCACCAGGGCGGCGGCGCGGTGGCCTTTGGCCTCGTCGCGCACGGCGAGGACGACGTGGGCGCCGCGGCGGGCGAGGGCGGTGGTGGTGGCCAGGCCCAGGCCGCTGCCGGCGCCGGTGACGACGAACACCCGCCCGCTGGGGTCCGCGGCGCGGGCGGGGCTCGGGTTGCTTCGGATCATACGGCTCACGCTGCCCTGCGTGTCACCAAGTGTCAAGACTGTCGTTCGATGCCGAGTGTGGCGTGGGGGCTAGGATGGGCCGGTGACGTCCCGACCCGCCGCCACCCTGGCCCAGCGCAAACGCCAGCTCGTCGCCGACGAACTGACGCGGGCGGCGCTGGACCTGCTGGCGCACGGCGGGTTCGACGCCGTCACGGTCGACGAGATCGCCACCGCCGCGGGCGTGTCCAAGCGGACGTTCTTCCGCTACTTCGCGTCCAAGGAGGACGTGGTCGTCCAGTTCCTGGCCGCCCTCGGCGCCGCCATGTGCGAGGAGCTGGCCCGCCGTCCGGCGGCGGAGCCGCCCTCGGTGGCGCTGCGGTGCGCGGTGTGGCGCTGCGTGGAGGACTGCGCCGGCCACGAGGAGCGCGCCCGCAGCGTGGTGCGGCTGATCCTCTCCACGCCCGCCCTGCTCGCCCGCTTCCTGGAACGCCAGGCGCAGTGGCGCGACGAACTCGCCGCGCAGCTCGCGGTGCGCCTGGGCCTGGACGCCGGGCGCGAGCTGTACCCGCGGCTGGCCGCGGACATGGCACTGGCGGCCTTCCACACGGTGCTCCAGCGCTGGAGCGCCGCCGAGGGCGGTGGCGACGTGCACGGCGGTGGTGAGGGGGCGGACGTCGCCGCGCTGACGGAGAACTGCTTCGCCGTCATCGCCCCGGCCCTGGACGCCGTCGTGCGCACTCCCGCCCCGGGCCGGGCCCCCGCCCGGGCCTGACCCCCCGGCGGACAAGGAGGGCCGCCGGGCACGGGCGGGGCGCCGTGACCGGCGGCCCCGGTCCCAGCGGCCCCGGCGCCCGCCCGGCCCGGCGGCCGGCCACCCGGCCATCCGGCCGGTCGTCTTCGGTGGGGGTGTCGCGTTCGGGTGTGCCGGGCACGGCCCGGCGGGCGGGAGCAGGCCCGGGAATGCGTCCGCACGCCGTGGCGCCCGCGCACTGCTCCACGGGCGCCACGGCGTGCGGTGTGCCGGCCGTCACCGCACGGGTGCGGCCACCGGCCTCGGCGGCAGGGTCAGTTGAAGACCAGGACGTCGGTGCGCATCGGCAGCGGACTGTTCCAGCCGATGCTGATCTTGAAGGTCACCACGCCGTTGCCGGGCGCGATGCTCGACACCTGGAAGGGCGCGGCACCGACGAACCGGTTCCCGTTGGAGTCGATCTCGGAGGCCGTGATGACGACCGTCGAGTCGATCCCGATGACGTTCCACGGGATCTGCAGGTTGAAGGTCCCGTTGCCCGGGCTCCACGTCCACCAGGCCCGCCACACGGCGCCGACGTTGCCGCCGATCGCCGCGAGGCCCTCGTCCCGGCTGTCGGGCTGGGAGCTGTCCGCGATCTGCGGCACTCCGGAGGCGGAAGGTTCGACTGCGGCCATGACGGCTCTCCTCGCGCCGGGAGGGCCCCCACGAGCCCTCCGGATACTCAGAGTGTCCGTTGATGCACACAGTGTAACAATCACTCGTGCGAGTGAACCTCCGGCGCGTCATCGCACCACCCGTGCGACCACGGCCCGGGGCCGCACGCCGCCCGGCGCGCACCGCCGGCCGCCCGCCCACCGCTCACCGGCGACACCCCCGCCGCCCCTTCGCCGTGCACGACGCGCGCGCCGAGTGCGAGCGCCTGCGCGCTCCGGGCGGGCGTGCGCTTCACCCGGACCCCCGCCCCTGCCCCCTCGGGGGCGGTGACCGCTGCCGTCCCGCACGGCACCTGCGCCGGCCCCGCCCGCCACCGCCGCCACCCCGCCCGCCCCGGCACGCGCCCCGGCCTTGTGTTCGCCCCGTCCCCCTGACCACCCGCCGACCTCCGTCGGCCCCGGGAGGAAGCGCCCGGCCACGCCCCGCACCGCCCCACCGTGCGGGGCCGCGGCGGGGCGGACGGGCCGGGGCGGGACGGTCGAGGGGAAGGGGGAGGGGGAGGGGGCGGTCGGGGCGTGGTGGGCACGGCCGCGGCGGAGGGCCGCGTCGGGTGGTCAGGCGTAGCGGTCGAACAGGGCCTGCAGGTAGTCCTCCAGTCGCCCGGTCAGCACGGCGGGCGTCAGGTCGGTGCGGCCCAGTTCGCGCCAGGGCTCGGCGACCTTCTGCGCGTCGGGGGCGAAGGCGAGGGCGTCCAGCAGCCGCCAGTACAGGTGCGCGCGCCCCTCGGCGAGCTCGCGCCCGCCGGCGGCCAGGTAGCGGTCGGCGAAGTCCAGGCCCGCCCCGGGGCCGTGCAGCAGGGCCAGCGCGGTGGAGCAGTGGGCGACGTCCAGGTCGGCCGGGCCCCAGGAGGTCTCCACCCAGTCGACCACCCCGGCGACGGCGAGCCCGGCGCCCGCGCCGGTGAACAGCACGTTGCCGGGGTGGAAGTCGCGGTGCAGGAAACACGGCCGGTGCGCGGGCACCGCACCGCCGATCACCCCCACCGCCCGCTCCCACAGCCCGCCACGGGCCGTGCCTTCGGGCACGGCCACCCGGCCGGGGGCCGTCCACGCCTGCCAGGCACGCGGCCGGTCCCGCTCACCGACCCGAAGGGCGTGCACGGCGGCCAGCTGCGCGGCCAGCAGATCCGCGCGCCGTGCCGTGTCGCCGTCCTCGGCCAGGCGCACCCGGCCGGGCAGGTGCGTCATCACCAGCGACGGGTGCTCGCACACCGCCCCCGCCGCGTCCACGGCGACCAGCCGCGCCGCCGGGATGCCACTGCTCTCCAGCAGGCGCAGCACGGCCGCCTCGCGGGCCAGCAGCCCCGGCGCGTGACGGCGGTAGAACGGCTTGACGAAGGAGCGCAGCACCAGCGCGTACGAACCCGCCCGGCCGGGGCGCTGCACGTCCAGGCGGCGCATCCGCGAGGTCCATCCGCCCCGCAGCGCGCTCACCTCGGTGATGCGCTCACCGGCGGCCAGGTGCCCCTCGACCCACCGGCGCGTGCCCTCCCACCCCTGGTCCCAGTCCTCGCTGTCGATCACGGACGGCAAGCCTACGCCCCGCCCCCTGCCGGGCCCCCGACACGGCCACTGACGGAAGGTCAACTCCGGTGCAACCACGGCCCGAAGCCCACTGTTCCGACGGCTGTCGAAGTTTGACAGGCGGGGTGCGCCCGGGGTTGGCTGAGGGCCGATCCGCACACCACGGGTCCGCACACCACGGGTCCGTGCGCCGCGGGTCCGCGTGCTGCCGGCCGTACGTACAAGGGGGGCCCGTCATGCCCAGGAGCGTCGTCTTCGAGACCACCGGGGGACCGGAGGTACTGGCCGTGCGCGAGTGCGACCTGCCCGAGCCCGGGCCCGGCGAACTGCGCCTGCGCGTGGCCGCGATCGGCCTCAACCGCGCCGAGGCCCTCTTCCGTGCCGGCACCTACCTGGAGCAGCTGCGCCTGCCCGCCACCCTCGGCTACGAGGCCTCGGGCACCGTGGAGGCCGTCGGCGAGGGCGTCACCGGCTTCGCGCCCGGCGACCGCGTCGACACCGTGCCCGCGTTCTCCCAGAACGACTACGGCGTCTACGGCACCCACGTGCTGGTCCCGGCCCGCGCCGCCGTCGCCCACCCCGCCGGGCTCACCCCCGCCCAGGGCGCCGCCGTGTGGATGCCCTACCTCACCGCCTACGGCGCCCTCGCCGAGGACGGCCACCTGCGCCCCGGCGACCACGTGCTGATCACCGCCGCCGCCTCCGGCGTCGGCCTCGCCGCCATCCGCACCGCCCGCCGTCTGGGCGCCCACCCCATCGCCACCACCCGCACCCGCGCCAAGGCCCGGCACCTGCTGGACGCCGGCGCCGCCGAGGTCCTCGTCACCGGCGAGGACGACCTCCTCGCCCGCGTGGACGCCGCAACCCGCGGACGCGGCGTGCGCACCGTCTTCGACCCCGTCGCCGGACCCGGCGTCCTCGCCCTCGCCCGCGCCGTCGCCCCCGGCGGACGCGTGATCGTCTACGGCCGCCTCGACGCGCGCGACACCCCACTGCCCGGCCAGGACACCTTCGCCCCCGTCACCAGCCGCTTCTACAGCATGCACGAGGTGACCCGCGACGACGAACGCCTGCGCCGCGCCCACGCGTTCGTCACCGCGGGCCTGGCCGACGGCTCGTTCACCCCCGTCATCGACCGCGTCTTCGAGGGCCTCGACACCGTCGCCGAGGCCCACCGCTACCTCGAAGCCGGCACCCAGATCGGCAAGATCGTCCTGACCGTCGGCGACTGACCGGCCCTCACCGCCCCCACACCTGCCCGGCCTCCGCGTCGGCGGCGGCCACCACCGCCGCCAGCAGACCCGGGAACCTGCGCTCCAGCTCCTCGCTGCGCAGCGCGTTCATCTTGGTGGTGCCCACGTAGTACTGGCGCAGCAGTCCCGCCTCGCGCAGCACGCTGAAGTGGTGGCTGGAGGTCGAACGCCCGACCGGCAGGTCGAAGGAACCGCAGCTGAGATCGGCTCCCGAGTGCGCGAGCGTGCGCACCACCGTCCTGCGGGCCGGATCAGCGAGCGCCTCCAGCACCTGCTGGACGCTCACGTCCTCCACACCAGGGTGCACGATCACCCGCGCCGCCACGCGTGCCCGTCCCACACCCACCACCCCTTCCCAACGCTCGACCCCCGTTCGCCTGATGGTCAAAGACCGCGCGGTGTGCGCGACTTCGCGTGCACGACGCTACCAGGGCCGATCGCCTCACTTCCCGCTGTCCGGGCCGGGGGGTGAAGCGGATCGCGAGCGGCGCTGCGGCGTGTCCGAGGCCGTTCACCAGCCTTCGGGCGGCCACCGTCCGCCACACGCCCCACACGCCCCACACGCTGTGCGCGCGTGGCGGGCCGGCATCCGTGCGGCCGGGGCCGTGCCCCGCGGCGGGCGCCGGGCGCCGCGCCGCAACCTGCGCCGGCCCGGGCCGGTCGCCGTGCTCACCGGTGTCCTCCCGGCACGCCCCGGCCTTCGGGGCGGGAAGGACGCCGACGCAACACCCGCGCAACACGCACCCGCACCCGCAGGGGCCGGCTGTCACGGCAGGCCGCGCGCAGGAGCCGAAAGCGGCGCCGGCGCGGGCACCGGGGGAGCGGAGAGGCAGCGGAAAGGGCCCCCGCAGGGGCACACCCGGGGCCGAGGACGCAGAGGAAAAGAGGGTGCGGGCGTCACGGCCTACCGTCACGGCCTACCGGCGCGGCTCATCGGCGCGGCCCGCAGGCCGGGCCAAGGGGCCCGGGGCGGCAAGCGGCGCGCCCCGCCGGGGAAAGGGGACCGGCGGGGCAGCGGCGCCACTGCGCGGAACAAGGTCAGGCGGCGCGTACCGGGGTGGGGGCCGGGCGGGCCAGGCGGGCCGGCGCCAGGGGCTCGAAGATGCCCATCAGTACCGGGTCCACCGCCCGCACCGCCGCCGGTGCCGGCACCGCCGGCACCGGGGTGCGCAACAGCGCGAGGTACAGCTCCTGGGTCTCGGCCGCCGGGTCGATGCCCAGCTCCTCGGCCAGCACCTGACGCAGCTGCTGGTAACAGCGCAGCGCCTCCGCCCGGTTGCCGGAGGCCGCCAGCGCCTCCATCCGGCAGCGGTAGGCACTCTCCCGGAACGGGGCGCGGCGCACCGCCTCGTCCGCCCAGCGCAGCGCGTGGTGCTCCTCGCCGAGCGCCGAGGCCGCCAGGCTCGCCGTCTCCAGCGCGCTGATGCGCAACTCCTCCACGTGCTCGCGCACCCCCTGCGCCCACTCGCCCTCGTGGTCGGGCAGGAACGCCCCGCGCAGGTTCGCCAGCGCACCCGCGGCCAGCTGCTGGGCCACCGCGTGGCCGCCCGCGGCCAGCGCCTCGCCGGCCTCGCCGACCGCCGATGCCGCGGCCTCCAGGTCCACCGCCGCGTCCGCGGGCAGACGCAGCACGTACCGCCCGCCCTGGGCGATCAGCGGGGTCGCGCCGGGACCCTGGCCGGGGGCCGTGACGAAGGCCCGCACCCGGCTCACCACACTGCGCAGCGCCGAGGCCCAGGTGTCGGGCAGACCGTCGGGCCAGATGGTGTCGGCCAGCTGGTCGCGGCTGGTGCCACTGGAACGCTCCAGCACCAGGCGGGCGAACGCCACCTGGGCCTGGGCGCTGGACAGGTGCTGCGGAGCGCCGTCCTCGTGCTCGACGGCCACCAGACCGGTGAGGCGGATCAGCATGCGCGCGCCCCCGATCTACCGGACGCACCGTCTTCCCTGAAGCCTTTCAACACGAGCTCCAACCCCCTCGAGTCAAAGCAGAAGTGACGGCCCGGACCGGGCCGTCGGCATGGGACATGCGGATCGGAACGATAAACCGCCGACCAGCCGTTCGGTTTCGGCGGATTTCGACCATACATTCGCCGCATCGCGCGGTGTCAACACCGGTAACGGAAACATACCCACCGGCCGGTCGATACGTCGTAGGCGCAAGGTTTCCGCACGTCAGAGCGTTCCCGCAGGCCAGGGAAGCACCTATTGCGGACGCCTTGCGCAGCCTGCCGTAGAAATGTAGCCATCCTTGAGCACCCCGCGTGAACGCTTCGAGAAAACACCCTCGAAACCACCCGGAACCGCCCCCGGACGCCCCGCCGGACACCCCGGGCGAACACCGAACCGAAAACCGGCCGAAAACCGACCGGACGCCAACCGGAGAACAACCGGCCAAAGAACAACCGGCCCCCGGCGCCGCCCCGGGGGCCGGAACCGACAGCCCGCGAAAGCCGCGAAAACCGTGAAGACCGTGAAGACCGTGACGCCGTGAAGGAGAAACGCCCGTGAACGCCACCGGAGCATGGGACCGCCTGGAGCCGAAGCTGGCCGCAACGAACGCCCGCGTGGCCGCACTGGAGCCCGACCCCTCCCGGCGCAACAGCTTCGTCGCCTACACGATGGAACGCGACAGCGCCTACTGCGACCTCGACGGCGAGCGCCTGCTCATGATGTCCGGCTACAGCTACCTGGGCCTGGCCGGCGACGAACGCGTGGTGGCCGCCGCCAAGGCCGCCGTCGACGTCTACGGCACCGGCAACCACGGCGTACGGGCCCTGGCCGGCACCATCCCCCTGCACGAGGAACTGGAAGCGGAGGTCGCCCGCTTCGCCCGCCGCGAACGCGCCCTGGTCTTCGGCTCCGGCTACGCCGCCAACGTCGGCACCGTCGGCGCCCTGGTCGGCCAGGGCGACACCGTCCTGATCGACAAGTACGACCACGCCTCCATCGTCGACGGCTGCCGCCTGTCCGGCGCCACCGTCACCCGCTTCCGCCACAACGACGTCGACCACCTGGAACGCCGCCTCAAGGCCGCCTCCACCACCGGAGTACGCCTGGTCATCGTCGACAGCGTCTACTCCATGGACGGCGACATCGCCCCGCTGCCCGCACTGCGCGAGGTCTGCGACCGCTACGACGCCCTGCTCATGGTCGACGAAGCCCACGCCCTGGGCGTCATCGGCGAAACCGGCGGCGGCATCGAGGAACACTTCAACCACACCGTGCGCGTCGACATCAAACTCGGCACCCTCTCCAAGGCCATCCCCTCCATGGGCGGCTGGGTCGCCGGCAGCCACGACCTCATCGGCCACCTGCGCTACGCCGCCCGCCCGTTCCTCTTCTCCGCCGCCCTGGGCCCCGCCCAGACCGGCGCCGCCCTGGAGTCCCTGCGGATCCTGCGCCGCGAACCCGAACGCGTCACCCACACCCAGACCCAGGCCCAGCGGCTGCGCCGGCGCCTCAACGACGCCGGCATCTCCACCATGGACTCCACCACCGCCGTGCTGCCCGTCATCGCCGGCTCCGACGACGCCGCCTACGACTACGCCACCGCCTGCCGCAAGGCCGGCGTCATCGGCCTGCCCGTCGTCACCCCCGCCGTGCCCAACGACCTCGCCCGGCTGCGCATCGCGGTCACCGCCCGCCACACCGCCGCCGACATCGACTTCGCTGCGGACGCGTTCCTGACCGCCGCCGCCCAGACCGGCCTGATCTGACCCGCCCCGCCTTCCACCGCCAGGCCCGCGCGCAGCGCAGAGGAGACGAAGCCATGGCCCCCCACCACCGGCCGCCCATCGCCGTCACCGGCCTCGGCGTGGTCAGCCCCGCCGGCCACACCGTCGAGGAGTTCTGGCGCACCGTCGCCTCCGGGCGCTCCACCGCCACCGCCCTGACCGACCCCGCCCTGGCCCGCCACCGGGTCCGCCTGGGCTGCAAGGTCACCGCCCTGCCCGACAACGAACTCGTCCCCGCCAAGGACGCCCGCCGCCTCGACCCGTTCGCCCACTACGGCACCCTCGCCGCGCTGGCCGCCCACGCCGACGCCGGCCACCCCCAGCCGCAGGCCGGACGCAGCGCCATCGTGGTCGGCACCGCGGTGGGCGGACGCACCACCAGCGACCGCGAGTCCGCGCTGTACACCGAGCACGGGCCGCTGCGGGTCTCCCCGCTGATGCCGCTGGTCACCATGCCCAACGCGGCCGCCGCCCAGATCGCGATGCGCCTGGCGTGGAGCGGGCCGGCGCTGACCATCGCCACCACCTGCGCCTCCGGCGCGGACGCGATCGGCCACGCGGCGCTGCTGCTGGAAAGCGGACGGGCGGACGTGGTGATCGCCGGCGGCTGCGAGGCCACCCTCACCCCCGTCACCCTGGCCGCGTTCGGCAACCTCGGCGCGCACTCCCTGCGCAACGACGAACCCGAGCGCGCCTCACGCCCCTTCGACGCCGACCGCGACGGCTTCGTGATGGGCGAGGGCGCCGGCTTCGTCGTCCTGGAACGCCTCGCCGACGCCCGCGCCCGCGGCCGCACCCCCTACGCACTGCTCGCCGGGTACGGCGCCGGCGCGGACGCCTACCACCTGTCCAACCCGCGCCCCGACGGCGCCGGCGCCGCCGGCGCGATGCGTGCCGCCCTCGCCGACGCGGGCCTCGCCCCCGGCGACATCGCCCACGTCAACGCCCACGGCACCTCCACCGTGACCAACGACCGGGCCGAAGCCGCCGCCCTGCGCGCCGTGTTCGGCCCCCACGGCGTGCCGGTCACCTCCACCAAGGGCGCCATCGGCCACCTGATCGGCGCCGCCGGCGCCGTCGAGCTGATCGCCGCCATCCAGGCCATGAACACCCGCACCGTCCCTCCCACCGCCAACCACGAGAAGACCGAAGAGGGCCTGGACCTCGACGTCGTGCACACCGCACCGCGCCCGATCCGCCCGGGAGCGGCCCTGTCCAACTCGTTCGGCTTCGGTGGCCACAACACGACCCTGGTGGTGACCCCGCTATGACCGCACCCACGACCGCACCCGCCCCCACCGCCGCACCCGCCGCGCCGGGGCCCCTGTCGCGCACCCGCCTGCACGTCAGCGCCCAGGACCTGGCGGCCTACCGGGCCGCCGCCCGTGCCGACCTGCCCGCCGCCCGCCCGGGGGCGGCGAGCCCCGCACACCCCTTCGTCGCCGCCCACGCCCTCGCCCAGCACACCGTCACCACCCTCACCGCCGGCGACAGCGCCTTCACCGGCGTCATCCACCTCGCCCAGGAGATCCACACCCACACCCCCCTCACCCCCGGCGGCATCGACGTCACCGTCGAGGTCACCGCCGTACGCCGCGAGGCCCGAGGCACCCGCCTGGCCCTGACCACCCGCCTCACCGACGCGGCCACCGGCGCCCCGCTCGCCGACCTCGCCACCGCCGCCCTCCTGCTGGGCGCCACCCGCACCGAACCCCACGGCACCCTGCCACCCGCCGCCCACCCGGGCACCACCCCCGACGGCGACACCCACACCTCCACCCACGTGCTGACCGCCGCCGACACCACCGCCTACGCCCACGCCTCCGGCGACCTCAACCCCATCCACCTCGACGAGGACGCCGCGAAAGCGGCCGGCTTCCCCGGCACCATCACCCACGGCATGCACCTCGTCGCCCTGGCCGCCGAACAGATCACCGACCGCCACGCCGGCGGCGACCCCGCCCGCCTCACCGCCCTCGGCGCCCGCTTCGCCGCCCCCACCCGCCCCGGCACCGAACTGCGCCTGACCCTCCAGCCCCACGACCGGGGCACGGTGGTGCGCTTCACCATCGCCACCGACACGGGCACCGCCGTCAAGGCCGGCTGGGCACGCATCGCACCGGCGGGGGAGTGAACCCCATGACCACCACCCCCCGGGCCCGCACGACGCCGCATGCGCCGCCGCCGCTGCCGCTGCCCGACGCGTTCACCCACCACGCCCGCACCCGGCCCACCGCCCCGGCCCTGCTGTGGCACGAACACACCGTCAGCTACGCCGAACTTGCCGAGGCCGCCGAAGCCGAACGCGCCCGCCTGGCCGCCCTCGACCTGGCACCGGGGGAGCCGGTGGGCCTGATCGCCGTCAAGTCACCCGGCGCGATCGCCCTGGTCCTGGCCTGCCTGATGGAACGCCGCCCCTTCCTGCTGCCCTCCCCGCAGCTCGCCCCCGCCCTGCTGGCCGCACTCTTCGCCCAGGCTGGCGCCCGCCACCTGCTCACCCCCCTGGGCCGGCCCGCCCCGGCCCTGCCCGCCCTGCCCCACCCCGCCCCGCCGCCCACCCTGGCCGCCGGCACCTCCTTCATGCTCACCACCTCCGGCTCCACCGACCTGCCCAAGATCGTCCCCCTCGCGCAGAGCGCCGTGGACCGCTTCACCGCCTGGGCCCACGACACCTTCGACCTCGGCCCCGGCCGCACCGTCGCCAACTACGCGCCCCTCAACTTCGACCTCGCCCTCCTGGACGTGTGGGCCACCCTCGCCGCCGGCGGCACCTGCCTGCTCATCGACCCCGCCCACGCCCTCAACGCCCGCCACCTGCTCACCCAGCTCACCCGCCACCGCCCCCACGTGCTGCAGGCCGTCCCCCTCGCCTACGCCCTGCTCGTCCAGGCCACCGCAGGCACCACCACCGTCCTCGATAGCATCGAACACGCCGCGTTCACCGGCGACGCCATCGACGCCCGCACCCTCGCCGCCCTGCCCGCCCTGCTGCCCGGTGCCCACCTGTACAACATCTACGGCTGCACCGAGACCAACGACAGCTTCCTGCACCGCCTGGACCGCCTGGACGCCGCAGCCGCCCTGCCCGTGCCCATCGGCACCCCGCTGCCCGGCGTGCGCACCCTCATCACCACCGACGACGGCACACCCCTCCAAGGCGCGGGCAGCGGCGAACTCCACGTCTCCACCCCCTTCCAGGCCGCCGGCTACCTCGACCGCTCCCGCGACACCGGACGCTTCACCACCCGGCCCGAAGGCGCCGGCGAAGGCCGCCGCTGGTTTCGCACCGGCGACCTCGTCACCCGCGACGACACCGGCCGCATCCACCTCACCGGCCGCGCCGACTTCCAGGTCAAGGTCCGCGGCGTCGCGGTCAACACCGCCGAGATCGAACGCGTCCTGCTCACCCACCCCGACGTGCAAGAGGCCGCCGTCGCCGCCGAAAGCGACCCGCTGACCGGCAAACGCCTGCACGCCGCCGTCCAGCGCACCCCCGGCTCCACCCTCAACACCCTCGTCCTGCGCGAGCACCTGGCCCGCAACCTGCCGCGCGCCGCCGTCCCCGAGAAGCTCGCCATCCACGACACCCCCCTGCCCAAGACCGCCACCGGCAAGGTCGACCGCAAAGCCGTCCTGCCCACCCCCACGCCCTGACACCCACATCCACACCCACACCCACAACCGCCCACCCCAGCAAGGGAGTCACCCGCCATGAGCAACATCACCCAGATCAAGCGGTTCCTCATCGAGGAGTTCCTGCCCGACATCACCCCCGACCAGCTCGCCGACGACCACGACCTGCTCTCCGACGGCGTCATCGACAGCCTCGGCGTCCTCAAACTCATCGCCTGGGTCGAGGACCACTTCACCCTGCCCGTCGACGACACCGACCTCGACCCCAACAACTTCCGCTCGGTCACCGCCATCGACGCCTTCATCACCGAACGCCGCGCCACCGCCGGCGCCACCGTGGGCGGCTGACCACGATGCACCCGGCCCTCACCGCGCTCCTCGCCGCCCGCCCCGTCGACCTGGAGGCCTGGCGCTCGTGGTGGGACCAGCTCGAACACCGCACCCTGGGCCCGGCCGACAGCGACCGGGCCCAGGCAGCGGCCCTGCTGGCCGCCCTCACCACCCGCCTGCCCGACCCCGCCACCCTCACCGCCCTGCTCACCTCCCTCACCGAACGCACCCCCCACCCCGGCCCCACCCACCCCGGCAGCGTCAACATCGTCGGCACCGGCGGCGGCCCGGCCACCTTCAACCTCTCCACCGCCACCGCCCTCACCGCCGCCGCCATGGGCATACCCGTCGTCAAGACCGGCTCACGCGCCTACACCAGCACCGCCGGCTCCGTCGACCTCCTCGAACGCCTCGGCATCACCCTCACCCCCAGCCACACCGCCACCGCCGACCACCTCGCCCACCACGGCATCGCCTTCGCCGGCCCCCACGTCTACCCACCGGCCCTCACCCGCCTGGCCCGCACCCTCTACCCCCTCACCCTCAAACCCTTCGGCGCGTTCCTCAACACCCTCGGCCCCCTGATCGCCACCGTCCCCGTCACCGCCCAGCTCACCGGCGTCGCCACCCCCACCGCCCTCGACGCCCTGCGCGCCCTGACCCCGCAGGTGAGCACCCGCACCATCTGGCTGGCCCACAACAGCGCCGGCGCCGACGAACTCCTGCCCTTCGCCGACAACACCCTGCACACCCCCACCGCCACCATCCACCTGCCCGCCGGCTCCCTCGCCCCCCACACCGGCACCCTCACCGACCTCGCCCCCCACCCCGACGACCTCACCGGCCACTTCCTGCGCACCCTGTCCGCACAGGCCGGCGACACCGCCACCCACACCATCGCCCTCAACGCCGCCGCCCTCGCCCTCGCCTGCGGCCGCCACACCCACTGGAACACCGCCTACACCGCCGCCCTGGACGCCCTCACCGACGGCGCCCCCCGCGCCCTGGCCGAACGCCTCGCCACCAAAACGGCCAAAGCCACCCACGTCACCCGCGCGGCCCACCCCCAGGAGGCCACCCGTGCCTGAACCCCTCTTCCCCCCCGGCCGCCTGGGCCTGGCCCTGTTCCTCAACGCCGGCGACCCGGCCGACCGCCTCACCGACCTCGCCCTGATGCTCGACGACCAACACGTCGACGTCCTCGAACTGGCCGTCCCCTTCCCCAACTCACCCACCGACGGCCCCGTCATCCGCCGCTCCGCCGACCGCGCCCTCGACGCCGGCACCACCCTGGACACCGTCCTGGACGCCCTCGCCGACCTCACCCCCCGCCTGCACCACCTCAAGGTCGTCCTGCTCGCCGACTGGAGCCACAGCCTGCGCCACCGCGACCCCACCCACACCGCCCACCGCGTCGCCGCCGCCGGAGCCCGCGCCCTGCTCGTCCACGCCCTGCCCCCACGCCTACGCCCCACCTGGCAAGCCGCCCTGCACGACACCGGCCTGCCCCAGGTCACCACCTGCTACCCCGCCTCCACCCCCCAGACCCTCCACACCGCCGCCCGCGACGCGGCAGGCGCCTACGTCTACCTCGTCGCCCACTACGGCCGCTCCGGCACCACCCCCGCCACCGGCCACCACACCCTCACCACCACCGTCACCGCGCTGCGCACCGCCGCCCCCGCGACACCCGTCGCCGTCGGCTTCGGCGTCAAGACCGCCGCCGACCTGAAGGCCGTCGCCGCCTGCGGCGCCGACGCGGCGATCGTCGGCTCCGCCGCCGTCGCCCGCGTGGAACACGCACGGACCGAAGGCCTCGACCCCGTCACGGAGCTCAAGGCCTTCCTCACCGACCTCCGCCCCGCCCACCCGCACGGGCCCGGCGGACCCGGCACCACCCCCACCACCTGCCGCACCACGACCCGAGAGGAACAACCCGCATGCTGATCCGCGACCTGGCCGACGTGAAGACCGTCGAGTGGGGCAACGGCCTGTCCCGCCGCTTCCTGGTGGCAAGCGACGGCCTCGGCTACAGCCTCACCGACACCGTCGTCAACGCCGGCACCAAGTCCCGCCTGGAGTACCGCAACCACCTGGAGGCCTGCTACTGCATCGCCGGCTCCGGCGAGGTCATCGACATGAACGGCACCTCCCACCCCATCACCCCCGGACGCCTCTACGCCCTCGACGAGCACGACGCCCACTACCTCGTCGCCGGCCCCGACGAGGACCTGCGCCTGGTGTGCGTCTTCTCCCCGGCCCTGCGCGGCGACGAAGTCCACCAGCTCGACGCCCACTCCTCCTCCGCCTACTAGGCACCCCGCGCCCCCACCGGGGCCCGCCGCCCCCACCCCCGGGGGCCCGGGCCCCCGCGGCGGGCCCTTGGATACCGACGTGAGCCGGCGCCCCCGAGCGCCGGCCTGCCACCCCGGGCCCCACAACGACAGCCCGGGAGGAAGGCGGCACATCCGTGATCCGCTGGAACGCCGACCAGACGGCCCTGCGCGAGGGCCTGGCCCGCTTCGGCGACGACCTGAGCGCCGGCCACATCGAAGGCGACGAACAGGCCGCCTTCTCCCACGACAAGTGGCGCATGATCCAGAAGACCGGCATCCTCTCCCTGCCCTTCGACGAACGCTACGGCGGCCTGGGCCAGTCCCTGCTCACCACCATGTACGTCCTCGAAGGCCTCGGCCACACCTGCCGCGACGGCGGCCTCAACTTCTCCGTCACCACCTCCATGGCCTCCACCGGCGTCCCCCTCCAGGCCTTCGGCTCACCCGCCCTCAAAGACGCCTACCTGCCCCGCATCGCCTCCGGCGACGCCATCGGCGCCCACGCCATCACCGAGTCCGAGTCCGGCTCCGACGCCATGCAGATGCGCACCCGCGCCGTCCGCGACGGCGACCACTTCATCCTCAACGGCGCCAAGACCTTCGTCTCCAACGGCCCCGTCGCCGACGTCATCGTCGTCTACGCCCGCACCCACCCCCAAGGCGGCGCCCTGGGCGTCACCGCCTTCCTCCTCGACGCCGACACCCCCGGCCTCACCACCGGAAACCCCATCAAGAAGATGGGCCTGCGCACCTCCCCCCTCTCCGAGCTCTACCTCGACGACGTGCGCGTACCCGCCGACCGCGTCCTGGGCCGCGTCGGCGGCGGCTTCCTCGTCCTCGACCACGTCATGAAACGCGAAATCCTCTACACCTTCATCGTCAACACCGGCGAGATGCAGCACCGCCTCGCCCGCTGCCTCGACTACGCCAAGACCCGCATGTCCTTCGGCAAACCCATCGGCTCCTACCAGTCGGTCGCCAACAAGATCGTCGACACCAAGATCCGCCTCGAAACCGCCCGCAAGTGGCTCTACGACACCGCCCAACGCCTGGAAGCCGGCGACAACGTCACCGTCGACATGGCCATCGCCAAACTCCTCACCAGCGAATCCAACCTCGCCACCTCGCTGGCCGCCGTCCAGGTCTTCGGCGGCAACGGCTACATGTCCGAATACGGACTGGAGAAGGACGTCCGCAACGCCGTCGCCGGCACCATCTACTCCGGCAGCAACGAGATTCAGTACAACCGCATCGCCGCCATGCTGGGACTGGGCAAATGACCGCCCCCACCGCCCTGCTGGCCCCCCAACGCCCGGGCCACCTCAAAGTCTGCGGCGCCCGCACCCGCGCCGACCTCACCCTCCTCGCCGACACCGGCCCCACCCTGGTCGGCCTGTGGCACGGCATCCCCGACGGCCCCGCCGACCTCGAAGCCGACCGCCTCGCCGACCTCGCCGCCACCGCCATCCGCCTGGGCCTCGAACCCGTCCTCGTCACCTTCCTCGACGACGCCCCCACCCTCGCCGCCCTCGCCCGCGCCACCGGCATCCGCTGGATCCAGCTCCACGCCTACCAGAGCCCCACCCTCGTCACCGAACTGCGCGAACACCTGCCCTACGCCGTCCTCGTCAAAGTCCTCCACCTCTCCCGCGGACGCTGCCTCGAACGCGCCTTCACCGGCGCCTTCGAACGCGCCGGCTGCGACCTGTTCCTCCTCGACACCGTCACCGACGACGGCCGCGTCGGCTCCACCGGCCAACCCCTGGACCCCGCCCACGTCCACGCCCTGCTCCCCCGACTCACCATCCCCTTCCTCCTCGCCGGCGGCCTCAACACCACCAACCGCGACACCTACCGCACCATCACCGACCACCCCCTCTACGCCGGCGCCGACATCGACTCCGCCGCCCGCGACCGCACCGGCCGCTTCACCCACGAAGCCGTCACCGCCCTCACCCGCGCCTGGCACCCGCGCCTGCAGGAGACGCACCCATGAGCCCCAGCTTCATCGACGCGCTGCTCACCGCCACCCGCCCCCTGGTCATGGAAGTCAAACTCCGCGACCCCCACGGCACCGACCTCCTCGGCAAACGCACCGTCACCGACCTCGTCACCCGCTACGAACAGGCCGGCGCCCCCTGCCTGTCCGTGGTCACCGGCCGCTGGTTCGGCGGCACCCCCCGACTGCTGCAAGAGGTCACCGCCG
Organism: Kitasatospora sp. NPDC101235; assembly: GCF_044767505.1. Taxonomy (NCBI): domain Bacteria; kingdom Bacillati; phylum Actinomycetota; class Actinomycetes; order Kitasatosporales; family Streptomycetaceae; genus Kitasatospora; species Kitasatospora sp. NPDC101235. The sequence goes on from NZ_JBIWNZ010000012.1 coordinate 156,100, forward strand.
CCACCACCCTGCCCGTCCTCCAGAAGGACTTCCTCACCCGCCCCGCCCAACTCGAAGCCGCCCGCGCCCTCGGCGCCTCCGCGGTCCTGCTCACCGCCGCCCTGCTGCCCGCCACCTCCCTGCACCGCCTGGTCACCTGCGCCCTCGACCTCGGCCTGACCCCCTTCGTCGAGATCACCGACGAACGCGAACTCCAGGCACTGCCCCGCATCACCGACTGCGTCGTCGCCGTCAACAACAAGGACATCCGCACCCGCGAACGCGACCACGGCGACCTCGGCCGCAGCCTGCGCCTGCTGCCCGCCCTACGCCAGGCCGGCTGCCGCGCCCCCGTCTCCGCCTCCGCCATCACCCACCCCCACGACGCCGCCCGCCTCCTCGACGCCGGCTACGCCGCCCTGCTCATCGGCACCTCCCTGATGCGCAACCCCGACCTCGACACCTGGCTCGCCGACCTCGACACCGCCCGCACCGGAGTAGCCGCGTGAACCACGACCTGCGCACCCGCTCCCTGGTCCTCGACGCCGACGGCATCCCCCTGTCCGCACTGGTCGCCGAACCCGACAACCGCACCCCCAAAGCCGTCCTCCTCGCCATCCACGGCCGCGGCATGCGCGCCGCCTACTTCGCCGGCCCCGCCCACCCCGACACCAGCCTGCTCACCCTCGCCGCCGACCTCGGCTACACCGTCCTCGCCATCGACCGCCCCGGCCACGGCGCCTCCGCCCACCGCCTGCCCCACGGCCAGCTCATCGCCGACCAGGCCGCCACCCTCCACGCCGCCCTCACCGACTACGCCCGCGCCCACCACACCGGCGCCGGCGTCCAACTCCTCGCCCACTCCTTCGGCGGCAAGATCGCCCTCCAACTCGCCGCCCACTGGCCCGCCGACCCCCACCTGCCCCTGCTCGGCTGCGACATCTCCGGCCTCGCCCAGCACTACGCCCCCGGCGCGTGGGACCGCCCCGACGACCTCGCCGGCGGCGGCCGCCTCAACTGGGGCCCCCTGAACCTCTACCCACCCGGCACCTTCCACGCCGCCCGCACCCTGCTCACCCCCGTCCCCGCCCTCGAATCCCGCGAACTGGCCACCTGGCCCGCCCGCTACACCGCCCTCGCCGCCCGCGTCCGCGTCCCCGTGCGCCTGACCCTCGCCGACCACGAACACTGGTGGCGCCTGGACGCGGCCTCCCGCACCGCCCTGACCACCGCCTTCCCCACCGGCCTCGCCCACCTGGCCACCGCCCGCCGAGCCGGCCACAACCTCTCCCTGGGCCACGCCGCCCGCCCCTACCACCTGCGCGCCCTCGCCTTCACCGACGACTGCCTCACCCGCCCCACCCCCGCGCCCGCGCCCACCGCCCCCGCGCCGGCCCCCGTCCTCGCCCCCGCCTGAGTGCACCGACCGGGCCAGGACCCCAACAAGCCACCTGACGCAGGGTGGTAGGAAGGCCCCGCCGTCCCCCCGGGCAAGGGACGGCGGGGCCCGGCCGCAGCAAGCCGCCTACCGCAAACCCGTGACGGGTACGGGTGCGTACCCGTATCCTGTGGGGGACGGAAGGAGCCGAGATGGCCGACGCGAACATCCGCATCCCCGCCGAGGCGCGGGACCGCCTGGCCGAGATCGCCGCAGGCGAGCACCTGTCCCTGCGGGCCTACCTCTCCCGCCTGGCCCAGGACCTGCTCACCCCGGCCGAGCGGGCCGAACGGGCCGAACAGGCCCGCCAGGTGCTGGAGGAGTGGAACGGCTACGACCCCGACGCCACCCACACCGCCAGCCTGGACGCCGAACTCGACCGCCGCCTGTCCGAGGCGGCCGGGCGGTGAACGCCGTGCACGTCGTCCTGGACGACACCGCCATGGTCGCCGCGGGCCGCGGCAACCTGCTCGTCTCCCGCCTCATCCACCGCGCGCACGCCGAGCAGGGCTGGTACCTCTACGCCCCGGCCTGCGCCCTGGTGGAGGCGGACCGCGAACGCCCCGGGACGGCCGAGCACCTGGCCGCCCTGCCGGCCCTCACCGTGCTGGACCTGGACCTCGCCGCCGCCCTCGCCCTGGCCGCCGACACCACATGGGCCCAGGCCCACGCCCGCCACGCCGCAGCCCCCACACCCGAGCGCCCCGACGGGGCGCTCATCGCCACCACGGAACCCGCCCGCTGGAAGGGCGAGCCGGTGCGCGTCCTGGACCTCGGCCCCTGAACACCGCCGCCCGGGCAGTCGAACCCAGCCCCCGCCGCCCGCCCGTACGGCCCCGCCGAGCGCGGCGATACCCGCCCGGCGGGCACCCGGACCATAGGGTGCCCGCATGCCGGTAGTCATCGCGGGCGGCCACGGCAGGGTCGCACTCCTGACCACCCGCCTGCTCACCGACCGGGGCCTGCGGGTCACCGGGATCATCCGGCGCCCCGAACAGGCCGCCACCCTGCGGGCCGCCGGCGCCCTCCCGGCCCTCGCCGACCTCACCACCGCCACCCCCGACCGGCTCACCCAGCTGCTCACCGGCGCACACGCGATCCTCTACGCCGCCGGCGCAGGCCTCGGCGACGCCCCCGGACACGCGAACCCGGTCGACCACGACGCCGTCCTCACCCTCGCCGACGCCGCCCGCCTCGCCGGAGTGCACCGCTTCGTCCTGCTCTCCACCATGGGCGCACACCCCGCCGCGCACTACCCCGCCGACCCGCTCGTGGAAACCTTCCTGCGCGCCAAGGGCAGGGCCGACCACGACCTGCTCGCCCGCCCCGACCTCGACACCACCGTGCTGCGCCCCGCCTGGTTCCGCGACGGGCCCGGCACCGGCCTGGTCCACCTCGCCGCACACACCGGCCCCGGCGAGATCGACCGGCCGGACGCCGCGGCCGTCCTCGCCCACCTGCTCACCGTGCCCGCCACCACCCCGCGCCTCCTGGAACTCACCCGCGGCGCCACCCCCGTCCACCAGGCCGTCACCCGCATCGCCGCGCGCTCCCTCACCGACGGCTGAGCCCACCGCGCCCCGCGGGAGTCCACCGCCCCCGCCCGCCGCCCGGCCGCACCCGCCGGCGCCAGGAGAACACACGAGCGCCACCCGCACCGCACCGCCGGCGCCCACCTTGCCGCCGGCCGCCTGCCCGCCCGCGACCGCACCAGCGCCAAGCAGCCCGCCGTCCCCTGGCCGACGGCGGTTGAGTGAAGAGTAAATCCCTTTGCCGCCAGCAGACTTGGGGCTTGCCGAGTGACCCCGGCGTCCGCACACTGGGCTGACCTGCCGGGGGAGGGGGCGTCATGTGGGTGGTCCTGGTACTCCTGCTGGGGACGGGCGCGGGGGTGGCCGCGGCCGCTTGGCGCTGCCGGGCGGCGCTGCGCGAGCTGCACCGGGTCGAACGGCTCGCGACCGGACGGGAGTTCGACCTCGGCAGGATCGAACTTGCCTGCCTGGCCGGGGTGCTGGCGGAGCTGACACTCGTGGAGATGTACGAGGACGGCCGGCTGGTCGCCTCCCGCTCGGGTGACGTCACGGTGACCGAAGCCGCGGCTGCGGCCGGGGACGGCCCGGGCGCCGGGGACGGATTCGAGGCGGTGGCCGTGCGATGGCTGGGGCCCACGCGCACCGGGGACGTCGGGGAGCTGCGCCGGGCCGTGGACTGGTCCCCGGAGGCGAAGGCGCTGCGCAAGCGGCTCGCGGCGCAGGGCCTGGCCGACGACGAGGAACTGGTCGAGCGCGCGAGGGAGGCCGGCGGGCGGATGCCGGCGGTCCTCGTCGCGGTGGCCGCGGCGGGCGTGGCCGCCCTGGTGTGGACACTCGTGCAGCACGAGAACTGGCTCGTCCCGCTGACGGCCTTCCCGCCGCTGTTCGCGGCCGCCCTGTGGATCAACCACACGTCGTGGCCGCTCACGCGCTCCGCCACCGGGCTCGGCGCCCGGGTGCTGGCCGCCGCCCTTGCGTCCGAGCGCTGGAAGCACGGGCGGGCGGCCGTGGCCGTCCGGGGCCTGGCCGCCCTGCCCGAGGACCACGACCTGCGGATCTGCCAGGCCGCCGCCCGGGCCCGGGTGGCCGCCCGCTTCCAGGCCGCGGCCCCGACGCGCAGCCACGACCACGACGGCGGCGTGGGCGCCTGCGGCGGCGGCTGCGGAGGGGGCTGCGGAGGCGGGCTCTAGCCGGCCCGGCGCCGCTCCCGACCGGGCCCCGGGGCCGCCCGAGGGCACCCCGGGACGCCTCCCGCACCCGCGGAGGACCTCAGGTGCGCACGGCGCGCGGCACACTGGGCACACCGGACATCCGATACCGCATGAGGGAGCAGTGATGGCGCAGGTAGCCGTGGTCACTTTCGACGGATTCAACGAGTTGGACAGCTTCATCGCCTCCGCGCTGATCAACCGCTGCCGCAAGGACGGCCTGGAAGCCTTCATCACCACGCCGACACCGCAGGTCACCTCGATGAACGGCGTCGAGGTCACCGGGCAGCGCCCGATCGAGTTCGTGACCGAGGCCGACGTCGTGCTGATCGGCAGCGGCGTGAGGACCCGCGACGTGGTCGCCGACGGCCGGCTGCTCGCCCAGCTGCCGCTCGACCCCTCGCGCCAGCTGATCGGCTCCCAGTGCTCCGGCGCGCTGGTGCTGGCACACCTCGGCCTGCTGGGCACCATGCCGGCCTGCACGGACCTGACGAGCCGCCCCTTCGTCGAAGCCCGCGGCGTCACCGTGCTCGACGCGCCGTTCCACGCCGAGGGCAACATCGCCACCGCGGGCGGCTGCCTGGCCTCCCAGTACCTCGCCACCTGGGTGATCACCCGCACCCTCGGAGAGGACGCGGCCCGCGCCGTCCTCGGCTACGTGGCCCCGGTCGGCGAACACCGGGAAACCGTCGAACGCGCCCTGCACGCCGTCAGCACCGCCCGCACGGTCGAGCCCGCCCGCTCCTGACGACCCTCCGCGGCCGCCGCCCGCACCCGCGGCGGCGGCCCCTCCCGACGGGCGACGTCACCCGACCGAGGGGCTGACGCCGGCCCGGCTCGGGGGGACCCGGACCTCGCCCGTCTCGTCGGACGTGAAGGAGAGTTCCGAGCCGATCACGTACGGGCGTCCGTCCTCCCCGCCCTCGGCCGCTGACGGGCCGTCCGAGGCCGGGAACCGGGGCCGCCTCAGATCGGAACCACACGCCCGGCGACCCCGACCCGGGGCCAACTCGGACCGGAAGGACGGGGCCGGATCAGAGGCTCTGGCTGCAGTTCCGTGAAGGATCTCGGAGCGGCTTGACCCCGCAAGGGGGGCGAGTGAAAACCTCGGCCTCCATGCCTTTGCGCGACTACTGTGCTGCCGGGCGGATCGTCCCGACCGACGAGGGGGTGAGTCGTGCTGACCAATACGCATCCGCCGTAGGTACCTCTGGAGAGTCCAGAGGGCCCTACGGAGGCTCTCGATGTCCCGAACCGTCCGCACGACTCCCAGGCAACTCCGCGTCCAAGAAGGCGCATCGGAGTTCATGTCCCTGTATGACCTGCGCTACACGCACGCTGAACTGGCCCGGGCCGCCCGCGAAGGCCGTCGCCCTGCCCCGAAGAAGACGTGGCGTCGGATCACCTCCTGGCAGTGGATGGTGCTCTACTGCAGGAAGGGCTCGTTCTCCGCCGAGATCGCTACGGCTGAAGGCCGGGCCCGGCTCCAGGGTCGACTCGACGCCCAGCGCATCCGCGGGCTGCACCGCGCCGGCCACGACCTCGACGACGCAGACATCCCTCCGGTCCACCACCGTCACGGTGCGCTCTGGAATGCCTGGTGAACACGAAGCCCCCAGGACTGACGCGCACGTGCGAACACAGGAAGCGCCTACGGCGGGCCGGGCGACCGCACCGGGCCGAACGTCTCGCGGCCGGGCGAGTGTTTCGACCTCGGGCACCAGAGCGGGATGGGGGCAGACGCGACGGTCTCCGCCTCGACTCCCCGTGGTGGTGGGACGGCAGCCCCCCGCGGGACCGGGCTCCCGGCGGGAAACGCTCCCCGCGCTCCGGCGTCCGAGCGCGGACGACCGGGTGGTGGGGGGGGGGGGGGGGGGGGGGGGGGGGGGGCCCCCCCCGCCCCCGGGGGGGGGGGGGGGGGGGGGGCGCGGGGGGGGGCCCCCCCCCCCCCGGGGGGCCGGGGCCCCCGGCGGCACCCCCCCCCCGCCCGCCGGCGCCCCCGCCCCCACGACCGGGTGGTGGCGTGGGAAGTCGACGGGGCCGACTTCCCACGCCGGGACGGGGGCCGGTGCAGGCGATGGCCAACGCGTCGGTGCGCACGGCCAGGGCGCGCCAATGCTTCACGCGGCTGATGCACCGCTCGACGGTGTTCCGTTCCGTAGCGGCCTCGGTGTCCAAGCCGGGCGGGCGGCCACCGCGGGATCCACGCCGAAACCCGGTTACGACCTGGTCCACCGGCGGCGGGAGGACCGCACGGATGCTGCCGGCCGATCCGGTGAGAACCCTCGACGGATAGCTCTCACTGAGAGATAAAATGAGGGTATGACCGCGACAGAGCCCCAGACGCTCGACGTCGCGCCGGCGGACGAGTTCTCCACCCTCCTCGTCGTCATCCAGCGCCTGGTCCGCCGCCGCCTGCGGCAGACGACGGACGAACCCCGGCTGCGCGGCGCCCAGGTCGAACTGCTGCACCTGGTGACGGACACCCCCGGACTGCGCGTCTCGGAAGCCGCCGAGGAGCTGTGCCTGGCCGGCAACTCCGTGTCCACCCTGGTCAACCAGCTCGTCGCCCTCCACCTGCTGCGCCGCGAAACCGACCCCGCCGACCGCCGGGCCGCCCTCCTGCACGCCACCCCCGAGGCCGTGGAGCGGATCGAGGCCTGGCGCCGGCGCCGCCGCGCGCTGATGGAGGACATCGTCGCCGGCCTGCCCGCCGACCAGCGCGAGGCCCTGGCCGCGGCCCTGCCCGCGCTGCGGCAGGTCGCCGAAGGCCTGCGCACCCTGCCCGGGGAGGAGGAGCGGTGAACGCCGAGGACGCGGTGGTGTGCCAGGGCCTGGAGTACGTCTTCCGCCACGGCCGCGGCAAGACGACCAGGGCCGTCGACGGCATCGACCTGACCGTGCGCACCGGCGAGGTGTTCGGCCTGCTCGGCCCCAACGGCGCAGGCAAGACCACCACCATCCGCGCGATCACCACCCTGCTGCCCGTCGGCGCCGGCATGGTGCGCGTCTTCGGCCACGACGCCACCCGCCACCCCATGCAGGTGCGCCGCCTGCTCGGCTACGTCCCCCAGCAGCTGTCCGCCGACGCCGCCCTGACCGGACGCGAGAACGTCGCCCTGTTCGCCCGCGTCTTCGACGTCCCGCGCCGCGAACGCGCGCAGCGCGTCACCCAGGCCCTCGCCGCCGTCGACCTCACCGAGGCCGCCGAACGGATGGCCGCCACCTACTCCGGCGGCATGGTGCGCCGCCTCGAACTCGCCCAGGCCCTGGTCAGCGCCCCGCGCCTGCTCGTCCTCGACGAACCCACCATCGGCCTGGACCCGATCGCCCGCACCGGCGTGTGGGAACGCGTGGACGCCGTACGGGCCGCCACCGGCATGACCGTCCTGGTCACCACCCACTACATGGACGAGGCCGACCGCCACTGCGACCGCATCGCCCTCATGGACCGCGGCCGCATCCGCGCGCTCGGCACCCCCGCCGAACTCAAGGACCTGGTCCGCCACGCCGGCCCGGCCCGGGACGACCCCAGTCTCGACGACGTCTTCCGCCACTTCGCCGGCCGTCAGCTGACCGACGCCACCGAAGGAGACTTCAGCGATGTCCGCCGAACCCGCCGCACCGCAGGCCGCGTCGGCTGAGCCCCCAGGGCCCGGCCCCACCGGCGCCGGCCCCGACTTCTCCCTGCTGCTGGTGCCCCCGCGCGCCCGCACCGGCTGGCGCCTGGTGCCCGCCCGCATCGGCGCGATGTGCACCGTCGAACTCCAGAAGCTGCGCCACGACCGCACCGAGCTGTACACCCGGGCCGTCCAGCCGGCGCTGTGGCTGCTGATCTTCGGTGAGACGTTCACCGGTCTCAAGGCCATCCCCACCGGCGGCATCCCGTACCTGGACTTCCTCGCGCCGGGCATCATCGCCCAGTCCGCGATGTTCATCGCGATCTTCTACGGCATCATGATCATCTGGGAGCGGGACTCCGGGGTCCTCACCAAACTGCTGGTCACCCCGACCCCGCGTGCCGCCCTGGTCACCGGCAAGGCCTTCGCCGCCGGGGTGAAGGCCGTCCTGCAGGCCGCGGTGGTGGTGCTGATCGCCGCCGTGCTCGGCGTCGCCATGACGTGGAACCCGCTGCGGCTGCTCGGTGTCGTGGCCGTCGTGCTGCTCGGCTCGGCGTTCTTCTCCTGCCTGTCGATGGCCATCGCGGGCATCGTGCTCACCCGCGACCGCCTCATGGGCATCGGCCAGGCCATCACCATGCCGCTGTTCTTCGCCTCCAACGCCCTCTACCCCCTCGACCTGATGCCCGGCTGGCTCCAGGCCGTCAGCAAGGCCAACCCGCTCAGCTACCAGGTCGACGCGCTGCGCGGCCTGCTCATCGGCACCCCCTCCCACCTGCCCCTGGACTTCGCCGTCCTCGTCTTCGCCACCCTCCTCGGCATCGCCGCCTCCTCCGCCCTGCTGGGGCGCCTGGCGCGCTGAGCGAGGTGCGGTGGAGCGGCGGCGCCGGCACCGGCGCCGGGAAACCCGGTGACATGCGCGGGCCGCCCGAGGAGACTGCCGACAGGCACACGGACGAACCGACGACCGAAAGGCGCCATCGTGGCACTGGCCGAGAAGGGTTCCCGCCGCATCGTCGTCGACGGCGTGGCGTACCGCTGGCGGGTGAGCAGGCAGCACTGGTGCTGCGACTACGAGGGCACCACCCTGGGCTACGTGGTGGAGGAGGCGGCACACCCCGGAACGACGCTCGTCGTGGACACCGGCCGGCCCACCGTCCGCACCCCGGACGCGGTGCCGGCGCACGTGGTCATGCCGCGGGAGGTCGCCGCGGGCATCCGCTCCGCGCGCTCCAAGGGCTGGACGCCCGGCGCCGCCGGTTCGCCCTTCAAGCTGCACCTGTCCGCCGCCTGACCGGCCACCTGACGGGGGAGGTTCGCGCCTTCGAGAGGGGGCGAGTGAGTCAGGAGAGCCAGTCCGCGTAGCGGGTGGGGGCGAGGTGGGCGTCCGTGTCGGTGAGGACGTCCCCCTTGACGACGGCGAACATGCCGGCGGTGGGGTCGGTGACGACGGTACGGTTGTCGCCCTTGCGGGACAGGGTGATCCGGCCCAGCTCGTCCAGGGGGAAGATCTCGGGGCCGGCGATGTTGCGAATGCCGCCCAGCGGGGCGCCCGCCGCGACTTGCGCCACCGCGTCGGCCACGTCCTTGGAGGCGATCGGCTGGATCGGCGTGGCGGGCAACCGGACGGTTTCGCTGTCGGCGGTCCAGGACAGGACGGCGTCCACGAAGTCCATGAACTGCGTCGCCCGGACGATCGAGTAGGGGATCGGCCCGGCCGCGAGGATGTCCTCCTGGAGCACCTTGGCACGGTAGTAGTCCAGCTCGGGCACCTGGTCCGCGCCGACGATCGAGAGGATGACGACGTGGCCGACGCCACTCTTCCGGGCCGCGGCCAGAAGGTTGTCCATCGAGGTCTGGAAGAAGGCGAGGGAGGCTTCGTCGAAGGTCGGGGAGTTCGTCAGGTTGACGACGACGTCGGCCCCCGCCACCGCCTCGTCCAGTCCCCGGCCACTGATGACGTCGACTCCGGTGGACTGCGAGTGCGGTACCGCCTCGTGCCCGGCGGCGTTCAGAGTTCTGACGACCTGCGACCCGATCAGCCCGGTGCCGCCGATGACTGCGAACTTCATGACATGCCTTTCGTCGGGGTCATGTCCGAAATATGGCATATGAACCCCTGGGTGGGCATGGCGCACACCCGACCCGAACGGGCTGACCGCCGTGGTCGCAGGAGCCACCCAGCAGTGGCGGCGGGGTGAAACCCCTTTGCCGGGCCGTGCCGTGCGGCCTGACACTGGGCGCATGCTCGGATTCGTCAGGACCGACAACAAAGCCCTCGTCGCGTGCCTTGGAGACCCTCAGCGCACGGTGGCCGCCTACCGGGAACTGCTGCGGCGCGGGCAGTGCGCGGTCGGGGCCATCCGGGAGGGCCTGGCCCATGAGAGCGCGGCCGTCCGGGAGGGCTGCTGCCGGCTGCTGGACCACCTGGTCGACACCGAGTCCATGGACCGGCTCATCGCCATGGCCGACGACCCGGACGCCCGGGTGAGGACCGCCGCCTTCCACGCCCTGGCCTGCGACCGGTGCAAGGGCGACACGTGCGCACCGGGCGCGGACCGGGTCCTCGAACCCGCCCTGCGCCACCTGGCCCGCGACCCCGACCCGGGCGTCCGGGCCAGGGCCGCCGAGCTCGTGGGCCGGTTCGCTCATGCCGAGGCCCGGGCCGTGGCCGCCCTGCGGGCCTGTCACGCCCAGGATCCGAGCCCGGCGGTCCGCAAGAAGGCAGGCTGGTACATCCCCGGCGGGGCCATCTACGAACGGACCGCCGCCCGTAGGGCCGGGTGAACGGACCCGGCGCCGGCGCGAGCCGGGCCGACCTGCCGTTCCGCCGCCCGTCCGGCCAGGGGCGCCACTGCTCGCGGTACTCGGGGAGGCCGGCGTAGGACTGGGCCAGGACGCGCAGCGCGTACCCGAGCCTGGCGAGGGGCGCGCGCGGAGCCGGGCGCCGGCCGGCTCCGCGCGCGCTGGGGGAGAGGGGTCAGGCGACGGCGCCCTGCCGGCGGGCGCGGACGCTGGTGACCAGCTGGGCGCGGATGCGGGCGGGGACCTCGGGGGCGAAGCGGGCCAGGTAGTGGTCCAGGTGGGTCTCGTCGCCGGCGAGGAAGGGCAGGTCGAAGACCAGGAGCTTGCGCACCGCGAGCAGCGGGACGGGGGAGCGCAGCGGCCTGAAGGAGTGGTTCCACAGGCCGGGTTCCTCGCAGAGCGGATGGAACTGGCCGATCATCAGGCCCTGTTCGACGAACTCGTCCTTGGCCTTGCGCTGGAGCTCGTCCAGCACGGTGGAGTCCTCGCGGTCCAGTTGGGGCAGCACCAGCAGCACGGTGAGCAGCTCGCGCTCCGACTCCTCCTGAAGGCCGGCGAGCAACTCGTCGTAGCGGGCGCGCAGTTCGGCCACCAGGGCGGGAAGGTCCCGCCCGGGGGAGCCGTCGGCGACGGCGATGTGGAACAGGCCGCGGCGCAGCGAGGGCTGGGTGTAGGGGCAGACCGGGCCGCTGCGGCCGAGGTCGGGGTGGGAGGTGGTGAGGAAGGCGCGGGCCCAGGCGAGGGTCTCCACGGCTTCGGGGCGGTCGGCGGCGTGGCCGGCGTCGATGGATTCGGCGCTGTACAGGCGCAGCGCACCGGCGGTGGCGGTGGCGGTGGGGGCGGTCACCGGGGCCCCCGCCAGACCGGGGCCAGGCGGGGTCCGCCGCCGGGCAGGGCGATGGCCTCGCCGAAGCGGGTGAAGCCGCCGCCGGCCAGGAGGTGGGCGCCGGCCGGGGAGCTGGTCTCGGCGTAGGCGGCCTGGCCGGCGGTGTCGACCTCGGTGAGGAAGGCGTGCAGCAGGGCCTCGCCGGCGCGGGTGCGGCGGGCGTCGGCGCGCACGCCGACGAAGGCGAGGTAGTGGTGGGAGCGGTGGCGCGGGTGGCGCAGGGTCTGCAGGCGGGTGATGGCCTCCAGACGGTGGGCCGCCTCCCGGTGTCCGGGGGCGTCGATGGCCTCGGCGAGGGCGTCGGTGGTGGCGCCGTCGTGAAGGCCCGGGTTCTCCCACAGGCCGGGCGGAAGGAACAGCAGTGCCCCCAGCGGCTGCCCGTCGCCGCGGGCCGCTTCGCTGCCGGCGGTGGCCTGGTAGGCGACCAGCACGCCCCGGTGGGCCAGGCACTGTTCGACGTGGACGCGGAAGAAGGCGGGCAGGACGCGCGCGCGGTGCTCGGGGTCGGGGAAGGCCCAGAGCATCAGCGCGTCGTCGGCGAAGGCGCCGGCGAGCACGGCGGCGAGGGCGCTCTCCTCGCCCGGGCGGGCCGGGCGCACGGCGGGCCGTACGGCGGGCTGTAAGGCGGTGCCCGCGGCGGCGGGCAGGGCGGTGGCGGTGGTCAACGGGCACTCTCCTCGAACGAGGGGGCGGACGAAGGGGAAGGCGGGTCAACGGGAACATCCGGCGGGCCGGCCGGCACATCCGGCCGGTCGACCGGAACATCGGCCGGCGCATCCGGCGCATCCGGCGCATCCGGCGCATCCGGCGGGCCGACGGGAACATCGGGCGGGCCGGCCGGCACATCGGCGGGAAGGCGCGTGGCCGAGGCGGCCAGGGCGCAGACGCGCGCGTGCAGCGGCGCCACCCACCCCTGCGCCTCGGGCTTGATCAGCACGCTGCGCAGCACCCGCGCCCCGTCCGCGTCCGCCCGCACGCCCGGGTGGCGGCGGGTGAAGTCGGCGGCGTCCACGCGCAGCACGCTCAGGTACACCGGGTCGTGCTCGTCGGCCATGCCCCGGCGCAGGACACGCTCGCCGGCGGCGTCGACGGCCGACAGCGCGGGCACACCGGCGACGGTGGGGAAGTAGGTGACGATGTCCAGCTGCGGCTCCTGGTACAGCGTCAGCTGCGCGCTGTCCTCGATCAGGGCGGCCCAGTCCAGGGCGGCGCGCCGGCTCGCGGCCAGCCCCGCGCCCAGGCTCTGCGCGGTGAGCGGCAGCAGCTGCAGGGTCAGCCACAGGGCGGCGGCCGAGGCCCCGGCGCGCGAGCACTCCAGGCTGATCTCGCCCAGGTGCAGCTCGGCGTCGGTGAAGTAGGTGTACGGGGAGTCGTGGGCGAAGTGGCGCCCGATGCCGGGGTCGGCGAACAGCACCGCCCCGCAGCCGTACGGCTGCAGGCCGTGCTTGTGCGGGTCGACGGTCACCGAGTCGCAGCCGGCGATCGCCCGCCACGGCGCGGTGTCCACCCCCAGCGAGGCCGCCAGCGCGTCGTCGGCGGCCAGCAGCGCGAAGAACCCGCCGTAGGCGGCGTCCACGTGCACCCGCGCCCCGTAGCGGCGCGCCAGCGGCAGGATCTCGTGCACCGGATCCACCGCGCCGAGCCCGGTGGTGCCGCAGGTGACCACCACCGTGCCCACCCGCCCGGTGCGCAGCAGCTCCTCCAGCGCGCCGGCGTCCATCCGGCCCTGGGCGTCCGCCGCCACCGCGTGCCCGCTGACGCCCAGGACGTGGCACATCCGGCTGTGGGTGTAGTGGGCCTGGCTGCTGTAGGCGACGCCGAGGCCGGGGTGGCTCTGGCGCGCCACGTACAGCGCCTCCAGGTTGGCGATGGTGCCGCTGCTGGTCAGGTGGCCCACGTGCGCGGGCAGGTCGAACATGGCGGCCAGCTGCGCGACGCACTCGCGTTCCATGTCGTTGGTGGCCGGCCCGCCCTCGTAGGCGTGGTTGTTGGGGTTGAAGCGCATCGCCGTCAGGTAGCCCACCAGTGCAGCCGGGTGCGGGGGCTTGACCATCTGCCCTGCGTAACGCGGGTGGAAGAACGGGTAGTTGTGCTCCAGGCGCTTGGCGAAACGCTCGAACGCGGCGGCGAAGTCCGCCTCGTCCACCAGGTGCGAGGGGTGCGGCTCCAGCGGCCCGAACCGCTCGCCCCACCGCTCGGCCACCTCGGCCGCCCTCGGCAGCCAGTACCGCAGGTCCACGCTCCGGCCCTTCCCCTCAGTCCTTCGACAACAGGGGGACCGGCGCGCAGGTGAGCAGCACGCCGGGTCCCTGGCGAGTACGAGCGTTCACCGCGTGCCGAGTCTTGAGCGTTCCTCGACCGCGTCCGCAGCCACGGTGGCCACCGCGCGCAAGGCGCCCGCAACACCCGCAGCTCACCCACCGCCCCGCCCGCCGGCCCCCACCGCCCAGCCCCGAACCCACCCCGAGCCCACCCCGAGCCCGCCCCCGTTCCCGCCCCGGGCACCTCCCGCACGGCCCAAGCCAAACCCCACCGGGGCGTGAGCCGGCGCTGCTGCAATCACCCCCGGACAAGGCCGCCCCACATCCCCATCCGGGCGAGACCGGGCGAGGCCGGGGGAGCTCACGCGGGAGGAACGACGCGATGGTGACCAGACGCAGGATGATCGGCGCCGCCCTGGCGACCGGAGGAGGGGTCCTGCTCGTGCGCACCACGCTGCGCCCGGCCGCCTCCGCCGCCTCCACCACCGCCGCCGGGCAGGACGCGGGACACGCCCACCCGGCGGGCGCCGCCGCCCCCGACCCGGGCCCGGACGCGGGCCCCTCGCTCGTGGAGAAGTTCACCACCACCCTGCCGCTGCCCCCGGTGCTCAGCCCCGTCGCCACCGACAACGGAGCCGACACCTACGCGGTGACCATGCTGCGCTCCTTCGCGCGGATCCTGCCCGGGCACCGCACCGAGGTCCTCACCTACAACGGCGCCTTCCCCGGCCCCGTCATCCGCGCCCGCTCCGGACGGCCGGTGATCGTACGCCAGACCAACCTGCTGGACGATCCCGTCTCCGTGCACCTGCACGGCTGCGCCGTCCCCGTGGACAGCGACGGCGGCCCGATGAACCTGCTGGACGCCGGCGCCACCCGCACCTACACCTACCCCAACGACCAGCCCCACGCGAGCCTGTGGTTCCACGACCACGCCCACCACCTGGAGTCCGAGCACGTCTACCGGGGCCTGGCCGGCACCTACCTGCTCACCGACGCCACCGAGGCCGCCCTGCCGCTGCCCTCCGGCCGCTACGACCTGCCCATCGCGCTGCGCGACGCCCGCTTCGACCCCTCGGGCAACCTCGTCTACCGGATGGACGACGCCGCAGGCCGCGCCACCATCCTCGCCAACGGCCGCCCCTGGCCCAAGGTCGATGTCGCCGCCCGCCGCTACCGCATCCGCCTGCTCAACTCCTCCAACCTGCGCTTCTTCTCCCTGCGCCTGGCCGACGGCGGCCCGATCACCCAGATCGGCTCCGACGGCGGCCTGCTGGAACGCCCCCACACCACCGACACCATCGACCTCTCGCCCGGCGAGCGCGCCGACGTCGTCATCGACTTCTCCCGCTACCGCCCCGGCACCAGCGTCGTGCTCACCAACTCCATGCCGCCCGGCCCCGCCGAACACATCGGCCAGGTCCTGCGCTTCGACGTCGGCCGCCCCGCCCCCGACCCCTCCGCCGTCCCCGACCGGCTGCGCACCCTGCCCCCGCTGGGCCCGGTGGCCCGCGAGCGCACCATCGTGCTGAAGGTCGAGGAGGGCACGGCGGGCGCGGCCCCGCGCGGCCTGATCGACGGCCGGCAGTACGACCCGGCCCGGGTGGACGCCTCCGTCGCCTTCGGCACCTCGGAGATCTGGACGGTGGTCAACGCCAACACCGACATCCCGCACAACTTCCACCTGCACCTGGTGCAGTTCCGCGTCCTGCAGCGCAACGGCGAGACCCCCGGCCCCGAGGAGGCCGGCCTGAAGGACACCGTGCGCCTGATGCCCGGCGAGAGCGTGCGCCTGCAGGCCGCCTTTGACTCCTACCGCGGCCGCTACCCCTACCACTGCCACCTGCTGGACCACTCCGCGATGGGCATGATGGCCCAGATGGAGATCACCTGACCCGCCCACCGGGCCGCCCGCACCCACCCGCAGGCGCGGGCGGCCCTGGAAGAGACGGTCAGGTCAGGACACGTGGATGCCCTGCCCCGGCGTCAGGATGCCCGCCGGGTCGAAGCGGCGCTTGGCCTGCACCACCCGCTCCCACAGCCCCCCGTAGTGGCGCCGCCAGTCCGCCTGCGTCATCCCCGGCACCGCCCCGATCAGGTACCGCTTGCCGCCCAGCTCCACCGCCAGGTCGTACAGGCGCCGGTTGCGCTCCAGCATTGCCGCGGTGTCCGACCCCGGCCCCGGGAAGGCCAGCAGGTCGAAGTGCCAGCCCACCTCCTGCTCGGGCAGCACCGCCAGCGGCGCCTGCACCTTCGAGCGCTCGTACGGGTAGAACAGCAGCAGCCCCGCCCCCAGGTCGGCGGCCGTCAGCACCTCGGCGGCCCGCGCCATGAACGCCCGCGCCGCGGACGCCGGCAGGAACACGCTCAGCCACGGCTTGGGCAGCGCCCAGAACCCGGCCGCGCGCAGGTACCCGGCGAAGCCGTCCACCCGGAAGGCGTACTCCCGCCAGCTCTGCTCCACCACCTCCGTCTCCACCGGGCCCAGCCCCGCCAGCAGCGCCGCCCGGTCCACCGCCTGCCCGGCGTCCGCGAACGCCACCAGCTCCGCCTTGTAGCGCCAGCGCGTGCCGTCCCCGCTGCGCACCACGTCGCCGACCTGGAGGTCGAAGCGGCGTTCGGCCATGACCTTCTGCTGGTCGGCGAGGTAGGCGTCCAGGTCGTCGTAGTGGAGCGAGAAGACGTGGGCGCGTTCGCGCACCCGGACCAGGGCGAGGGTGACGCGCACGATGACGCCGACCTGGCCGCCGCCGGCCAGCACCGCCTCGAACAGCTCCCGGTTGCGGGTGGGGGAGGCGGTCACCAGCTCGCCGGTGCCGGTCACCACGTCCAGCTCCAGCACGTTGTCGACCTGCATGCCGTGGCGCTGCACGCCGCCGCCGATGCCGCCGACGCTCAGCGTGCCGCCCACCGTCAGGTGGAGGTAGTCGGTGAGCACCGGCGGCACCCAGCCGGCCGCCAGGCCCGCCTCGGTGACCTGCGCCCAGGTGGCCCCGGCCTCGACGACGGCGCGTCCGGGGCGCACCGAGACGACCTTGGACAGGCCGCGGGCGTCGATGGCGATGCCGCCGCGGGGGTTGGCCTGGCCGTAGCTGGAGTGCGACTCCAGCCCGGCCTCGCCGAGCTGGGCGAGGTCGCCGCTCTGGCCGTTGACGGCCACCGGGATGCGGTGGCGGCGGGCGAAGGCCACCAGCTGCTGCACGTCGCGCACCGAGCCGGGGCGCAGCACGGCGCGGGGTGTGGCGGTGACGAGGTGTCCGAAGTCGGTGGAGAAGCGTTCCAGGCCGTCGCCCTGGAGGGTCACCGTGCCGTCCAGGGCGGGCAGTCGGGCGACGTCGGCGCCGTCGGCGGTGTCGGCTTCGGTGGCCCAGGCGGTGGTGGCGGTGTTCCAGCCGATGACGGCGGTGACGGCCCCGGCGCCGGCTCCGGCGAGGAGGGTGCGGCGCGACAGTCCTGACCTGCTCATATCAGAATTTCTCCGATCAGTCGTCAAATAGGGATTGTTGTACCGCAACCATCGGGTAATCACCTACTGCCCTGCACTGCCGAGCTGCTGCTCGATGCGCCGCAGCTCGGTCATCGGGTACTCCCACATCCGCACCTGGTGGGCGGGGGCGTGGGCGGGGATGTGCGCGCAGGCGGCTTGCGCCTGCGCCAGCAGCGCCTGCCGCGCCTCGGGCAGGTGGGCCACCCGCGGCCCCTCGGCGGCCTCCCGCAGGACGAACGCCAGCTTGTAGGCGTAGGCGGCCGGGCTGACCGTGAACAGTGCCCGGTAGACCCACAGGCCCTCCTCGCCGTGCAGGATCCGCCCGTTGTGGCTCAGCAGCCGCACCCGCGCCTTCAGCACCAGGTCCTCGTGCATGCGCATACCCTCGTCCCCCTTCGTCGTTCGTGTGGTTCCTCCCGTCCGCGGGCAGCACGCCGTGCGCGCCGGCCGCCCGGGACGGGGCGGTGGCGCGGGACGCGGAAGGGGATGCGCACGAGTCTGCGGGCGGCGGCCGCCGTGCGGCAAGGCGGAAGAAGGGTGTGCTGTGTCCTACCGCAACCCTTGCCCGAGCTGGCAGGATTGGGGTCGGCACCCTCCCGGCGCGGGAGCTGCGGGGGGCGTCGCGGCCCGTCGGGGCCCGGGGTCTAGCCTGGCCGCATGTTCGTACTGGAGCTGACGTACACCGCCGACCTGGAGTCGATCGACGCCGTGCTGGCGCAGCACATCGAGTGGCTGGAGGCGCACTACGCGGCGGGCACCTTCCTCGCCTCGGGGCGCAAGGTGCCGCGCGACGGCGGGGTGATCCTCGCGGTCGGCGAGGACCGTGCCCTGATCGAGGCACTGGTGGCCACCGACCCGTTCGTGCGCGCCGGGCTGACCGAGTACCGGGTGACGGAGTTCCTGGCCACCACCACCGCCGAGGTGCTGGCCGCCCACCGCCAGCAGCTGCCCGACTGAGGCCTGCCGCCCGCCCGTTCGTGGTGCCCCGGACCGCTTGGCGCGGTTCGGGGCACGGTCGCGTTCTGGCTACGATCGGTGAGCGCGGAGCGAGGACGTATCGCGAGTTACCGACTTTCGGCGGGAGAAGACGGATGGCACACGCACGGGCCGGGCAGCCGGCGCAGCCCGGTGACCTGGTGGACGTGGCACGGCTGGTGACGGCGTACTACGCGCTGAACCCGGACCCGCAGGAGCCCGGGCAGCGGGTGGCGTTCGGAACCTCGGGGCACCGGGGCTCGTCGCTGGACGCGGCGTTCAACGAGGACCACATCGCCGCGACCACGCAGGCGATCTGCGAGTACCGGGCCGAACAGGGCGTCGCGGGCCCGGTGTTCCTGGGCGCCGACACCCACGCCCTGTCCGAGCCGGCCAAGGCCACCGCCCTGGAGGTGCTGGCCGCCAACGGGGTGCAGGTGCTGATCGACGCCGCCGACGGCTACACCCCCACCCCGGCGGTCTCGCACGCGATCCTCGCCCACAACCGGCGCAGCCCCCGCGCGCTCGCGGACGGCATCGTGATCACCCCCTCGCACAACCCGCCGCGCGACGGCGGCTTCAAGTACAACCCGCCCAGCGGCGGCCCGGCCGGCTCCAAGGCCACCGGCTGGATCCAGGACCGCGCCAACGAGCTGATCCGCGAGGGCCTGCGCGGCGTCAAGAAGGTCCCCTACGCGCGGGCGCTGGCCGCCGCCACCACCGGGCGCCACGACTACCTCACCGCCTACGTCGAGGACCTGCCCTCCGTCCTGGACCTGGACGCGGTGCGCGAGGCACGCCTGCGCATCGGCGCCGACCCGCTGGGCGGCGCGTCGGTGGCCTACTGGCAGCGCATCGCCGAGACCCACCGCCTGGAGGTGACCGTCGTCAACCCGGTGACCGACCCGACCTGGCGGTTCATGACGCTGGACTGGGACGGGAAGATCCGCATGGACTGCTCCTCCCCGGCCGCGATGGCCTCCCTCATCGGCCGCAAGGACGAGTACGCCATCGCCACCGGCAACGACGCGGACGCCGACCGCCACGGCATCGTCACCCCCGACGGCGGCCTGATGAACCCCAACCACTACCTGGCGGTCGCCGTCGACTACCTCTACCGCCACCGCGCCGACTGGCCCGGCGACGCGGGCGTCGGCAAGACCCTGGTCTCCTCCTCGATGCTCGACCGCGTCGCCGCCGACCTCGGCCGCACCCTGGTGGAGGTCCCGGTCGGCTTCAAGTGGTTCGTCGACGGTCTGCTGGAGGGCTCGATCGGCTTCGGCGGCGAGGAGAGCGCCGGCGCCTCCTTCCTGCGCCGCGACGGCGGGGTGTGGACCACCGACAAGGACGGCATCCTGCTCGCCCTGCTGGCCGCCGAGATCACCGCCGTCACCGGCGCCACCCCCAGCGCCCACTACCGCGAACTGACCAAGCGCCACGGCGCCCCCTCCTACGCCCGCGTGGACGCCCCCGCCGACCGCGAGCAGAAGGCCCGCCTGGCCCGACTCTCCCCGGAACGGGTCGGCGCCGGCAAGATCGCCGGGGAGGAGATCACCGCCGTCCTCGCCGAGGCCCCCGGCAACGGCGCCCGGATCGGCGGCATCAAGGTCTGCACCGAGAACGCCTGGTTCGCCGCCCGCCCCTCGGGCACCGAGGACGTCTACAAGATCTACGCCGAGTCCTTCCACGGCGACGAGCACCTCGCCCGGGTCCAGGACGAGGCCCGCGCCCTGGTCGGCGAGGTCCTGCGGGGCTGAACCCGGCACCCGTGCCCCGCTCCGGCCCCCGGCCGCAGCGGGGCGCGACCGGAGCGGGGCGCGACCGGAGCGGGGCACGGCCCCTTCCTCAGACGCGGACGGGCTCCGGCACCCGGGCCCGGACCGCCCGCCCGTCGCGCGTGGTCGCCGCCGCCACCGCGCACGCCACCAGCGCCAGCACCGCCGCCGCGAACGGGAACCACCGCCCGCCCAGCACCGCGATCGCCGCCGACCCCGCCACACCCCCGGCCGCCGTCCCCAGGTACAGCGCACTGCTGTTCAGCGAGATCAGCAGCGGCGCGCTGCCCGGATCGATCGACGCCAGCCGGTGCGGCAACGCCACCGACACCGCCCACCCCGCCAACGGCACCACCATCGCGTACCCCAGCGCCCCTGGCATGCTGCGCCCCAGCCACGGCAGCGCGGCGAACGCGCCGGCGGCCACCGCCGAGCCGGCCAGCAGCACCCGCCGCACCCCGAGGCGGTCCACCAGGCGCCCGCCCAGCCAGCTGCCGGCCACCGACATCACGCCGCAGGTCAGCAGGACCACGCTCAGCCGGTCGGCGTCGCCGCCGGTGGCACCCGAGACGGCGGTGGCCAGGTAGATGTAGACGCTCTGGAAGGCGAGGAAGAACACCAGCGTGGTGGCCGCGGCACCCAGCACCCGGCGCTGTGCCAGCGGCGCCAGACGCGCCTTGAGGGTGGGGGCGGCGGCGGGGGCGGGCAGGTCGCGCAGCAGCAGCGCCAGGCCCGCCAGGGCCGCCAGGCCCAGGGCGGTGACGAGCCACATCGTCATCCGCCAGTCGGTGCGCCCCACCCAGGTGCCCAGCGGCACGCCGAGTGCGGTGGCCACCGTCATCCCGCCCAGCACCGTCGCCAGCGCCCGGCCGCGCCGCTCGGGGGCGACCAGGGTGGTGGCCACCGCGTTGGCGGTCGGGGTGTAGAGGGCGGCGCCGGCCGCGGCCAGGACGCGGGTAGCCAGCAGCAGCCCGTAGCCGGGGGCGAGCGCGCTGAGCGCGTTGGCCGCGCTGAACACCGCGAGCGCGGTCAGCAGCAGGCGCCGGCGCGGCCAGCGGGCGGTGAGCGTGGCCAGCACCGGGGCCAGCAGCGCATAGCCGAGCGCGAAGACGGTGACCAGCTGGCCGGCGGCCGGCACCGACACCCCCAGGTCGGCGGAGATCGGGCCGAGGATGCCGGCGACGACCATCGAGTCGGTGCCCATGGCGAAGGTGCCGAGGGCGAGCAGGAGCAGACGTACGGGCACGGGAGAGCCCCCCGGGGCGCAAGGGTGGACGGTCGGACGGAACTGTTGGATGGCCGTGCAACAGTTTGACGCTCGTCAAACACTCGGGGATTGGTGGATGATTGTCAAACCATTCATTCCCCGCCCGCGGCCCCGAGGAGCGTGCGCCATGAGCGACGACGAGCGGCTTCCCCAGCCCGCCACCGCCGACATCGACCTCGTCACCGTCCTGCACGCCCTCGGTGACCCCGTACGCATGACCCTGCTGCTCGGCTACGCCGACGGCGGCGAGCACTCCTGCGACCCGCGCGGCCTGGGCCTGGAGCACCTCCACAAGTCGACCGTCTCCCACCACATGCGGGTGCTGCGCGAGGCCGGCGTCACCACCACCCGCGTCGCCGGCCGCAACCGCTTCGTCAGCCTGCGCCGCACCGACCTCGACACCCGCTTCCCCGGCCTGCTCGACGCGCTCCTGACGGCCTCGGCAACTCCCGCCCCCCAGAAGCCGGTTGGCCCATAGGGGGCCGGCGCACCAGGCTGCCGCCGCAGGCGTAGGCCCGCGGTCGCACGGCACCGCGGGCGGCTCCTGCCACGGACGGACGCGCCCCGGCGGGCCCGGTCGGCACGGTGGACTCGCACGCCGCCGCCGAACCGCCCGAGGAGCCACGCATGACCAGACCTCAGCCCGGCCGTCCGCTCACCCGCCGCGGCGTCCTCGGGGCCCTCGCCCTGGGCGCCGCCACCGTCGCCGCCGGCGCCGGGCCCGCACACGCCGACACCACACCCGCCGGCACCGCGGGGGAGCCCCGCCTGAGCCTGCCCGCACCCACCGGCCCCCACCCCGTCGGCACCACCCTGCTGTACCTGACCGACCCCACCCGCACCGACGCCTGGGCCCCCGTGCCGCGCCCGCGCGAACTGCGCGCCCGCCTCTGGTACCCGGCCGCCCCCGGCGCCCGCGGCCCCCGCGCACCGTGGATGAGCCCCGCCGAGACCGCCCACCTCCAGGCCGCCTACTTCGCCGTCCCCGACGCCCGCCTCACCTGGCCCACCACCCACGCCCGCCCGAACGCGCCCGCCGACCGCACACGCCGCCACCCCGTCGTCCTCAACTCCCACGGCTCCGGCGCCGACAGCGCCTTCAACACCGCCCTCGCCGAGGAACTCGCCTCCCACGGCCACGTCGTCGCCGCCGTCGACCACACCTACGACGCCGGCGAAGTCGAATTCCCCGGCCACCGCCTCGACGTACGCGACAAGGCCCGCGTCCAGGCGATGACCGACGCCGAGATCGTCGCCTACCGCGCCGCCGACACCCGCTGCCTGCTCGACCGCCTCGAAAGCGGCCCGCTGCCCGCCGGCCTCCACACCACCCTCGACCTCGACGCCGTCGGCATGTTCGGCCACTCCATGGGCGGCGCCACCACCGCCCAGGCCCTGCACGACGACCCCCGCATCCGCGCCGGCGCCGTCCTGGACGGCCCCCTGTTCAACACCAGCGCCACCGCCGACCAGCCCCGCCCCCTGCTGCTGATGGCCTCCGCCTGGGACAGCCCCACCCGCGACACCATGTGGGACACCCTGTGGCCACACCTGACCGGCTGGCGCCGCCGCCTGACCCTCACCCGCTCAGGACACCTGTCCTACTGCGACCTCCAACTGCTCATCCCCCAGGGCCAGAGCGCCTTCGCCTGGCCCGCCGACCAGCTGGAACACTTCCTCGGCACCGGCGACCCCCACCGCGCCGTCGCCGCCCAACGCACCTACCTCACCGCCTACTTCAACCTCCACCTGCACGGCATCCCCACCCCCCTGCTGGACGCCCCCACACCCCGCTGGCCCGAGATCCGCTTCGACGCCTGAACCCCGTTCCGCCGGTTCAGCCCACCGCGCGCCGCACCAGCTCCGCGATCCGCTCCTCCACCTGCGCGGTGGGGCGGGGCACCGACGACCGCGTAGGGTCTGTACGGACCGGCGACAGGCGGACCGGCGGACCCGGGCGGACGCAGGGCGAAAGGACGGACCGTGCCGATCACCAGATCTCTCCCAGGATGCCCCCGGCTTCAGCCGGGGGAGGAATGGGGGACTCGGAGTCGCGCGGCGGCGGAGTTCTCTGTGCGGCTGTTCTGGCCTGCGCTTTCTTTCGTTGTCAGTGGGTCCTGTTAGGTTGCGGGACATGACGACACGGCAGGTTGCGGAGGGTGCCGGGCATGCCCGGTATACCTACCGGCTTCGCGTGTCGTCGACCGCGTCCGCGTTGCTGGAGGCGGAGTGGGGCCGGTGTCGGTGGGTGTGGAACGAGTGTGTCCACATGTCGCGGAAGATCCATCTGCGCAACCGGGCCGACGTTGAGAACAGGCGCACCTGCGGGCCGGCCGACCTGGACAGGCTCCTGACCCAGGCACGCGGCGCGACGGCGTGGCTGCGTGAGGGCGCGTCGGTCCCGCAGCAGCAGACCATCCTGGACTTCGCCACGTCCCGCGCCAAGGCCATGAAGGACATCAAGGCGCAGCTGCCGATGCGTCGGCGTGCCGGGATGCCGAAGCCGAAGAAGAAACGGGAGGCGCGGCCGTCGCTGAACTACACGCGGCGCGGTTTCCGGATCAAGGACGGCCGGCTGCACCTGGCCGGCGGCATCGTGGTGACCGTGGTGTGGTCTCGCGACCTGCCTTCGGACCCGTCCAGCGTGCGGGTGTATCAGGACGCCGTCGGGCACTGGTACGCGAGCTTCGTGGTCCCCGCGGTCGTCGAGCCGCTGCCTGCCACCGGGCGCGTCATCGGGATCGACTGGGGTGTCACGGAGATCGCCACGACGACCGGCGACGCCCACGACCTTCCCCATCCCCGGCACGGGAAGAGTGCCGCGCAGAAACTCGCCCGCTACCAGCGGCAGATGGCCCGCAGGCGGCAGCCGAAGGGGAAGGCGCAGACGAAGGGCTACCGCAAGGCCCGGCGGCAGGCCGCGAAGCTGCAGCGGAAGGTCGCGAACCAGCGCCAGGACACCGCCCGCAAGTGGGCCAAGACCGTTGTGCGCGACCACGACACGATTGCGGTGGAGGACTTCCGGCCGAAGTTCCTCGCCAGGACCACCATGGCCGGCAAGGCGGCCGACGCCGCGATCGGCGCCACGAAGGCGGCGCTGGTCGAGATGGCCCGCAAGCACGGCCGGACCGTGCATCTGGTCAACCCCGCGCACACCACGATGGACTGCGCGTACTGCGGTGCGAGAGCCAAGCACCGCCTTCCCCTCTCCGAGAGGACCTACTCGTGCACCGCGTGCGGGAGCTCGTCCCCCAGAGACAAGAACTCCGCCCGTGTGATGCTCGTCCGGGCTGGTCTCAACCCGGCTGGTGCCGATCGCGGAAGACCTGAACGCCCGCAGGGCGATCAGGCAGCGTGAGCCAGGAATCCCCTTCCCCTCAGGGAGGGGAGGATGTCAAAGGCGTGCTCTTCGACGTCGACGACACCCTCTTCGACTACA
The DNA here is from genome assembly GCF_044767505.1 of Kitasatospora sp. NPDC101235. Taxonomy (NCBI): domain Bacteria; kingdom Bacillati; phylum Actinomycetota; class Actinomycetes; order Kitasatosporales; family Streptomycetaceae; genus Kitasatospora; species Kitasatospora sp. NPDC101235. The sequence goes on from NZ_JBIWNZ010000012.1 coordinate 180,772, forward strand.
CCGGATCGGAACGCGCCGGCATCCTCGCCCACCTGCACCGACTCGACCTGCTGCGCCGCTTCCCCGACCCCGAGGCGGCCACGGCACTGTGGCGCGAGGTCATGGAGGAGCAGTACGCGCGCTTCCTCGCCGGCGAACTGACCTTCACCGCACAGCAGCACGAGCGCACCCGGCACTTCCTCGCCCGCCTCGGCGAGGACACCACCGCCATGCCCGACGAGGCCGCCGCCGCCTGGTTCGCCGGCTACACCGCCCACCGCGACGCCGCCCGGGCCGCCTTCCCCGACGCCGCCCCCACCCTCGCCGCCCTCGCCCCCACCCACCGCCTCGGCATCGTCTCCAACTCCTCCACCGGCCACCAGCGCGACAAGCTCCACGCCACCGGCCTGCTGCACCACTTCGCCGACACCGCCCTCGTCTGCTCCGACGAGCACGGCGAGGCCAAACCCGCCCCCGGCATCTTCCGGGCCGGCTGCGCCCGCCTCGGCCTGCCCCCGCACCAGGTCGCCTACGTCGGCGACAAGTACGACCTCGACGCCCTCGGTGCCCGCGCCGCCGGCCTGCACCCCTTCTGGCTCGACCGCGCCGCCACCACAGCCGCGGTCGAGGACGGCATCCACGTCCTGCACTCCCTGGCCGACCTGCCCGCCGCCCTGCGCACCTGAGGCCCGCGAACCGCCGGGCCGCCTGGGCACCCCTTCGTCACGGCGCCGTTGCACGGACCGCGACCCCGCCGGTAGACGCTCGATCAACGCGTGCGGGTGGGCCGTGCCCATGTGCCGGGACGCGGCCCACCCGGAGTGGGTCAGCTGTAGATCACGGACCACTGCTGGTTGTGGTCCCCGGTGCGGCAGTCCTCGATCGTCACCTGGCTCCAGGCGTGGGCGGTCAGGCAGCCCTGGTCGCCGTCGGCGGAGTGGATGTACGTCCCGGCGTCACCGGCCGCGTACCACCAGCGCGACCTGGTCCCGGTGTTGTCGTACGGGTCGTACCACTGGTTGTACTCGGACAGCTCGCCGGTGTTGCCGAAGCTGCGGCGCAGGTTCCGGTACTTCGTGTCGGTGCAGAACAGGTTGTCGCACGACCGCGTCTGGTAGGAGGAGAAGACGACGTTGTTGGTGGAGGTCATCGTGACGTACCACCACTGGTTGTTCTGCCCGGTCTGCGGATAGGCGTACACCGGGGCGCCCTGGCTGGTGTTGTTGGCGTAGTCGTCCAGGTACTGGCCGGTGCCCACGTTCTGGACGTGGACCCAGCCCCGGGGAACGGCGGCCTGAGCGGGGACGTCCACGGCGAACACGCCGGCGAGGACGGACACGGACACCCCGGCGGCGGTGAGGATCCTTCTGATGCTCTTCACGGTGGGTGACTCCTTCCGGTGTGTCAGCTGTAGATGATGGCCCACTGCTGGGTGTGGTCGCCGGTGCGGCAGCCCTCGACCGTCACCTGGCCGCCGGCGTGGGCGGTCAGGCAGTCGCCGTTCCAGGCGTTGGAGTGGATGTACGTCCCGGCGTCACCGTCCGCGTACCACCAGCGCTCCTCGCCGGGCAACTGGCTGAAACCGCGGCCGCCGACCCAGCGCTGCTGGGGGCCCAGGACGCCCCTGTCGCCGGTGTCGCGCGTGAGGTTGCGGTACCACCAGGTGCCGGCGCCGCCCTGCTGGGTCTCGTAGGAGGAGAAGGTGACCATGTCGTTGGTGTTGTTGGCCACCCACCACCACTGGTTGGACTGCCCGGTCTGCGCGTAGGTGTACACCGGGGCGCCCTGGTTGGTGTTGTGGGCGTAGTCGTCCAGGTACTGGCCGGTGCCCAGGTTCAGGACGTGCGCCCAGCCCTGCGGTACCGCGGCGTCGGCGGGCGTGGCCATGGTGACGGTGGCGGCCAGCGCGGCACCGGCCATCAAGGCGCCGGCGAATTTCTTCTTCACTGCGTTCCTCTCGACGTGCTCTCGTCCTGCGGCGACGCCTCGCGTCGCCGACGAGCAGGTGAGTGGAAGGTAGGAAGACCCGGTAGACAGACGATGGACGGGCACGGCGGGGACACCGCCGCCATGCCCGCCCAGGCAGGCGCGGGCCCCGGTGTCAGCCGCCGATGCCGAACAGGGCGCGGCAGCCGTCGCTCAGGCCGGTGACGGTGACCGGGGTGCGGGCGTGCTCGGCCCAGGCCTCGGGACTCAGGCGCAGGCGCTCGGAGACGACCACCCGACCGTCCAGGACGTCGCGGTCGATGCCGTCGCTGCGGTAGCCGAGCCTGCGCGAGACGGCCAGCGAGGAGTGGTTGTCGGCGAAGGAGAGCGAGGTCGCCGACTGCGTCCCCAGCTCCGCGAAGGCCAGATGGAGCATCGCGGCACGCATCTCGGTGCCCAGGCCCTTGCCCTGGTGCTCCAGGCCGAGCCAGGAACCGGAGACGATCTCGCGCCGCACCCCGAACTCCTTGGCGCGCATGTCCTGGATGCCCACCGGGCGCCCCTCGTGGAAGGCGACCAGGTTCAGCGCCCAGTCCTGCGCGCTCCAGCGGCCCAGCCGCGTCCAGTGCAACTGCATCACGTGCCGGGCCCGTTCGGCCGGCGGCAGCTCGCCCCACGGCGTCAGGAACGGACGCTCCTGGGGCGGGTGGACGCCGCGGGCGGCGACATCCGCCACCTCGGCGAGTTCGTCCTCGGTCGGCAGGCGCAGTTCCAGGCGGGGCGAGGTCACGCGCAGCCCCCGCAGGGGCCAGTGGTCGATGATCATCGAACCAGTGTGCCCAGCCGACGTACGGTGCGCACCGCCATTTCCACTTCCCGCGCGACAGCGACCGCGACCAGGATTGACGCACAGTCACCCAAGGCCGTCAGCGACCGGCCCCGGGCCGGTCGAGGGCGGCGACCTCGCGCACGGCGTCGGCGACGGCGCGGAAGTCCTTCTTCAGGATCGCGCCGTGGTTGCTGGGGACCTTCGCGCTGATCCCGATGTGCGGGTTGCGCTCGGTCACCGCAGGCAGGGCCGCGCGGATCATCTCCTGCTCGTCGCCGCGGCTGCCCAGCGACGACCCCGAGGCGACCACGTACCGGGTCGGGACGGTGATGGCGTCCAGCACCGGGCCCAGTTCGCGGGCGCTGCCGATCCTGCCGAGCTCGATGTTGCACTCGGACATCTGCTCGTGGGTCATCCGCGGGGTCAGCCCGGTGGGGCGCATCAGCGCCATGAGCGGGGCCCACTGCCGGAACTGCTTGCGGATGCGCTGCTCCATCTCCTCGGTGAGCCAGTCGTAGGGCAGCGCGCCGTCGACCAGGACGGCGCCGACGGTGCGCTGCGGGTTGCGCGAGGCGAAGTGCGCGCCGACGAACGCCCCGTAGGACCAGCCCACCAGCAGCGCCCGCTCGACGCCGCGGGCCGCGAGGACGGCGTCGACGTCCCGGACGGCGGCCTCGAAGGAGTAGTCCGCGGAGCGCTTCGACTTCCGCCCGCGGGCCCGCTCGTCGTAGGTGATGTGCCGCAACTGCGGGCCGAGGTCGGCCAGGACCCGGCGCCAGTAGCCCTGGGTGGCGAACTGGCCGTTGAGGTAGACCACGGGCAGGCCGGGGCCGCCGGTGTCGGTGACGGCCAGGGCGGTGTCGTCGACCGGCACCATGCCGGTCCAGGCCGTCGTGCCGGTCGCGGGTGTGGCGTTGTTCGTCATGGTGTCCCCCTGGATGGTGTCGGGCCGGGGCCGGTGTCAGAGGCTGCGGGCGGTGATGTCGCCGTGGGAGGTGGTGGCGCGGATGTCGAGCACGGTGGTGCCGTCGTTGCGCAGGGCGTTGCCGATGCGGCCGTGGCCGGTGCCGGCGTCCAGGGCCGCCGAGACGCCGGCGGCGGCGCCGACGGTGATGCTCCCCAACTGGGTGCTCAGCTCGACGGTGCCGCGCTGCGCCTCGGTGATCCGGATGTCGCCGCGGGTGGTGCTGATCCGGGCGGGGCCGGCGAGGCGGCCGACCTCGATGTCGCCGTCGACGGCGGTCAGGTTCAGGCTCGCGGCCTCGTCGACCTTGGTGTGGCGGTACGCGCCGTCGAAGGCGACGTCACCGAGGCGGCCGACGCCGCGCAGTTCGGCGGCGGCGGCCTTGCCCCGGACGGCGGAGCCGGCCGGCAGCTGGACGGTGACCTCCAGGGAGCCGGTGGAGCCGAGGAGCTGGTGTTCGGCCGCGGCGGTGACGATCCGCAGGACGCCGTCGGCGAAGGAGACGGCGGTCCGCTCGGCGGCCTGGACGTCGCGGCTCTTGCCGGGCTCGGCGGGCCGGACCTCGACGGTGGTGTCGCTGCGCTCGGCGGCGATGAGCCGGACGCGCCCGCCGGGGATGTCCAGGACGACGGTGATCGGGGCGGAGGTGTCGAACTTCTGCATCGTGCTCTCCTGTGCGGGTGCGGGCTCAAACCCGGCTTCGGGCCTGCCCGGTCGGTGTTTCCGACATTGGAAACGCTACGTTGCTTTCAAAGTGTCGGCAACTAGTTCGTTGCGTAAAAACTGCGTCATTGCAGGTGAATAGCGGGAAACTGTTGCAACGGGTGTGCCGGGTAATGCAACGAGGGCCGTTGCGATCATTGCAATGGGTGGAAGGTGAACGCTATGGTGGGGCCGACCGGGAGCAACGCAGCGACGACCATCGAGGAGAACGCGATGCCGGGAGGCAGGCTCACCCAGCAGGAACGCCGGCAGATCGCGCTGGGGCTGGCCGACAGCCTCCCCTATGCCGAGATCGCCCGGCGCCTGGAACGCCCCACCTCGACCGTCACCCGCGAGGTGATGCGCAACGGCGGCCCCCTCGCCTACCGCGCCGACCTGGCCCACCGCGCCACCGAACACCGCGCCCAGCGGCGCCGGCCCGCCACCGCCGGCGCCCCGCAGTCGGGCCCGCAGCCGCACGGGCGCGACAGCGAGGCCGTGGCCGCGTACGAGGAGCAGCTCACCACCGTCCTGATGGGCTCGGGGCTGAACCGGATGGGGGCCCGGGTGGTCACCTGCCTGTCGACCACGGACGCGGGCAGCCTCACCGCCGCCGAACTCGCCCAGCGCCTGCAGGTCAGCCCGGCGTCCATCTCCAAGGCGATCTCCTTCCTGGAGAGCCAGAGCCTGGTGCGCCGGGAACGCGACGAGCGCCGCCGCGACCGCTACATCGTCGACGACGAGCTCTACTACCAGGCGGTCATCGCCAGCGCCCGGGCCAACGACAAGGTCATCGAGACCGCCCGTCAGGGCGTCGCCGTCCTCGGCCCCGGCACCCCCGCCGCCGTCCGTCTGGAGAACATCGCCCGCTTCCTCGACTTCATCAGCGAGAGCATCGTGCGCGCCGCCGAGCAGGCCCGCGAGGTGCTCCACACCAAGCCCGCGACGGCCGTCGCTGACGACGCGCCCGCCCCGCAACGGGGGTAGCCGGGCCGCGGGGGCCGGGGGAGTGGGAAGTCGGCGGGGCCGACTTCCTGCGCACGGGCGGGTCAGGGGGTCAGGACCAGGCGGCCGCGCAGGCTGCCGGCCTCCAGGCGGCGGTGGGCCCGGGCGGCGTGCTCCAGGGGGAGGGTGTCGGCCACCCGCAGGGTGAGGCGGCCGTCGGCGGCGAGGGCGGACAGGTGGGCGAGGGCGGGGCCGTCGGCGGTGATCCACACGTTGGCGACCCGGATGCCGCGCAGGGCCGCCGGGGCGCTGCCGGCCGCGACCGCGACGAAGGTGCCGCGCCCGCGCACCGCGCCCAGGGCCCGTACGCCGAGCAGGGCGGCGTCGATCGCGCCGTCGACCCCGCCGGGCACCGACTCCCGTACGGCGGCGGCCGGATCGGGCGCCGTGCGCGGCACGAACCACTCGGCGCCCAGCTCGCGCACCGGCTTCTCGTCGTCCTCCCCGGCGAGGGCGATCACCCGCAGACCGCGCAGGGCGGCCAGTTCGACGGTGAAGCCGCCGACCGCGCCCGCGGCGCCGGTGACCAGCAGGGTGGAGCCGGCCGGCAGGTCGAGCAGGTCGAGGGCCTGCAGTGCGGTGAGGCCGTTGAGGGGCAGGGTCGCGGCCTGCGCGAGGGTGGCGCCCGCCGGGGCGGGGGCGAGGGCGTCCGCGTCCAGGACGACGTGCTCGGCGTAAGGTGCCGAGGTCGGTGTCCAGGCGGTCGCGCAGGCCCACCACCCGCTGCCCGGGCGCGAATCGCGTCACGCCGGGACCGACGGCGTCCACCGTCCCGGCCACGTCCCAGCCGATGCCGGTCACCGCCCGGGGTGCCATCAGCCCGGCCCCGGCGAGCACCCCGGAGCGGGTGACCACGTCCACCGGGTTGACCCCGGCCGCCGCCACCCGCACCCGCACCTGCCCGCGGCCCGGCTGCGGCGCGGGCGGCAGGGGCGGGGCTGACCCGCCGCTCCGGCGGCCGTCACGCCAGGGCGGCGGCCAGGCGCTCGGGCAGGGTGGCGTACGGGCGGCAGTCGACTACGGGCAGCGCGTGGGTGCGGGCCTGCTCGGCGAGCCAGGTGCTGTAGCGGGCGCTGACGGCGGCACGCTCGGGCTGCGGGCCCGAGTCGGGCTCGCGCTCGGCGTAGTTGGCGTCGATGCGCCGTGGGTCGTCCTCGTGCAGGAAGACCGCGCGCACGCGCCGACCCTGCCGGGCGGCCTCGGCGCCGGCGCGGGCGGCGGCGGCCGGGGTGAGGTAGTCGCCCTCCACGATCGCGGGCACGTCCACGGTGAGCCGGTTGCGCACGACGCCGAGCAGCGCGTCGTCCAGGGCGCGGGCGGTGGCGATCTGGAGCTCCAGGACGCGGTCGGCGGGCAGCGCGTCGGGGTCGGGCAGGGCGGAGAAGTGGTGCAGGCCGGGGTGGCCGGTGGGGGTGGTGGCGGCCTGGAGGGCGGCCACGACGTCGTCGAACTCGACCACGAACGCGCCGTGCCGGGCGGAGAGGTGGGCGGCGGCACGGCTCTTGCCGATGCCGGAGGCGCCGCCGATCAGCAGGACGTCCCAGGGGCTGTCGTCGGTGTGCATACCGGCACGGTAGACGGTTCGGGGTGCGGCGGGCTGCGGGGGGTGGGGGAGACGGTCCGGGGCGCGCCTTCCGGCCCGGCCCCGCGCCCCCGGCACGGCCCGTACGGCAGCGGGCGCGGTCAGGTCCGGTCGCGGTTGGCGGAGCGGCGCACCGCCCAGGGCAGGACGAACCACAGCACGGTGAAGATCAGCGCGACGGCGCAGGTGATCGGCACCGCCGCCGCCGTGCCGAGGACGACGTCGAGGACCAGCAGCACGGCGCCGGTCAGCGCGGAGGCGAGCAGCAGCAGGCCGGCCTGGGCGATGCGGGCGGAGACGGTGACGATCCGTGCCTTGCCGGGGTGGCGGTACAGCCCGCGGTGCAGGGCGACGGGGGTGGCCAGGACGGCCGCGGCGACGACCGTCAGCAGCAGGGTGGCGACGTAGATGTCCTGCTGGGCGTCGCTGAGCTGGGTGAAGCGCGGGGTGAACGCGACGCCGAGCAGGAACGCGAAGACGATCTGCACGCCGGTCTGGAGCACCCGCAGTTCCTGCAGCATCTCCACCAGGCGCCGGTCGGCGCGCACGGCCGGGTTCTCCCAGCCGGGCGGGGGAGCGGAGTTGGGCCGGTGGTCGGGCGGCGGGGAGTCCGGGGGCGGCGCGCTGGTCACGCGTCAGCTTCTCACGGCCCGTCGCCGGCGTCCGGCTCCGTACGGCCCGCCGCACCGTCCGGCTCCCTGCGGCTCCCGGGCCCCGCGTGGGCGCCGTCGCGGCCCGCGCCCTCAGCGCCGTCCAGGCGGTGCTGCCAGGCGGTGAGCAGGCCCTGCAGGGCGCCGGCCTCCTCCGGGCTCAGGTGGGCCAGCAGGCGGTGCTCGTTGCGCAGATGGGCGGTGAACGCCTCGTCGATCAGACGCCGGCCGGCGTCGGTGAGGGCGACCACGCGCCCGCGCCGGTCGTCCACGGCGGGGCGGCGGGTGACCAGCCCGGCCCGCTCCAGGCGGTCGATCCGCTTGGTCATCGCGCCGGTGGTCACCATCGTGTGCGCGGCCAGCTCGCCCGGCGCCCGCTCGTACGGGGCGCCGGCACGGCGCAGCGCGGCGAGCACGTCGAACTCGCCCTCGCCCAGGCCGTAACGCTGGTAGACGAGGGTCAGTTCGGCGGTCAGGCGGGCGGCGAGGCGATGCAGGCGCCCGATGACGGCCAGCGGGGAGACGTCGAGGTCGGGGCGCTCGCGCCGCCACGCGGCCTGGACCCGGGCGACATGGTCCTCGTGCTGGTCGGGCTCCATGGACGCCACCCTACTCCAGTAGCTTCCCGGGAAGCTATATTGCCTTCCATGGAAGCCACTTTGCGGTGGGTGCTGCTCACCGCCCTCGCCCCCGTCGCCTGGGGCGCCAACTACTGGGTCACCCACGCCCACCTGCCCGCCGACCGCCCGCTGTGGGGCGCCGCCCTGCGCGCCCTGCCCGCCGGCCTGCTGCTGCTCGCCCTCGCCCGCCGCCGCCCGCACGGCGCGTGGTGGTGGCGCAGTGCCCTGCTCGGCCTGCTCAACACCGCCGCCTTCTTCGTCCTGCTCTACCTCGCCTCCCAGCTGCTTCCCACCAGCGCCGCCGCCACCCTCATGGCCGCCTCCCCGCTGGCGATGCTGCTCACCGCCTGGGCGCTGGCCGGGCAGCGGCCGCGCCGCGCGCACCTGGCCGGGTCGGTGGTGGGCCTGGCCGGGGTCGCCCTCGCGCTGGCCGGACCGGGGGAGGGGATCGGCTGGGCGGGGCTGGCGGCCTCGGCGGCGGCGATGCTGGTCTCCTGCGTCGGCTACGTGCTGGCCGCCCGCTGGCGCGAGGGCGCCGACCCGCTCGCCGCCACCGCCTGGCAGCTGACCGCGGGCGGCCTGGTGCTGCTGCCGCCGGCCGCCGCCGTCGAGGGCGCGCCCCCGCCGGTGGACGCGCCCACCCTGCTCGCCTTCGGCTACGCCACCGTGGTCGCCACCGCGCTCGCCTTCACCTGCTGGTTCGCCGGACTGCGCCACCTGCCGGCCGGCACGGTGGGCCTGCTCGGGCTGCTCAACCCGCTCACCGGCGTGCTGCTGGGCACCGCACTGGACGGCGACCCCTTCGGAGCGCGCCAGGGCGCGGGGCTGGCACTGGTGGTCGCCGGCATCGTGCTCGGGCGCCCGCGCACCGGCGCGGCTGCCGAGCCTGCCGCCGAGCCCGGCCCCGCCGCCGGGCCTGATGCCGCCGAGCCCTGCGCCTGCGCGACCTCGCCGGCGGGGCGTGACGGCGGGGCGTGACGGCGGCCCCGGAACCCCCGCGGGTACCGGGGCTCCGCTTGCCTTCCGGCCGGAGCGCGTGATCCGATGGCGCGAGCATCGCGTGCCGGTGACGGACTGCGTCAGGCATGGAGGTGCACAACCGAAGGGACCGCCACCCGTGGCCTCCCCCTCCACCGGCCGTACGGCCGCCCTCAGCCTTCAACTCTCCCGCGCGCACCAGGACTTGCGCCGCCGCCTCGCCGACCTGCGCGCGAACCTCGGCCGGCCCCGCCGCCCAGGCGGCGACGAAGCACTCCTCACCCACTGCCTGGCCTTCTGCACCGCCCTGACCAACCACCACCAGGGCGAGGACGGCGGCCTGTTCGCCCAACTCCTGCGCGAACGGCCCGACCTGGCGCCGACCATCGGCAAACTCGTCGAGGACCACGGCTTCATCGCCCACATCCTCACCCGGGTGCGCCACCTCGCCGACCAGGCCGCCAACGCCGCCCCCGGCGCCGACCCGGAAGCCATCGGACGCGAACTCGACGGGCTCGCCGCCATCATGGACTCCCACTTCGCGTACGAGGAACGCGCCATCGGCGCCGCCCTCGACGCGGGCGTCGCCGACGACGGCTGGTCCGAGCCCGTGCTGCGCTTCGGAGCGCCGCGCAGCCCGGCCCCGTAGGACCCGTCCAGGACCCGGCGCCGTAAAACCCTTCGCCCCGCGCGGCCCGGCGTCCCTACACTCGCCACGCAGCCGCGCCGACGCGCGGCCCGCGCGACGACCGTGACGCACGAGACGAGGAAAGGGGGGCGAGCGGCCATGCCGAAGCAGAGCGCCGCCACCCCCTCTCCCGCGTCGCGGTACGAGGTGATCATGGTGTCCCCGTCCTCCCGGTGCCCGCTGCGCGGCCGGCACCGGAGCAGTGCCGCCACCCTCTGACACCGGCCCCGTCCGACCACAGGGTCTGTCCACACAGCCGCATCCGACGGCTCGTCGGCACTGCCGAAATCGCGCGCCCACCCCAGAAACGAACCGCCTCGAAAGGCGCCCGGGCCATGCGCACCCACACCACCACCACCGAGAACACCATCGCCGCCGTCCGCAACCTCGGCATCCTCGCCCACGTCGACGCCGGCAAGACCACCGTCACCGAACGGATCCTCTACCTCACCGGCACCACCCACAAGCGCGGCGAGGTCCACGACGGCACCACCGTCACCGACTGCCACCCCCAGGAACGCGAACGCGGCATCACCATCTTCGCCGCCGCCGTCAGCTGCACCTGGGCCGGGCACCGGATCAACCTCATCGACACCCCCGGCCACGTCGACTTCGCCGACGAGGTCGAACGCTCCCTGCGCGTGCTCGACGGCGCGGTCGCGGTGTTCGACGCGGTCGCCGGCGTCGAGCCGCAGAGCGAATCCGTATGGCGCCAGGCCGAACGCCACGGCGTGCCGCGCATCGCCTTCGTCAACAAGCTCGACCGCGCCGGCGCCGACCTGGACACCGCCGTCGCCTCCATCCGCGAACGCCTGCACCCGCGCCCGCTGGCCGTCCACCTGCCCATCGGAGCCGAGGAGTCGTTCACCGGCGTCGTCGACCTGATCCGCCTGCGCGCCCTCACCTGGGACGACGACGGCACCCCGCACGAGGGCCCGCTCCCCGCCCACCTGGAAGCCGCGGCCACCGAGCGCCGCCGCGCCCTGGAGGAGGCGGTGGCCGAACTGCACCCCGACGCCCTGGAGGAGTACTGCGCCCACGCCACCCTCACCGCCGCCACCCTCACCGCAGCCCTGCGCGACCTCACCCGCACCGGCGAGGCCGTCGTGGTGCTGTGCGGCTCCGCCTACCGCAACCGCGGCATCGAACCGCTCCTGGACGCCGCCGTCGCCTACCTGCCCTCCCCGCTCGACGTCCCGCCCACCCGCTCCGCCGACCGCACCCAGCAGCGCGAGGCCGACCCCCGACAGCCCCTGACCGCCCTGGCGTTCAAGGTCACCGCCGCCCCGACCGGGCGCCTGACCCACCTGCGCCTGTACGCCGGCACCCTGCACCAGGGAGACACCGTGCTCGACACCACCACCGGCCGCCGCGAGCGCGTCGCCCGCATCCTCACCGTCCTGGCCGACCGCCACACCGAGACCGCACACGCCCGCGCCGGCGACATCGTCGCCGTCATCGGCCCCAAGCACACCCGCGTCGGCGCCACCCTGTGCGACGCCGAGCACCCCATCGTCCTGGAGGCCCCCGTGAGCGCCGAACCGGTCGTCACCGTCGCCGTCGAGGCCCGCCGCGCCGCCGACACCGACAAGCTCGCCGCAGCCCTGGCCCGCCTGGCCGAGGAGGACCCGTCCCTGCGCGTGGCCACCGACCCCGAGACCGGCCAGCGCACCCTGTCCGGCCTGGGCGAACTGCACCTGGAAGTCGCGGTGGAGAAGGTCCGGCGCGAGGCCGGCGTCGAAGCGGTGGTCGGCCGGCCGAAGGTCGCGCTGCGCGAGGCCCTCGTCGAGGGCGTCACCGGCTTCACCTACCGGCACGCCAAACAGGACGGCGGCGCCGGGCAGTTCGCCCACCTCGTCCTCGACGTCCACCCCCTGCCGGAAGGCGCCGAGGAGGGGTTCGCGTTCGCCTCCACCGTCACCGGCGGACGGGTGCCACGCGAGTACGTGCAGGCCGTCGAGGCCGGATGCCGCGACGCCCTCACCGAGGGACCGCTCGGCGGCCACCCGGTCACCGGCGTCGCCGTCACCCTCACCGACGGGGCCACCCACCCCAAGGACTCCTCCGAGCTCGCCTTCCGCACCGCCGCCCGCCTCGGTGTGCGCGAGGCACTGCGCGCCTCGCGGATGCACCTGCTGGAACCGCTCGCCGAGGTGAGCGTCACCGTGCCCGAGGATGCCCTCGGGACCGTCCTCGGCGACCTCGCCGCCCGCCGCGGCCACGTCCGGGCCACCGAACCCGGCCCTGGCACCACCGCCCAGGTCAGCGCACTGGTACCGCTCGCCGAACTGTTCGGCTACGCCGGGCGCCTGCGCGGCCGCACCCAGGGCCGCGGCACCTTCACCACCCGCCCGGCCGGCTACGCCCCCGCCGGCTGAGCAGCGTCGCCCGGCCCCGCCCCTTTGCGCGGCGGGGCCGGGCGCCTGCGGCCGTCACAGCGCCCCGGCATCGGCCGCCGCCCACGCCGACGGGTACAGCGGACGCCAGCCCAGCTCCCGGCGCGCCGCCGCCGTCGACACCTGTCCCTCCCACGGGTCGAACGGCTCCTGCGGCGAACCGCCCGGGTGCACCTGCCCGTTGAGCGCGTACAGGTCCCAGGCCGTCAGCGGCGCGTCGTCGCCGACGTTGTACGTGCGCCCCTCGATGCCGGGCGCCACCACCGCGCGCCACAGCGCCCGCGCCACGTCCGCGTGGTGCACCACCGCCAGACGCTGGTGCGCGGGCCAGTTCGCCGCCCACCGCAGCGACTGCTCCAGGTGCGGATCGCCCTGCCCGTACACGAACGCCAACCGTGCCACCACCAAAGGAAGTTCGTCACCCAGCACGCGCAGACCCGACTCCGCCTGCGCCTTGGAGGCCGCGTACACCCCCCACGCCGGATCCGGCGCGAGCCGGTCGCCCTCCACCGCGGGGCGCCCCAGCCCCCGCCCGTACACCAGGTTCGTACTGGTGTGGACGAACCGCGCCACCCCGGCCTTCGCCGCCTCCCGCCCCAGCGCCACCGCCGCGTCCCGGTTGACCGCCCACGCCGCCTCGTCCGGCACCCCGCGCAGCGCCGCCGCCACGTTCAGCACCACCTCGGCCCCCGCCAGCGCCCGCGCCCGGTCCGCCTCCTCGCACAGGTCGCCGACCACCACCTCCACCCCCGCACCCGCCAGAGCCGCCGCCTTCGCCGCGTCCCGCACCAGCACCCGCACCGAGGAGCCGTCCGCCCCGGCCCACCGCACCAGCCGCGGCACCAGCCGCCTGCCCACCGCACCGGTCGCACCCGTCACCAGGATCTTCGCCATCGCCCGCCCCCTCCAGGGGAGTTGTTCTCCTCCGACGCCCACCACCCTGCCCGCGGCACGAACGGCGCGGCAGAGACCTCCCGAACCAGGGACCGGCGATCCCTGGTTGCCGCGTGCCCCGGCCGGTCATGCTGGGGGCATGATCGACCGAGCGGCACTGGCCGACTTCCTCACCCGCACCCGGGCCCGGCTCGCCCCCGCCGACCTGGGGCTGCCGCCCGGGGCGCGACGGCGCACGCCCGGGCTGCGCAGGGAGGAGGTGGCGCAGGTGGCGGGACTGTCGGTGGACTACTACGCCCGCCTGGAGCAGCGGCGCGGCCCGCAGCCCTCGCCGCAGCTGCTCGCGGCGCTGGCCCGGGCACTGCGGCTGAGCGAGGACGAGCGCGACCACCTGTTCCGCCTGGCCGGACACGAGCCGCCACGCCGACACGGACCGCTCGGGCACGTACGGCCGGGACTGCTGCTGATCCTGGACCGGCTGCACGACACGCCCGCCCAGGTCGTCTCCGACCTCGGCGACGTCCTCGCCCAGAACCCGATGGCCGCCGCCGTCTTCGGCGACGTCGCCGCCCTCGCACCCGAGCGGCGCAACCTGCTGCTGCGCTGGTTCACCGAACCGGACACCCGGGCACTGTTCCCGCCCGAGGACCACGAGGACCTCGCCCGCGCCCACGTCGCCGCCCTGCGCACCGCCCACACCGCCCGCCCCGGGGACCGGCGCGCCGCCGAACTGCTGGAGCAACTCCTCACCACCGGAGAGGAGTTCACCTCCCACTGGGAGCGCCACGAGGTCGCCCGGCGGCGCAGCGGCCGCAAGCGGGTGCTGCACCCCGTGGTCGGGCCGCTGGACCTGGAGTGCGAGGTGCTGGCCGCCGGCGGCGAGGAGCAGCTGCTGCTCGTGCACACCGCCGCGCCCGGCAGCGAGTGCGCCTCCCGGCTGGAACTGCTGCGCGTCGTCGGCGCCCCGGCCCCCGCCTGAGACCCCGCTGCGCCGTGGCGGGGGCCGGGGCCCGTAGGCTGGGCCGGGCCGTCACGGCACAGACCGTCACCAGAACGCACAAAAGCGACCGACCGACAGAAGCGGGCAGGCAGGGGCAATGCAGTTCGACGACCAGGGCGACCTCGACACCTCGCAGGTGGACGACCGGCGCGGCATCCCCGGCGGGAAGCTCGCCATCGGCGGCGGGGCCGTGGGCCTGATCGCGGTGCTGGTGGCGGTCGTCCTCGGGGTCGACCCGCAGCTGCTGGGCCTGTCCTCCGGCTCCGGCTCCTCCAGCTCCTCCGGCGTGCGCACCGAAGGCGAGGCGCAGAAGACCTGCAAGACCGGGGCGGACGCCAACAAGCGCCAGGACTGCCGGATCGTGGCCGTCACCAACAGCCTCCAGGAGTTCTGGCGCACCGAGCTGCCGCGCGCCGCCAAGGTCCCGTACAAGAACGCCGAGACCGTGCTGTTCACCAGCCAGGTCTCCACCGCCTGCGGCGCGGCGACCTCGGCGGTGGGCCCGTTCTACTGCCCCGGCGACAAGAAGGCCTACTTCGACCTCGGCTTCTTCAACGATCTGTCCGCCCGCTTCGGCGCCAAGGGCGGCCCGTTCGCCGAGTCCTACGTCGTCGCCCACGAGTACGGGCACCACATCCAGACCCTCACCGGCGCCATGCAGAAGGTCGGAGGCGACCGCCAGGGCGCCACCAGCGGCTCGGTGCGCCTGGAGCTTCAGGCCGACTGCTACGCCGGGGTGTGGGCGCACCACGCGACCACCACCCCGCAGGCCTCCACCGGCCGTCCGCTGATCGCCTCGCTCACCGACCAGGACATCGCCCTGGGCCTGGACGCGGCCGCGGCGGTCGGCGACGACCGGATCCAGCAGCAGGCCACCGGCCGGATCAACCCGGAGGCCTGGACGCACGGCTCCGCCGAGCAGCGCAAGGCCTGGTTCACCACCGGCTACCGCAGCGGCGACCCCGCCCAGTGCGACACCTTCTCGGCCGCCAAGCTGTAAACCGCAGCGGCCCTCGGAAGCCTCCGTCAGAGGCCCCGGTCAGAAGCCCCCGTCCGCCGGCCCGCCCCGCGCCCAGTCCCAGCCGGCGATCGCCTCGCGCAGCCGGCGGGCGGAGGCGGGCAGGCGCGCCTGCGCGTCCCAGAACAGTGTCAGGGAGCGCCGGCAGTCGGGGCTGTCGACGCCGACCCACACCAGCGGCAGGCGGGTGGCGGTGCGCCGGGCGATGGCGGGCACCAGGCCGATGCCCAGGCCCGCGCTGATCAGCTCGGCGATGGCAGCGGCCTCGTTGCTCTCGCAGACGATCCGCGGCACCAGGCCGTGCGCGGCGAACAGCCGGTCCAGCAGGCGGCGCTGCCAGTGCCCGGGGCGGGCGGCGATGAACGGCCGCTGGGCGAGCTCCTCGACGCCCACCGTGGTGCGGTGGGCCAGCGGGTCGCCCACCGGGACGGCCAGCCACACCTCCTCGTCCAGCAGCAGGACCGACTCCAGGCCCTCGGCGGCGACGGGCTGGGAGACGACGGCGAGGTCGACGTCCTGCGCCCGCAGCCGACGGGCCATCTCCTGCGCGCAGAGCTGGTGCAGCTCGATCTCCACCCCCGGATGGCCGCGCTTGAACGCGGCCAGCGGCCCGCCGAAGGCCAGGAAGGTCTCCGAGGCCAGGCGCACCGTGCCCAGCCCCTGCCCGGCCGCCTCCGCCACCGCCCGCCGACCCGCCTCCAGTTCGCCGAGCGCACGCTCGACGTGGCCGCGGAACAGGTGCCCGGCCGCGTTCAGCCGCAGCCGCCCGCCCCGCTCGAACAACGGGGTCCCCAGCTCGGCCTCCAGCCGGGCGACGGAACGGCTCAACGACGGCTGCGCGACGCGCAGTTCCTCGGCCGCCCGGCTCAGGTGCTCCAGCCGCGCCACCGCCAGGAACTGCGCGAGCGTGTTCAGCTCCACCAAGGCCCCCATGCCTCGGGCGTCATAACGCCATAGCGATATTGATCTTAGACAGGATAGCCGGACGGTCATAGCGTCATGGGCAGGGCCGCACACCGGCAAACAGCGCGGCCCGACGCCGGCTCGAGGAAGGACGCCCATGGCCATCGCCGCCGACAGGACCCCACCGCAGCCGCAGGCCCGGTCCGCCACGGGGGAGCGGACCGGGCCCGCCGGACGGACCCTGCGCGCCCTGGCAACCGCCCACACCACCGCCGTCTTCGGCCAGCCCGTCTTCGCCGGCGTCTACCTCAGCGGCGACTACGACGCCCTCGGCTGGCACGCCACCGGCGCCAACGCCGTCACCTCCCTCGGCTACGTCCAGCTCATCGCCGCCCTCGTGCTCTGGATCCGGCTGCGCCGCGCCTGGCCACTGACCGCGACCCTCGCCGTGGTCGCGGCCGAGACCGTGCAGTACTTCGCCGGACTCGACGGCGCCCTGTGGCTGCACCTGCCACTCGGCGTCGCCACCATCACCGCCACCGTCGTCCTCACCATCGCCCTGTGGCGCACCCCGATGCCCCCACGCCGGCCCACCCGGCGGGAGGACGACCGTGCCTGAGCCCCGCACCAGCGGCCTGACTCGCCGTCAGATCCTCGGCATCGGCGGCGCGTTCGGCCTGCTCACCACCGCCGGCCTCGCCACCGCCGCCACCCTCGCCCGCCGCCCCGCCACCACCGGCGGCCACCTGCGCAGCACCGCCCAACTGCCGCCCCCCTACCAGGTGCCGCTGCCACTGCCCGCCGTCCTCAAACCCGTCTCCACCGACGGCGCCGCCGACCGCTACGAGATCGTCCAGCGCGAGACCAGCGCCGAGATCCTGCCCGGCCTGCGCACCCCGCTGTGGACGTACGGCGGCTCCTTCCCCGGCCCCACCATCGAGGCCCGCCGCGGCCGGCCCGTCACCGTCACCCACCACAACGAACTGCCGGTGCCCACCGCCGTCCACCTGCACGGCGGCCGCACCCCCGCGGAATCCGACGGCTACCCCACCGACCTCGTCCTGCCCGCCGGCTGGCCCCAGGCCCCCCACGTCATGCCCGGCATGGCGGGCATGGACGGCCACGGGGGCGGCATGGGCGCCATGACCGACCCGCGCGCCGTCACCACCCGCCTCAAGCGCGACCACACCTTCCCCAACGACCAGCGCCCCACCCTGCTCTGGTACCACGACCACCGCATGGACTTCACCGCCCCCGCGATCTGGCGCGGCCTGGCGGGCCTGTACATCGTGCGCGACGACGCCGAGGACGCCCTCGGCCTGCCCGCCGGCCCCCGCGAGATCCCGCTGATGATCGCCGACCGCGCCTTCACCGCCGACGGCGCCCTCACCTACCCCTCCCTCGACCCCACCCTGCGCGAGCGCCCGGGAGTGACCGAACCCTACGTCGCCGGCGTCCTCGGCGACGTCATCCTCGTCAACGGCGCCCCCTGGCCCGTCCACGAGACCGACGCCGCCCGCCACCGGCTGCGCCTGCTCAACGGCTCCAACGCCCGCCACTACGAACTCGAAGTCCGCACCGAGGACGGCCGCCGCCTCGACCTCGTCCAGATCGGCGCCGACCAGGGCCTGCTCGCCGCCCCCGTCACCCACCAGAGCCTGCCCATGGCCCCGGCCGAACGCTACGACCTGGTCGTCGACTTCGCCTCCGCACCCGTCGGCTCCCTGGTGCGGATCGTCAACCGCCTGGGAAGCGGACGCACCCGCGACATCATGGCCTTCCGCATCGCCCGCCCGGCCACCGACGACAGCCGCATCCCACCCGCCCTCGCCACCGACCTGCCCGACTGGCACCGCGAAGACGCCGTCCGCACCCGCGACTTCGCCTTCCGCGCCGGCCGGATGAACGGCGGCCACGGCTGGCTCATCGGCGGCCGCCCCTTCGACCCCGCCCGCCCCGACGTCACCGTCCCCCTCGGCGACACCGAGATCTGGCGCCTGATCGCCGACGCCCACCACCCCGTCCACCTCCACCTGGTCGGCTTCCGCATCCTCACCCGCGGCGGCAAACCCCCGCTGCCCCACGACGCCGGCCTCAAGGACACCGTCTCGCTGCGCCCGGGGGAGTCGGCGGAGATCATCACGCGCTTCGACGGCTACCGCGGCCGCTACCTCTTCCACTGCCACAACGCCGAGCACGAGGACATGGGGATGATGGCCAACCTGGAAGTCGTCTGAGCACCCGGTGCGCGCGGCTTGACCGGCCCATTGCGCGGGCCGCGCCCACCGGGCGCACGGGCGGGTGCGAGGGCCTGCGGGTGTGCGGCGGGGCCGGGCGGGACACGGCGAACGCGACCGGAACATGACGTTCCGTCCTGTTCGAGGCGAAGTGCCGGACCTTCACAGGTCTCCCATCAGATGATCACTCTGCTGCCGGAATCCCGACCCCCGCAGTACGGGGCGGTCCACTCCAATTCCCTTCGCACACACCCGAGCAGCGAAAGGCCACCACCCCCATGACCCGCCCCGCCGACCACCCCACCGCCGACCGGATGCTGCGCGAGGCCGCCGCCCGCCTGGACCGGCGCCGCTTCCTGACCGTCACCTCGGCCGCCGCCGCGCTCGCCTTCAGCGTCAACCTGCCCTCCGCACACGCCACCGACAACGAGATCGCCCCGCGCGCCATCGGCGACAACCCCTTCACCCTCGGCGTGGCCTCCGGCGACGCCACCTCCGAGGCCGTCGTGCTGTGGACCCGCCTGGCCCCGCGCCCCCTGGAGCCCGGCGCCGGCCTGCCGCCCACCGGCTCCGTCAAGGTCGCCTGGGAGATCGCCCGCGACGAGAAGTTCCGCCGCGTCGAGCGCCGCGGCACCGCCCGCGCCCACGCCGAGTTCAACTACGCCGTCCACGTGGACGTCGACGACCTCGACGCCGGACGCGAGTACTGGTACCGCTTCACCGTCGGCCCCTGGTCCAGCCCCGTCGGCCGCACCCGCACCGCCCCGCCGCGCGGCAGGAAGCTCGACAGCGCCCGCATCGCCTTCGTCTCCTGCCAGGCCTACGAGGACGGCTACTTCACCGCCTACAAGCACCTCGCCGGCGAGGACCTCGACGCCGTCTTCCACGTCGGCGACTACATCTACGAATACGGCATCGACGCCGTCGGCGGCGACCGCAAGTACACCGACCGCACCCTCGCCGCCCACTTCAACCACGAGACCACCACCCTGGAGGACTACCGGCTGCGCTACTCCCTCTACAAGAACGACCCCGACCTCCAGGCCGCGCACGCCGCCCACCCCTGGTACGTCACCTGGGACGACCACGAGGTGGAGAACAACTACGCCGCCGGCATCCCGGAGAAGAACCAGGACCCGGCCCCCTTCGTCGCCCGCCGCGCCGCCGCCTACCGCGCCTACTGGGAGAACCAGCCGCTGCGCATGCCCCAGCCGCGCGGCACCGAGCTGACCCTCTACCGGCGCGTCCACTTCGGCCAGCTGGCCCAGTTCGACATCCTCGACACCCGCCAGTACCGCGACGACCAGGCCAACGGCGACGGCTGGCAGTACCCCACCCCGGAGTCCGACGACCCCAAGCGCACCCTGATGGGCGCCACCCAGGAACGCTGGTTCGCCGAAGGCCTGCGCCACTCCAAGGCCACCTGGAACGTGGTGCCCCAGCAGGTCGTCTTCTCCCGCCGCAAGAACACCACCGCCGACCGCTCCAAGCTCTCCATGGACGCCTGGGACGGCTACCCGGCCGCCCGCGAGCGCTTCCTGCAGACCGTCGACCAGTCCGGCGTCAAGAACCTCGTGCTGCTCACCGGCGACGTGCACGTGGCCTACGCCCTGGACGTCAAGCGCGACTTCAACGACCCGAACTCCCGCACCGTGGGCGTGGAGTTCGTCGGCACCTCGATCAGCAGCGACGGCGACGGCGAGGAGAAGCCCTCCAACTGGAACAACCTCATGTCGGCCAACCCGCACATGAAGTTCTACGACGGGCGCCGCGGCTACACCGTCCTCACCCTGGACCGCCACCGGGCCCGCGCCGACTACCGGGTGGTCTCCCACATCACCCGCCCCGGCGGCACCCTGTCCACCGCCGCCTCCTTCACCACCGAGGCCGGCAACCCGGGCATCCGCCCCGCCTGACCCGGGCCGCGCAACCCGCCGGTCCCGCCGCCTTGAGGGAGGCGGCGGGACCGCACCACGGCCCCCGGGCCCCGAGAGCGCTCGGCACCGTCCGCGAAGCCCTCCTCCGAGGGACCTGTTCAGCGGGCGTGTTCAACCGGCGCGTTCAACGGACGTGTCCAGGGGCACGGAAATCCGTGGACGGGCCCACGGAAGATCACATACTCTGTGGCTCCACGCCCTGAGACGAACGGAAGGAGGCGAGTGCCGTGCGGTTCACACCTTTCCAGCGCTCCCTCTTCCGCTGCCCCGGCGTGGTTCGCGAATTCTGACCGGGAGCGCTCCAAGCAGCCTTCATCCCGGAGGAATCCATGACCGATCCGGTCATCCGCGCGCTCTCCGCGAGCGACGCCCATCTCTTCGACGCACTCCCCGACCCCCTGGGCGCCCGTGAAGGCCATCGGCGTACCCGGTTCCGCCCCGACTGGAAGCGCGTCGCCCTGCGCGACGGCGAGGTCGTCGCACGCGGCGCCTGGTGGGGCGGCCCCGACGACCCGGAGCCCGTCAACATCAACTGGTTCGACGTGGCCGAGGGCGAGGAGGAGGCCGGAGCTGAACTCCTGCGCTCCGCGCCCTGGCAGGTCGAACTCGAGATCAACCTGCCCGGCGGCTGGCGGGACCGCACCGACCTGCGCGCCGGCGCCGAGGCCCGCTTCACCGCCGCACGAGCCGCGGGATACGAACTCCTGGCAGAACGCTTCCTCTACCGCTGGACCCCGGAGCGAGGCCTGCCCGAGCGGCCCGCACGCCTGCGCTTCAGCGCCGAACCCGACGACACCGTGTTCTTCGACGCGCTGCGCCGCATCCACTCCGCCACCCTGGACGCCCACGCGCTCAAGGCCGTCGAGGAGGGCGGCCTCGACCAGGCCGCCCAGGAGGAACTCGACTTCTTCCACTGGTGCCCCTCCCCACGGGAGTGGTGGCAGATCGCACACACGCCGGCGGGCGACCTGGCCGGCATCCACATCCCGGCCCACAACCCCTCCGGCCCGACCATCGGCTTCATCGGAGTCGTCCCGGAACAGCGCGGTCGCGGCTACGCCTACGACCTCCTCGCGGAGTGCACCCACTTCCTCGTCGAGCAGGGTGCGGAGTCCATCAGCGGGGCGACGGACCAGGCCAACTTCCCCATGGCCGCGAACTTCGCCAAGGCCGGCTTCCCCGTCGTCCGTGAACGCATCAACTTCCACCCGGCGGGCCGAGCGGCCTAGCGAGGAGTAGCACGCGGTGAGTGGTCCGGTCCGAGGGCAGGCCCGGACCGCTCACCGGTGCCCGGCGGCGCGCCTCACCCCCCGCATCGGCGGGACCGCTCACCTCCGTGACGCCTCGTAGGCCTCGCGGACGGCCGACGGGACTCGCCCGCGCTCGTTGACGAGGATGCCGTGGGTGCGGGCCCAGACGTGGATCGGCTCGTCCTGCGGCCGGGGGTCGGGCTCGCGGGCGGCGGCAGGCGTGCCGGGGCCCGTCCAATCCCCCGAGGAGACTCCCTCCAGCAGGTCCGCCGCATACCGGAAGAACGCGGACAACGAGGCGTACACGCCCTCCTCGGGGCAGGACGCCTCCGCCCACGTGCCGACGGTTCCGGTGACCGTGTCCACGAACGTCCCGTACAGGCCGTCGCGTTCGGCGGCGATCGGCACCCAGGTGCGGCGCCAGAACGGGCAGTCGGGGTCCTCGGACGGTTCCGCCTCCTCCAGGGCCGTCCGACTGAGGTACACCCGCTGGATGTCCGTCAGGCCCAGCAGCATGTGGCCGCCGGGCACGGGCACGTCGCAGCCCCGCGTCACCAGGCACGAGGGCATGTCGGGCCGCACGCCGGCGTCGATGCCGTTCACCAGGAGCCACTGCCGCAACTCCGGCGGCAGCGTCAGGCCCATGCGCCGTTCGGCCCGCTCGACGGCCTCCCGGCTCCCCGGACCGCCGAGCGCGGCGAACACCGCCGGGTCGTGCCGCTCCAGCCACCCGGTCACCCGGCCCCACGCCTCCCGTACGTCTCCCGCCCCGGGTACCGGAGTTCCGGTCACGTGCGATCCCTGCTGGTCATCCATGGGAAGACCGTACGCGGAGCCACTGACAGGGACCGGTCCGACGCCTGGCCGCGCGGTGGTGCGGCCGGGCCGGCGGGGGGAGTTTCGACATCGATCGACTGATTTGTGATCACGGTTCAGCGACCTTCCGCCTGCCGGCGAATAAATCGCTCCTCCCGACTCCCCGGCGGCGGTAGGTTTCCCGACGCACATATTCATGATCGTCACGGGGATTCATCATTTCCACTCAGTCTGTCGAGCCGTCCCACGGCGCTGCGCCCACCGAGCCCGCCTCCGACACCACGGCCCCGGCCCCGGACCTGCCCGGCTACGGCGAGGGGCAACTCAGCTGCCGGCACTGCGGATCCGTCCCGGCCGTGGACGCGACCTTCCGCGGGCACCTGGGCCTCATCATCATCCTGAAGTACCTGAAGACCCGGGGGCCGTTCTGCCGCAGCTGCGGCATCGCCACGCACCGCGAGATGACCTCCGACAGCCTCTGGCAGGGCTGGTGGGGCATACCCTCGATGATCGTCAACCCGATCATCATGCTGATCAACATCCCGCAGCGCCTGAAGGTCAACAAGCTGGCGGAGCCGCTGCCCGGCGCGCCCCGCCCGCCGATGGGCCCCGGAAGGCCGGTGTACCTGCGGCCCACGATCCTCGGCGTGCTCATCCCGGCGATCCTGATCTCGGTGATCGTCCTCGTGGAGAAGGGCGACCCCGAGTTCGCCAAGGCCGGCGACTGCATCCACAACAACAACCCGGTCGTCCTGTCCGGCGTCATCGACAAGAACGCCGACGTCGAGGTGGTCCCCTGCTCCGACCCGAAGGCCGAGGCCCGCGTCGTGGGCCGCAAGGACGACACCAACGACGGCGAGAACGTGTGCCGGACGTCCTTCCCCGACTCCGACGGCTACTTCACGTACAAGCGGGGCAGCAACAAGTACACCCTCTGCCTGCAGAGCCTGGAGAACCCGCAGCAGAAGAAGCCGGCCACGATCTTCGGCCCCGTGAACCCGTGACCCTGTAGTCCTCGGCGAGTCTCTCGGGCCGGGCCGGTCTGCCCCTCGCGGCAGCCTGCCCGGCCCGCACTCAACACGCGGGCCGAAGCGATCGGCCGCAGCCCCGCAGCGCCGCCCTGGCCCGGGCGGCGCCGGTACGGGTGGTGGCCTCGCCGCCGCCGATCCCGGCGGGCCGGGGCACGAGGCCCGCGCAGGGGCCGCAGATTCCCGAACGGGGCACCGGGTCATGGCACTTGGTGCACTCGGCGTACCGGGCCGCTGCGGGCCGAACGGCCGGGGCGGGCGGCAGTTTGCGCTCCAGGCGGTAGCGGAGCACCGCGACCGCCGAGTGCATCGGGGCGGGCAGGCCCGGCAGTAGGGCCTGGGCGAGGTCGGCGGCGCTGCTGCCGCGCTCCAGCCACTGCGCGACCAGGGGAGCGAGTTCACGCGCCTCGGCCTCACCCAGGCGCAGCCGCGGCTCCGGGCGGATCACCCGGAACAGCGTGGCGACGGCCTCACGGAGCTGCTCGTCCGGCACCTCCGCGGCCTGGCCACCTGCACTCTGATGATCCGTCACATCAGAGGCAGGGAAGGAGGGTTCTTGGTGCCGGTCCTTTGGAAGGGCGCCAGCGCCACCGGTGGCCGCTCGACCGGGAACCGGACGGGTGACACCCGGCGGCGCGAGCTGCGGGGTGTCGTAGACGTGGGTCTCGGTGGCGATCGTGCCGTCGGGCCTGCGGATCTTCTCGACCCGGTAGTACCCGGCGGCTGTCAGCTCCTTCAGGGCCTTGCGGATCGCGCCGCGCCCCTGGGGGCTGGTGTCGGCCATGTGCCGGCCGTCCTCGCGCCACCCGTCGGGGCGGGAGAGGAGGTCCGCGAGCAGGCCGCGGGCGGTGAAGGAGAGCCGTCGGCACTGCAGCATGCCGTTGGGCAACACGGTGAAGTCGCGCACGTGGGCGCTACGATGAACACGCATCGGGAGTGTCTGCTCCTGTTGCCGGACCCCGGGGTGTTGGTAGCACCGCCGGGGTCGCCTGTTTTCGGTTGAGGTAACGGAACGTACCACGGCGATCACGCACACAGCGGGCGTTCGCGACAACTGCCCCGACTGGGGAGCCATCCGCTCCGGCACCGTCGCCGCAGCGGCCCCCGGTGTCCGGCTTCACCCGTGGCCGCCCGGGTGGTGGACGCCGAGGCTGCCGTAGGCCAGCAGAACGCCGGCCGGGTCGCCGGGTTTGCCCCGCAGTACGGCATCCAGGAAGGCGAGGGTGGCCGCGGCGACGACGCGCGGGCCCTCGGTGCGGCTCAGGGAACCGACGATCGAGGGCACGGGCGGCAGGTACAGGGGGCCGTCCATGAACGTGAGATGTGCGGCGCCGGGGACGGTGAGCCGGTAGCTCGTCGCGGTGCTGGAGTCGAGGGCCTCGGTGAGGCGGGGCAGGTAGCGCGGGTCGGTTGCCGGGGTGACGGCCTGGGTGAGCGCGAGCACCGGCTGGTGGAGGGAGGGGGAGGCGGGGCCGTGGGGGTAGCCGTCCAGATCGATGACGGCGTCGAAGCGGCGGTCCTGCCGGGCTGCCTGCAGGGCGGCGGCACCGCCCATGGAGTGGCCGGTCACCGCGGCCCGGCCGGTGTCCAGGCGTCCGGTCAGCGGGTCGGCGCTCTCACCCCGGTCCAGAGCGTCCAGCCGGGTGAGGACGAAGCCGAGGTCGGCGGCTCGAACCGCTGTCCAGCCGGCCGCCAGCTCCTCGTCCTTGGCCGGGTCGCCGGTGGAGGCGGTCTCGGTGGTGACCGTCCGGCCGTCGGCGAGGACGACGGCGGCGGAGTCGTACGGGTGGTCGAGGGCGGCGACCACGTAGCCGTGGCTGGCCAGCTCCTCCGCCCAGGCGGTGTTCTGGGTGCGCACTCCGCCCGACCCGGGAGAGAACAGCACGACCGGGAACCGTTCGCCGCCGCCGGCCACCGGGGCGTCGAAGACCGCACGGCTGCGGGCCCGCGGGACGCCGTCGACCAGGAAGCCGGGCAGGCCGACGCCGCGGGCGAGGGCCTCGGAGACGGTGCGCGCCTCGTGCTCCGTGCGTCCGAGGTACTGGGCCCGCCGCGTGCCCGCGGGGCTCTTCTGCGCGGGGTACCAGAGCTGGACCACGACCGTGCGCAGGTCGGTGGGATCGGCGCTGAAGGTCTCGGGGCGGCGCGGGTCGGTCCACTGCACCACGCGGGTGCCGACCGCGAAGTTGCCCGTCGGCTCGGGGAACACGGGCACGGGAAAGGCCCATGCGGCCACCGGGCCCATGGCGATCAGGCCGATGCAGGCCACCGATCCCGGCAGCGCCAGCCACCACCGCGCCCGCCATGCCGGCCGGCCGGGACGGCGCCGAAGCGGTCGCAGCAGGGGGGAGAGGGTGAACGGCAACGCGAAGGCGGCGCCCGCCAGTACCGGCAGCAGCTGCCAGCGGATTCCCGCCACGCCCAGCACGATCGCGGACGGCAGGAGGACCGCCCCCGCCGCGATCGTGACGCGCGGGCGGGCGACGGGGGGAAGCCAGCGCGCCACCACCAGCGCGACGGCACCCAGCAGGGCGAGGATTTCCAGGGGGGACATGGGCAGTCCCGCGATGTTCTCGGTCACCCGGCCATGCTCGGCTCCGGGCGTGCGCCGCCGCATCGATCACGGGTCGTCACCGTGGGCGACCGGGGTCGCAATCCGCGGCAGGTCCCTTTGCGACCGCAGTGGCAGTCGGGCACGCCGGATCGGCGGCCGCTCTGCGACCCCGGGAGGTAGCGGGACTCCTCCTGCGGTCGTATCCCGGCACGGTGCCCTCAGACGGTGGACTCATGTGCGGCGCGGGCCCGCGGCCTACGGTGACAGGGCCGCGGTACGTGCCGGGCGGCGCGAGGCGTACGGTCCCCGTACCCGACGCGGATCCGGCTGTCCGCGGTGGTGGCCCCGGCCGGGGCCACCATGACACTGAACCGACAGGGACATGTGATGGCCGAGGCGGCCGCGGAACCCGGCCATGCCCAACGGGTGCGGGATCGGTTGCGTGCGTGGTGGGCGAGGGCGGCCCTACGGCTGACGAGGTACGCCGACCGGGCCTTTGCACGAGCGGCGCGACCGGTGACGGCCGCCGTGCGCGAGGGCTCCCGGCTGCCGCCCGCGGTGTGGGACGCGCTGCTGCCGACGCTCCTGCTCCTCAACGTCATCACCACGCGCGCGCCGCACGAGCTGCCGGTGGCCACGGCCCTCACCGCCGCCCTCGCGCTGCCCCTGCTGTGGCGGCGCCGGGCCCCGTTCACGGTGTTCGGCGCCGTGGCGGTGGCGGCCTTCGTCCAGTGGCTGACGGACGTCCAACTGCCGGCCGACATCGCCCTGCTGGTGGCTCTCCACACGGTGGCCGCGAACGCGGGCCGGCGCGGCACGCTCGTCGCCGGTGCCGTCGTGGAGACAGGGGTCCTCCTGGCCTGCCTGCGCTGGACGACGGAAGGCGCGTTCCTGACCCCCTTCGTCGCGGCCACCGCGATGACCGTCGCCACCGCCGTCCTCGGCGTGAACGTGCGCACCACGCGCGCCTACCTCGCGGCCCTGGAGGAACGGGCCGCACGCCTGCAGCAGGAGCAGGAACAGCAGGCGCGACTGGCCGCCGCCGAGGAAAGGACCCGCATCACCCGGGAGATGCACGACATCGTCACCCACAACCTGTCCGTCATGGTCGCGCTCACCGACGCCGCCGTCTACGCGCAGCACAGGTCGCCCGACAAGGCCACCGCCGCGATGCTCCAGATCTCCGAGACGGGCCGGCAGGCCCTGACCGACATGCGGCGCTCGCTGGGCGTCCTGCGGACCGACGAACCGGACGCGCAGCGCCACCCGCTGCCCGGCATCGCCCAACTGGAGACCCTCGCCGACCAGATGTGCGCCGCCGGACTGCCCACCCGCCTTCACGTCCACGGCGGCCACACCCACATCCCCGCCACCGCACAACTCACCGTCTACCGCCTGGTACAGGAAGCCTTGACCAACACCCTCAAACACACCCCCGCAGGCACCCGCGCGAGCGTCCGGATCCAGTGCTCGACCGGGACCGTCACCGTGGACGTCACCGACAGCGGCCCCCGCCCGCCACGTCCCGCCGCCGCCACACCGTCCGGCCACGGCATCCCCGGCATGCGCGAACGCTCGGCCGCCTACGGGGGGACGCTGCGGGCCGGACCGCTCCCGGGCGGCGGCTGGGGAGTCCACACCCGGCTCCTCCTCGACAACGGCGCAGCGGCGTCCGCATGACGATCCGCATCCTGATCGCCGACGACGAAGCACTGCTCCGCATGGCCTTCAGCACGGTCCTGGAGGCCCAGCCCGACATGGCACCGGTCGGCGAAGCCGCGGACGGCGCCCAGGCCGTACGCCTCGCCCGGGAACTGCGCCCCGACGTCGTCCTCATGGACGTCCGGATGCCCGGGACCGACGGGATCGAGGCGACCCGGCAGGTCACCCGGGTCTCCCCGCAGAGCAAGGTGCTGATCCTCACCACCTTCGACCTCGACGAATACGCCTTCGCCGGACTCAACGCCGGAGCCTGCGGCTTCCTGCTGAAGAACACCAGGCCCGAGGAACTGCTCACCGCGATCCGCAACGTCGCCGCGGGCGACGCGGCGCTCTCCCCGCGGATCACCCGCCGCCTGCTGGAGAACCTCCGCCCCCACATCCCCGACGGCCGCAGCGCCGACCACGACGAGCGGCTGAGCCGGCTCAGCGCCCGTGAACGCGAGGTGCTCGTCCAGGTGGGCTGCGGCCTGTCCAACACCGAGATCGCGGCCACCCTGCACCTGGCGGAGGCGACCGTGAAGTCCCACCTGGGGCGCATCCTGCACAAGCTCGAACTCCGCGACCGGATCCAGGCCGTGGTCTTCGCCTACGAAAGCCGCCTCATCCACCCGGCGTGACACCGCAGCCCCCTCGCCCCGGGCGACCGCAGGACTCGCCACCTTCCGCACCCGAGGCACCTGTGCTTTCGCGAGACGGCACCCACCTGTCCGGAGCGAAAGCGGCTAGCGAACCACGGGGATCGCCCCGGAGCGCCAGTCGGCCAGGCGTTTGCGGATGCTCGCCACCATCGGCAGCCGGTCCGTCTCGGCCGGGGTGAACCATGCCACCTCGTGGGACTCGTCGGACACTTGCAGTTCCCCGCCGAGCGGGCGTGCGAGGAGGCAGATGGAGAACTCCTGGCGGACCTCGCCGTCGTCGTAGGCGAAGACGTGGCGGGGGTCGGTGTAGGTGCCGACGATTCCGGTGATCTCGACGTCGATGCCGGTCTCCTCGCGCGTCTCGCGGACACCGCACCCGGCGAGCGACTCACCGATGTCCATCCTGCCGCCGGGCAGGGCCCACATCCCGTTGTCGGTGCGGCGCTGGAGGAGCACGCGACCCGCGTCGTCGACCACGACGACGGACGCGGCCGGGACCAGCGAGTTCGCCTTCGGGGCGTTCGGATCGTCCTCGTAGTCACGCCTGGGCATGATCCACCACCTCCGTTGTCGGGGTTGCCCACAAGTTCTCGATGTGACCGGCGAAGCGATCGAACACACCGTCGTCCTGGGCCCGCTGAAGTGCACCATCGGGCGTCGCGGCCGATCCTACCGGGCGGCAGTGACGCGACGATCATGTCGTCGTATCCCGCAGCTTGGCTCAACACCCCACCGTGCGCGGGAAGTCGGCGGAGTCGATCACCCGCGCGTCGGCTTGGCGGGGGAGTGGTCGGTTGGGGTGGGGAGTTTGGCCATGCAGCCCGTCCAACCCGCCGCTGAAGAACCCGCGCCGCGCGCAGGAAGTCGGCCCCGCCGAATTCCGGCGCAGCGTGGCCGGCCTCCGGTCACGGAGCGAGCCGCAGGTGGATCGCGAGGGCGCCGAGCCGGTCCTTCTCCGGCGGGCGGCCGAGTTCAACGGGTCGGACGGATCATCGCGGTCAGTTGGGGCGAGTCCGGTGAGGGCTGCTGGGCGTTGAACGCCTGATAGCCCCAGGTCTCGTAGAGGCGCTGGACCTTCCCGTCCCCGGCGAGCGGGTTCACCAGCAGCGTGACACGGTCCTCGGTACGGCCGGCGAGCAGCGCGTCGTGGATGCGGCAGGCGGTGCCGGTGCCGCGCCAGGGCGTGCGGACGCTGATCTCCTTGATGGCCAGGGCGCCGGGCGTCGGTGAAAGCCGCCGGGGAGGGGATCGGCCCGTGCGCTTCCAGTACCGGCCGCCGGCGAAACGCAGTCAGGCCGGGCCGTCCGCACAGCTGGACGGCGCGGCCATGGACTGTCCGGTCCTTCCGGGTTTCGTCTCAGACTTCGCCGAACTCGCCGCCGCGGATGGCGGCGACGAACGACGCCCAGGCATCGGCCCGGAAGACCAGAGCCGGCCCCTGAGGGTCCTTCGAGTCACGGACGGGAGTCAGGCCGGGGACGTCGGCAGCGACCTCGACGCAGTCGCCGCCGTTGTTGGAGTACGAGGACTTGGCCCAGGAAGCGCTGGACAGGTCTACGCGGTCGGTCATGAGAGGAATTCCTTTCGGGCCCTGCGGATCATCTCCTGGGATGCGGCCTTCGGCAGCGCTTCCACCAGTAGCTGATCGTAGTCACTTTCCCATCCCGCAACCGCTGCGCGTGACCGCTCAAGGTGGCCCCTCGCCGTCGACTCCGCATACCCCACGACTGTGTGATCCGGGAGGTTCAACAGAACGACCGGCAGCGTGAAGGAGAGATTCTCGCCCATGCTGAATGGGGCGATCTGCACGGTGATGTTCGGGCGCTCGGCCAAGCCCGCAAGGTGTCGCAGCTGCTCGGCCATGACCTGAGGGCCGCCGACGGGGCGCAGCAACACGCCCTCCTCGATCACCGCGTGAAGCGTCGGAGGGTTCTTCTGGTCGAGGATCTCCTGTCGCAGGGCCAGATAGTCCGTGCGCTCATCCGCCTCGGCCGGAGTGATCGCACCACGCCGGACAGCCGCCTGCGCCAGCGCCCTTGCGTACGCAGGGGTCTGGAGAAGGCCGGGAACGATGATCAGGCCGACAGTACGCAGCCGTCGGCACCGGGCTTCGGCATCAGCGAACTCGGCGAATCCCTCAAGGAGCGCCGCCCGGCTGAATCGCCGCCACAACTCGAAGAATCGTTGGCCTGATCCGAACACCTCATCGGCCTTAACAGCCAAGGGGCGTGTTGGTGAACGCTTCCCGTTCTCGACATATGAGATGTGCGCGCCCGAGTACCCCAGGCGCTTGGCCGTCTCAGTCTGAGACCATCGCCTTGCCCGGCGTGACCTGCGAAGTTCTTGGCCGAAGCGGATCTGTGGCGATGCCTGGGTGTCAACAACGGCTTCGATCATGATCCTTCGGCTCCTTCACATGACATTGCTGTCAAAGGTAAGACGCTGGAAATCGTAGGGGCTTTCACGTCACCATGGCTACGCCTGGTGATCCACCGGAAACGCAGCGCGACCTGCGGAGGTTCTATGTCTGACGTGCGGAATCCCGAGCGGTGGTCCCATCTGCGTCCAAGTCGCGCAAGTCGGCAGCTGGATGACACTGGATCAGCACGCGCGCAGCGTGACTTCGCGCTTCTTTTCGTGCACCTTCTTCCGCCCCTCTGAGGTCCCCCATGCTCACTGCCAGTCGCCCCTGCATGTTCGTCGCGCGCCTCGACTCGCGGACCGGATCCACGCCGCTCGCGCGGTACATGCTCCGCGCTTACCTCTGCGGGCTCCCCTCGGGCGAACGTCATGGCGACACCGCCGAGTTGCTCCTGGGAGAGTTGTTCGCCAATGCGGTCCAGCACTGCGACGCGCCCGACGACCGGCTCATCGAGGTCCGCTTCTCCCTGGTCAATTCCCGTCTGCGGTTGGAGGTTCACGATGCCGGCAGCGGGCGACCGTCCCTCCGGGCCGCTGCGCCGGACGACGAGCACGGACGCGGCCTGTTCCTCGTCGACCAGCTTGCCGAACGCTGGGGTTGTGCCTCCCGACCCGGCGGCATCGGCAAGTTCGTCTGGGCCCTCGTCGCCCCCATGCCCGCTCCTGCTCTCGTCACCGTCTGAAAGCCCGAACCCCCATGAATCTCTCCGCCCTCGCCCGCCACACCCTCTCCCGTGGCGCCACCCCCGCCACCACCTACGCGCTCCTCGCCCGCCTCGGCCACCAGCCCCTGACCTGCGCCCGAGCGGTCTGCCACGCGCTCGACATCCCCGCCGCCGAGACCACCCTCCGCCTGGCCGACTGCCACGACGCCCTGCTCGCCGACCCCCGCCCCGACTCCGAGGACGACACCGGCGAACTCCTCGAAGCCCTCGGCGTCTTCGACATCCCCAAAACCCTCAACCCCACCGAACTCGCCGTCGTCGACCTCTTCCAGACCGCCATCGACGCCATCGGCGGCATCCGCCCCGGCCACCAGCACGGCCTCACCCGCTGGTTCACCACCGGCAACCTCACCGCCGCCTACCTTTCCCTCGCCGCCACCCGCCCCTTGCCCCGCACCGGCGACCCCACCACCTACTGGGCCACCCTCACCACCGCCGGCGAACTCCTCACCGCCATCCCCAACCCCGACCCGCGCCTCAAGTGCGCCCTCACCCACTGCCGCGCCCAAGCCACCACCCACGCATAGGAAGTCGACTCCGCCGACTTCCTGCGCATCCCGGGGGCGAGATGGGTGCGGCCTGGGCTGCGTTGGTCGGGTGGGCCGGGGTCTGGTGCTTTACCCGGCACGCAGGAAGTCGCCCCCGCCGACTTCCTGCCCACCCGCGGCCGAACCGCCCGCGGGTGGGCAGTCGGTACCCAGGGCCGCCAGTCGCCGACGGCAATGGCGGCACGCCTTCGCCCCGGCGTTTCCGGGGACACGCCGGGGCAACCGTTCGTCCCCCGGGACTGCCCCGGCGTCTCTGGTGCGGGTGGCCGGCCGCCCGGTATCCAGGAGGGGGAGGAGCCGAATGCCGCCGTCGGATGGGGAACGCATGCACGACCGCAACAGGGCGAGGACGACCGGCACCGCCACGAACAGGGAGCCGGACCGGCAGCCCGCCGGGCCGCGGGCGGCGGCGGCTCCCTGGAGCCCCATGGCCCAGCAGGCGGCCGCCGGGAACCGGGCCGTGGTGCAGATGCTGCGCCGGGCCGGCCACGACGGGCAGCCCGAGGTGCAGCGTTCCGCCGTCCATGACGTGCTGCGCGCCCCCGGGCGGCCCCTGGACGAGGCCGTCCGCACCGACATGGAGGCCCGGCTCGGTGCCGACTTCTCCGACGTGCGGATCCACAGCGGCCCGGCGGCCCGGTCCTCCGCGGCCGAGGTGGGAGCGCGGGCGTACACCTCGGGCAGCCACGTCGTCGTCGGCGCGGGCGGCGCGGACCGGCACACCCTGGCCCACGAGCTCGTCCATGTGATCCAGCAGCGCCGGGGCGCCGTCGCAGGGACGGACAACGGGGCCGGTCTGAAGGTCTCCGACCCCGCCGACCGGTTCGAACGGGAGGCCGAGGCCACCGCGCGGCGCGTCATGGCGGGGCACCCGGCCGGGACGTACGACTCCGGCCCCGGCGCCACCGCGCGTGCGCAGGCCGGCGGACCGGCCGCCGTGCAGCGGATCGTCAAGGTCACCCCCGGTATGTACGCGCGGGGAGTGGGCGCCACCGAGGAGCAGCCGCTCACCGCGCCCCAGCTCGCGCGCTACCTGGCGATCGCCGTGCAGGACGAGGTGAACCGCGCCCACAAGCTCGACCCCGCAGGCGGGTTCAAGGCGAGGCTCGCCGCGATCAGGGAGAGGCTCAAGCCCGCCACCCTCGACGTGCCGGAGGCCCTGCGGCTGACCACCGCGCTCGTCGCAGCGGTGAACACCTTCCTGGAGACCCAGCAGGTCTACGTCTCCGACCACAACCCGCCGGACCACGAGGACGGGCCGGGCGCCATGGTC
Organism: Kitasatospora sp. NPDC101235; assembly: GCF_044767505.1. Taxonomy (NCBI): domain Bacteria; kingdom Bacillati; phylum Actinomycetota; class Actinomycetes; order Kitasatosporales; family Streptomycetaceae; genus Kitasatospora; species Kitasatospora sp. NPDC101235. The sequence goes on from NZ_JBIWNZ010000012.1 coordinate 214,055, forward strand.
CCGGTGCCGAACGCGGACACCCGGTACGCGACGGAGCCGAGCACCGCGGACACCGGCTACTACCACACCTCCCTGTCCGGGAACACGGAGCCCTACTGGGGGAACGACGACACGATGCGGGAGAAGACCGCCCGGTCACTGGGCCCGGTCGTCGCCGGGGACGCCCCGCAGGAGCAGCCCAGGCTCCAGAGCCACGCACGGGGCGGCGGGAACCTGCCGCTGACGAAGCTGACGCTGAAGCAGGCCGTCGACATGCTGCCGCGCCCGCTGCTCAACCTCGTCTTCGACGTGCGCTACCAGCTGGAGGCGCCCGACGAGGGGCAGCAGCGACCGGTGATCGACGAGCGGACCCCGGCGCAGCAGGCGGTACGCGACAAGAGCCCCAACCAGCCGGGGACGCTGCGCAGTTGGCACCAGGACGACTACGGCAGACTCCCCGACAACCGGTTCGACCCGGCGGACGTGCCCGCGCACGCCGGGCCGCTGCACACCCACTACGGCGCCAACTCGCAGTCCGGCGCGGGCTCCTCGGTCCAGAACGCGGCCACCGCTCCCCGCGGCTTCGCCGAGTACACCGGTACGGGCAGCGACTGGGAGCACAACGTCAAGGTGGTGCTGGACTACGTCACCAAGCGCGTCTACCTCACCCTGACGCACTACCAGTACTGGGCGCTGATCCCTCCCGAGAACGCCGGCGGGCCGTACACGTTCTGGCAGGGGCCGGGCCAGAACCTGCAGGCCGCCCAGGCGGAGCTGGCCCGGCAGCCGGGTGGCGCGTCCGGGATCATGATGAGCCCCTGGCTGGAGATCACCTTCTCCTGACCGGGGCCCCCGGGCACGCGCCGGGGGCCCCGGCCCGGGCTACCCGCGGCCGCTGCTGCGGGTGCGGCGGGTGAGGGAGTCGAGGACGACGGCGGCCAGCAGCACCGCGCCGGTGATCATGTACTGGATGGCCTGGGCGGCGTGGACCATGTCCAGGCCGGTGGTGATGGACTGGATGACGAGGATGCCCAGCAGCGCCGACCAGGTCTTGCCGCGGCCGCCGAAGAGGCTGGTGCCGCCGATCACGGCCGCGGCGATCGCGCTCATCAGCACGTTGCCGCTGCCCAGTTGCTTGTCGGCGGAGCCCTGCTGGGAGGCGTAGAACAGGCCGCCGAGGCCGGCCAGGAACGCGGAGAGCACGAAGACGGAGATCCGTACCCGGGCGACGTTGACGCCGGCGCGCCGGGCGGCTTCGACGCCGCCGCCGACGGCGAAGACCTGCCGCCCGTAGCGGGTGCGGCGCAGCACGAAGTCGGTGGCGAGGACGGCGCCGAGCAGGACGACCAGGGACAGTGGCAGGCCGCGGTCCTGGTTGAGGGTGTAGGCGGTGGCGAGGGTGAGGACGGCCAGTGCCCCGGCGCGGATCGCGCTGTCGGCGGCCGGCGGTGCGGTGAGGCCGGCGGCGCGCCGACGGCGGGCGGTGTGCAGGCGGGCGGCCAGGTAGAGGGCGGGGGCGAGGACGGCCAGGCCCCAGGCGTAGGCGATGTCGCCGTCGCCGAGGAAGGTGGTGTCCAGGCTCGCGACGACGCCGTCGTGGCGGTTGTTGACGGTGCCGGCGTCGCCCAGGACCCACTCCTGCAGGCCGCTCCAGGCGAGCATCCCGGCGAGGGTGACCACGAAGGCGGGCACTCCGACGCGGGCGAAGAACAGGCCGTGCAGCAGGCCCATGACGCAGGCCGCGCCCAGGGCGGCGAGGATCGCCACCCACTCGCTCCACCCCTGGCGCACCGCCAGCACCGCCGCGATGGCAGCGCTCGCGCCGGCGACCGAGCCGAGGGAGAGGTCGATCTCGCCGAGGATCAGCACGAAGACGACGCCGACCGCGATCAGGCCGGGGCCGGCGATGAAGCGGGTGATGTTGGTGAGGTTGTCGGCCTGCAGGAAGTGGTGGGTGACGGACTGGAAGACGACGGCGATGACGACCAGGCCCACGACGACCGGCAGCGAGCCGAGCTCGCCGGAGGCCAGGCGCCGTCGGGCGGCCTGCGCCCGGCCCGCCCAGCCCTGCGCGGGCGGGTGCAGCCGCGGGTCGGCGACCGGAGAGGGGGTGGCGGGTGCTTCGGGGGCGCTCATACGGCCTCGGCCTCCTCGGTGTGCTCGGTGCGGCGGGCCCGGCGGGCGTGGGCGTTGTCGGTGGCTCCGGTGATCGCGGCGACGATCTGCTCCTGGGTGGTGCCCGCCACCGGGAAGACGCCGTTGTTGCGGCCCAGGCGCAGCACGGCGACGGTGTCGGCCACCGCCCGTACGTCGGCCATGTTGTGGCTGACCAGCACGACCGCCAGGCCCTGCTCGCGCAGCCGCTCCACCAGGTCCAGGACCTGGGCGGTCTGCTCGACGCCGAGCGCCGCGGTGGGCTCGTCCAGCACCACCAGGGCCGGTTCGCCGACCAGGGCGCGGGCGATGGCCACCACCTGCCGCTGCCCGCCGGACAGCGCGGCCACCGGGGTGCGCACGTCGGGGATGCGGATGGCGAGGGTGTCCAGCAGCCGGCGGGCGTGCTGCTCCATGGCGACCTCGTCGAGCAGGCCGCGGCGGCGCTTCTCGCGGCCGAGGAAGAGGTTGGCGATGACGTCGAGGTTGTCGCACAGCGCGAGGTCCTGGTAGACGGTCGCGATGCCGAGGGCGGCGGCGTCCTGGGGGCGGGCCAGGCGGACCGGCTCGCCGTGCCAGGTGAGGGTGCCCTCGTCCACGGGGTGGACGCCGGCGATGGTCTTGACGAGGGTGGACTTGCCGGCGCCGTTGTCGCCGACGAGGGCGAGCACCTCGCCGGCGTGGACGGTGAGGTCGACGTCGGTGAGGGCCTGGACGGCCCCGAAGCGCTTGGAGACCGAGCGCAGCTGGAGGACGGGTGCGCCTGTCACGGGAACGACCACCTTGGGGGACGGGGTGCTTGAGGCTACTTGAGGCCGGCGGCGGCGCACGCGGCGGCGTAGTCGGCGGTGCAGATGTCGGAGACCTTGTAGATGCCGTCGGCCAGGACGGTGGAGGCGATGGTGTCCTTGGTGACGATCTTGGCGTCCAGCAGCTTGGTGGGGATGTTCTTGGCGGTGGCGCTGTCGACGCTGGAAGTGGCGATGGTCTTGACGTCCTTGCCCTGGAGGAGGGCGACGGCCAGTTCGGCGGCGGACTCGGCCTGCGGGCGGTAGGTCTTGTAGATGGTGTACGCCTGGTCGCCGTTCACGATGCGCTGGATGGCGTCGAGGGCGGCGTCCTGGCCGCCGACGGGGACCTTGATGCCGGCGCCCTTGAGCTGGGTGATGATGGCGGCGGCCATGCCGTCGTTGGCGGAGTAGACGGCCTGGAAGCCGTTCTTGCCGAACTCGGTGACGGCGGCGGAGATCTTCTGCCCGGCGACGGTGGGGCTCCACTGCCCGGACTGCTCGTAGACGACCTTCTTGACCTTGCCGTCGAGGACCTTGTGCGCGCCGGACTTGAACTGCGCGGAGTTGGGGTCGGCCTCGTCGCCGTTGATCATGACGATGTTCGCCTCGGCGGCCTGTGCGCCGAGTGCGTCCAGCAGGGCCTGGCCCTGGAGTTCGCCGACCTTCTCGTTGTCGAAGGAGGTGTAGGCGGCGATCGGGCCGCCGGCCAGGCGGTCGTAGGCGAGGACCTTGACGCCCTTGGCGGCGGCGTCCTGGACCCAGCCCTGGGTGGAGTCGGCGTCGTACGGGTCGAGGATGATCACCTTGACGCCCTGGGTGAGCAGGGTGTCGAACTGCTGCTTCTGCTTGGCGGCGCTGCCCTCGGCGTTGTTGTACAGCACCTTGCACTGCGCGCACAGGGCCCTGACCTTGGCCTCGATGAACGGCCGGTCGAAGGACTCGTAGCGCACGGAGGAGGCGTTCTCGGGCAGCAGCAGGCCGATGGCGTTCGGGTTGCCGGAGGAGGCGGATGCCTCGTTCTTGGCGCCGCCGGCCTTCCCGCAGGCGGCGGTCATGGACAGGGTCAGCGCGAGGCCCACGGTGGAGACGAGGGCGCGACGCAGGACGGCGTTCATAAGGGTGCCTCTCCCTGGGGTCGCCGCGGCTTCGCGGCGGGGTGGGGGGAGTCAACCCTGGGCGCGTACATGACGTCAATAAGTAAAACCAGACTGCCTGGAATCCATCTCCACTCGTTATCTTCGTGAACACGCTTCAGGGGAAGGGTGCACGAAAAACGGGAGCGCCCGCCGGTCCCCCGTGCGGCGGGCACTCCCTGCTCAGGCCTGACGGTACGTCAGGGACGGTCGAGCGTGATCGAGTTGATCGGCCCCAGGTCGTAGTAGACGCCCTTCGGGGAGGAGAGGTCGTAGACGCAGTCGGCGCCGCCCGAGCCGCGGCACAGGTGGGCGTGCGCGCCACCGGTCTGGTTGTTGAGCACCCAGTGCATGCCGTACTGGCCGCTCAGGTTGTGCGCGCCGTAGCTCCAGTAGACGGCACTGGGGCGGACCGCCGGGTCCTGGCCCTGCGGGTAGACGCAGACCGCGCCCGACGGGCAACCCGCCCAGTCGCCGTCCGCGGCGCCGGAGCTGCCGGCCCCCATCGTGGTCAGGGCCGCGGCGGCCAGGGCCAGGGCGGCGACGGCGTGGGTGATCCTGCGCATGGTGGTTCTCCCTTGGCTGGTACGAGGACGGACGATCGATCCGCCCGGTGCCCGTCAGCCTAGGAATCCCGCGCCCGCAGCGGTCCCTGACATCTGACAGGGGCGCGCCTGCTTGCCCCGCGAGCCCAAGACCCCGCTACGGAAGGGGGAGCGCGGCGGCCCCGGCGACCAGCGCCGGCAGCTCCACAGACATGCCGCCACCCTACGGGCCGCACGCCGCGCGGCGGCAGGCACGTCCACAGGGCGGGCGGACCGGGCAGACGCCCCGGCCCTCAGTACGGGTGGCCCCTCAGTGCGGGTGGCCCAGGTACGGGAAGGCCGGCAGCAGATCGGTGTGCGGGCCGATGTGGTCGCCGGCGACCTGCCCGTCGGTGAGCATCGTCAGCCGCACCGAGGTGACGTCGTCCGTCAGCGTGCGCCCGTTCGGGTAGCCGGCCGGACGGGAGCGGTCGTAGCGCAGGACGTCCGGCAGGATCACCCGCAGCTGCGCCTGGGCCGCGTCCGTGGTGTACCCGCCGAAGTGCTGCAACTTCGCCGTCCACGGCTCGCGGTAGTTCTCCCAGTCGTCCACCGGCTCCCCGGCGTTGTACGCGTCCTTGACGTCCTCCTCGTTGAAGTACGCCGTCAGCGACGGATGCGCCCCGCGGTCCACCGACACCAGCCCCCCGTCCCTGCGCACGCTCACCCGCGCCCACACCCCGATCTCCGGCGCCTCGCCGAACGCCGCGTCGGGCGCCTCCAACACGATCCCGAACACGTTCTTGTCCGCACCCCAGTCCACCCCCGTCCACTGGAAGCCCTTCACGATCCCGTCCAGGTCCGCGAAGAACGGGTCGCTGCGCAGCCCCGCGCTCACCCGGTACGCCCCCGCCTCCACCACCGCCGGCTCATCCGTGAAGCTCACCGGCGCCCCGGACACCAGCACCTCGCCGGTCGCCTCGTACCCGCGCGCCCCCTCGCCGGTGGCGCGCCGCACCGTCATGGTCTGCGCGCCGCCCGCCGGCTCGGAGAAGGTGAAGCTGTAGGCGAGGTCGGCCCGCCGGTCCCCGTCGGTGTCGATGTCGATCCGGTACACCGCCTGCGGGTGGAAGGCCTGCCCGCCGCTCGGCGCGACCGGGTTGACGTTCATGATCAGCACCGTCCGGCCCGGCTGCGGCGCGGCGAACGCGAACAGGTCGGTCAGATCCAGGCGCGCGTCACCCTCGGGTGAGCGCAGGTTCGGTCCGCTGAGGTGGTGCGACACGACGGTCTCCCGGCTACGAGTGCTCCGCATGGACACCCCCCGCCCCCCGCGGTCATTGCTAGCACGCCCGAGCGGCCCCGGCCCGCCCCGCTGCGCCGTCCGGACGGCAGGCGCGGCTCACACCCGCAGGCGGTCCGCCTCGTGGACCTGCGCCGGCGCCACCGCGCTCGTGGCGCGCTCGAACAGGGCGCCGCTGCGGCTGCCGGCCACGGTGCGCACCCAACGCCAGCCCTGCGCACGGTAGTAGGCGTGCAGGGCGGTGTTGTCGCTCCACACGTTCACCCGCAGCAACCCGGCGCCCGCCCGCGCGGCCCGCCAGGCGGCCCAGTCGCCCAGACGGGCGCCGATGCCGTGACCGGCGTACCGGCGGTCCACCGTGAAGGAGCTCAAGTAGCGGGCCGGGCAGGCGAGTTCCTCGCCACTCCACAGGCGGGGGCTGCCGGTGGGACGCAGCGTCGCGGTGGCGACGGCCTCGCCGTGCGGAGCCAGCGCGGTGACCACCGTCGCGCCGCGGGCGATCAGCGCCAGGCCGCGCTCGGCGTCGTACGGGGCCGACCACTGGGCCGAGCCGTGCTCCAGGGCGATCCAGGCGGCGGCCTCCGCACGCAGGGCGGCCAGCCGGGGCAGGTCGGCGGGCACCGCGGGACGGACGTACAGCGGGACGGGAGGCGGGTTCACCATGCTGCCGCGGACCCGACGGGTTCCTCGAGGGGTTCGAGGACGAAGCCCGCGCGCAGGACGTCCACCAGCTGCCGTCCGGGCGCGGTGAGCGCGCTGCCGTCCGGGGTGGTCAGCGTGTGCCGCGCGACGATCCGCACGAGCGGCACCCCGGGGAGCAACACCGTGCCGGGGGAGGGCAGTTGCAGCAGTACGCAGTCGTCCGGGCCGCACTCCAGCAGGCCGAAACCGGCGCCGCAGTACTGCAGCCGCCCGTCCTTGAGCCGGTGCAGGCCGCCGCCGGGCGCGGCCGCCACCCGCACCGGGCCGCCGGTGTGCCGCACCACCAGCTGCACGGCACCCGCCGCATCGGTGCGCGGCTCGCCACCGGTGGCGTGGCCGTAGAGCTCCAGGACGTGGCGCAGCGCGGACGGCAGCGCGTGCTCGGCCAGTTCGAGCTCGCCCAGCAGCCAGGTCGAGCCCTGCATCCGGCAGTTGAGCTCCAGCAGCAGCGGGCGCTCGCCGTCCAGGACGAAGTCGGCGCCGAACAGGCCCCGGTAGCCGAGCGCGGCCAGCGCCTCCCCGATGCGCCGGGCCACGGCGCCGGCCCGGGCCAGGGCGAGCGGCGGCAGCAGAGCGGGGGCCGCGAAGTCGCAGCCGGAGTAGGCGCCGAACGGCGCGCCGATACCCTCGACGCGGGTCAGCTGCACGGACGGGCGCAGCACCCGCACGGTGCTGTCCGCCGAGACCAGGACGTGCAGGTTGACCGCCACGCCCTCGACATAGCCGCTCACCAGCCAGGGCCCGCCGCCGACCCGGCGGATCGGACGCAGGTGCGCCTCGTCGGTGACCAGGTGGGTGCCCCTGCCACTGGAGCCCATCGGGGTCTGCACCACGTAGCGGTCGCCGAAGCGGCGGCGCAGCTCCCGGTGGTCGAGCACCGGGACCACCGCGTCGGACGGGGTCACGGCGCCCACCGACCGCAGCCACGCGCGCTGGGCCCGCTTGTCGCCCAGCACCGGCAGGACCAGGCGCGAGGGCGGCTCCTCCAGACGGGTGCCGAGCGCGTCAAGCGCCGCGCGCCACTCGGGCTTCATCGCCGTGTAGGGCAGCAGCGCCAGCTCCCGGCCCCGCCAGCCCCCGCCCGTACCGCCGTTGCCGGCGGCGGCGATCCGGCGCAGCACCTCATGGACGCCGGCCCCCAGCGAGGTGTGGTCGCGCACCCCGCTGTCCGGCTCCAGCGCATGGAACCGGGCTCCGAACTCGCCCTCCCAGCCCGCGTCCGCGCCCTCCACGCTCACCACCGCGGACAGGCAGCCGGTACGCAGCAACGGCAGCACGAACAGGGGACGGGCGCAGCACGACAGCCCGGGAACGGCCCGCAACCGGGCCACCGCTTCGTCACAGGATGTGATCACCACGCGATTATGGAGAGCCCGCGACGAGGCCCGCCGCCACCGCATCCCCCACACCGCCCCGCACGTGGCACACCCCGCCCGGCCTTCACCCGTACGAAGGAACCGCCCGCGTTGACGGCCCGCCGGGGCCGTTGTCGGCGGCCGGCAGTACCGTGCACGAATGAACAGCCGCACCGACCGCACCGGCCAGGCCGACCGCACCGCCGCACCCACCTGGCGGGTCACCGAGACCGCCGGCCTGGAGACCTCCTGGATCGCCCTCGGCCCCACCGCCCTGACCGCCCGCGGCCGCGTCGCCGCCGCCCAGCCCACGCCGTACTGGCTCGACTACGAACTCGACACCGGCGACGGCTTCACCACCCGCCGCATGCACGTCACCGCCCGCACCCCCGACACCACCCGCACCCTCGACCTGCGCCGCGACGAGACCACCGGCCAATGGAGCGTCGACGGCACCCCGCGCCCCGACCTCACCGGCGCCCTCGACTGCGACCTCGGCCTGTCCCCGCTCACCAACACCCCGCCCGTGCTGCGCCACGCCCTGCACCGGCAGCCGGGCGAGCACCACTTCCTGATGGCCTGGATCCGCGTGCCCGAGCTGGTGGTCGTGCCCTCCCGCCAGACCTACACCCACCTGCGCCGCCACGAGGACGGGGGCGCCACCGTCCGCTACGCCTCCGGCGACTACCGGGCGGACCTGCTGCTGGACGCGGACGGCCTGGTCGCCGACTACCCGGGCCTGGCCCGGCGCACCGCCTGACGGGGCGCCCGGTTTCCACGCCCGATACGCTCGGGCAGTTCCCCGATCCGCACGAGGAGGCCCCGATGCCCTGGTTCGCACTGGAGCGCTTCGACGCGTCCTTCTTCGACACCGCGCCGCACCGCCACCGCTTCCGGATGGACCTGCCGGTCGCGCCGCCGAGCGTGTGGCAGGGGCTCGCCGGGGCGGCGCCGCTGTCCTGGTGCCGGGGCCTGGCCGGCGGGCGCTACACCTCGCCGGCGCCGCACGGCGTCGGCACGACCCGGGAGATCACGGCGCTTCGGATGCTGCACCTGCGCGAGGAGTTCGTGCACTGGGAGGAGGGCAGGCGGCACGCGTTCTGCGTTACCCAGGCCAGCCTGCCGCTGTACCGGCGCTTCGGCGAGGACTACCTGGTCGAGCCCCTGCCCGCCGGCGGCGCCCGCTTCACCTGGACCTTCGCCTACGAGCCGACCCCACTGCTGCGCCGCCCCGCGGCACTGACCGACCTGCCCGGGACGGCGTTCCTGCGGACACTGATCGCCGACACCAAGCGGCACTTCGGCGCGGCGTGAGCCCCGGGCCCCGGGCCCCCGCACCTGGCCCGCATCGCCACCGGCCCCGACCCGTCCGACGACCCCGCCCCCGACCTCGCCGCCCGGGTCCTCGCCCCGTACGGGGAGAAGGCCGCGCTCCACCCCGAGCGGACCGCCGGGCTCGCCCCGCTGCGCGCCGCCCGACGGGCCGCCAGCTGGGCCCGCGAGGCGGGCGCACGCCGGCTGCTCGGCGAGGTGCCCGACGACCGGGCCGCACACCTGCGGGTGCTGCGCCGGCGCGGGCACGCCGTCGACGCCCACCTCGTCTCCGCGACCGCCCGCCTCACCCCGGCCCTGCCCGCCCCCGCGGACATCGACGGCATCGCCGTCACCACCCTCGCCACCACCCGCGCCCCGCAGGCGGAGCGGCAGCTGTACCGGCTCCAGGGCGACACCGTGGCGGACAACCCCGGATTCGCCGACCGGCTCCCGGACTTCGACACCTGGCGCGCGGAGGCCCTCGGCGGCGAGGGCTTCCGCGCCCACTGGGTCCTGCTCGCCGAGCACGGGCGGCGGATCGTCGCCGTGACGGCCGTCCGCGCCACCCCCGACCCGCACACCGGCCACGTCGACCACACCGCCGTCGAACGCCCCTGGCGCGGACGGGGACTCGCCCGGGCGCTGAAGCTCCACGCCGCCCGCCGCCTGTTCGACGACGGCCTGCGGCTCCTGCACACCGAGGTCGAGGCCGCCAACGCGCCCATGCTCGCCGTCAACGCCGCTCTGGGCTACCGGCCGGGCCCCGGCCACCACCGCACCGTCAAGACCCTTTGACCGTGCGGCCGCCCGCTACTCCCGTGACCAGCGGCTCTCCACCACCCCGCACCCGTACGCCGACACCCCGCCCGACCGGTACCCGTGTTCCACCAGCCACGGCCCGGACACCCGGCTGCCTTCCCCCGCGAACCCGGGATTGACGAACAGCCGCAGCTCCTCGGCCAGTCCCTCGCGCAGCAGCGCGGCCACCAGCCCCGCACCGCCGAAGCACAGCAGCCGCCCGCCCGCCGCCTGCTTCGCCCGCGCCACCGTGTCCGCGAGCTCCCCGGTGAGCACCTCGGTGCGCGGCCACTCCTGCCGCGGCCGGCCCGCCCGGGACACCGCGAACTTCGGCAGCGCCCCGATCGCCCGGGCGAACTCCCAGTCCCCGTCGCCGGGGTGCAGGGCGGCCATCCGCTCCCAGTGCCCCAGGTACCCCTCGTCGGTCATCGGCCGGCTCAGCAGGATGCCCGAGGCCCCCGCCAGCAGTGCGTTGAACGAGGCCCGCAGATCCGCGCTCCACGGCCACTCGGGCCCCCAGTTCCACAACTGCCAGTCGGCTCCGGGAACTTCGCTGTCCACGAAGCCGTCCGCCGACACCTGCATCGCCACGACCAGCCTGCCCGTGCCGCCCATGTCGCACCTCCCTTGTCCGTGCAGACTAGAACGCGGGTCCGACAAAAGGGCGGAGCCCGGACGGGCTGTGCCGGTCATCCCCCCAGGGGGCCGCCACGGCACCGGCGCGACGGTCTTTCGTGTGCTGCCCCGCGCACGCAGGCCGCCGACACGGGAGGCGGCGGGCCGGGCGCACCACGGCAGGGGAGCGGGGAGCGCCGGCGGGGCCGGAGCGCGGGGGTGTCGTCACCCGATCGAGTGGCCGGCGTTGGCGTTCCACATGCCGGTGGCGGGCGCGTGGGTAGCGTCGGTCCATGATCGTGGAATCGTCAACCGGCCTGACGTATCGACGATTTGACTTATTGTCGTATCAGTAAAGAGGCATCGTCGCATGGCAGAGAAGCGCCTGAAGTCCTGGGGCAACAACCGCTCCGGCCAGCTCGGGGACGGCACCTGGGCCGACCTCCGCACCACGGCCACCGCCGTGCTCGGGCTCACCAGCGCCGAGGTGGCGAAGATCGCCGCCGGCGGGTTCGGCTCCTCCGCCGGCCACGGGCTGGCCCTGCTGACGGACCGTACGGTGCAGTCCTGGGGCGTCAACGGCTCGGGCCAGCTCGGCGACGGCACGGTGTTCAGCCACAACGTGCCCGGCCAGGTGGTCAACCTCTCCGACGCCACCGACATCGCCGCCGGCGGCGCACACAGCCTCGCCCTGCTCGCCGACGGCACCGTGGCGGCCTGGGGGCAGAACCACCACGGCCAGCTCGGCAACGGGACCGGCGCCGACAGCAGCGTCCCGGTGCGGGTCGAGGGCCTGGCCAAGGTCGTCGCCATCGCCGCCGGCCTCCACCACAGCCTGGCGCTGCGCGAGGACGGCACCGTGTGGGCCTGGGGCTACAACAGCAGCGGCCAGCTCGGGGACGGGACTTCGGCGAGCAGAGGCGTCCCGGCGCCGGTGGCCGGCCTGACCGGGGCGAGCGCGATCGCCGCCGGCGCCGGCCACAGCCTCGCCCTGGTCGGCAAGCCGGGCAGCGGCGCCACGGTGAAGGCCTGGGGCTACAACGCCACCGGCCAGCTCGGCGACAACACCACCATCAACCGCTTCACCCCGGTCGCCACACAGGGCGCCTGGTCGGGCGGCGTCTGGCAGATCGCGGCCGGCTGCAACCACAGCATGGCCGTGGTCGACGGCGACAGCCGCCTCAAGGCCTGGGGCCAGAACACCGCCGGCCAGCTCGGCGACGGCACCACGGTCTTCCGCACCACCCCCGTCACGGTCCCCGGCCTGACGGGCGTGCGGCTGGTGGCCGGCGGCCGGGAGCACACCGTGGCGCTGTCGGGAACCAGCACCGTGCACTCCTGGGGCAGCAACGGCTCCGGCCAGCTCGGCGACGGCACCACCAGCGACAGCACGACTCCGGTACCCACCCTCACCGCACTCACCGGCATCGACAAACTCGCCGCCCCCGTCGGCGGCGACTTCAGTCTGGCCAACTGAGGCGCCTTGACGGTGCCCAGCCGCACCTCCTGTCACAATGCCGTGAGCGTTCCGTAGCCACCACAACGCAGACAGTGAGGTAGTCATGTCGAAGGTCAAGCTGAGCACCAACCACGGCGACATCGTTCTCCGGCTCGACGCGGAGAAGGCCCCGGCCACGGTGGAGAACTTCCTCCAGTACGTCCGGGACGGGTTCTACGACGGGACGGTCTTCCACCGGGTCATCAACAACTTCATGATCCAAGGCGGCGGACTCGAACCCGGCATGAAGCAGAAGAAGACCCGCGACCCCATCCAGAACGAGGCCGACAACGGCCTGAAGAACACCAAGTACTCCGTGGCCATGGCCCGCACGATGGACCCGCACTCGGCCACCGCCCAGTTCTTCGTCAACGTCGCCGACAACGACTTCCTGAACCACACCGCCAAGAACACCCAGGCCTGGGGCTACACCGTCTTCGGCGAAGTGGTCGAAGGCCGGGACGTCGTCGACGCCATCAAGGCCGTACCCACCGGCACCAAGGCCGGCCACCAGGACGTCCCCAAGGAGGACGTCATCATCGAGAAGGCCGAGATCGTCGAGTAGGCCGGGAAGCGGTGGAACAGGAAGTCGGCCCGGCCGACTTCCTGCTCACACGGCTGAGCGCCCCTGGCCGCAGGACGGGGCGGTCCGGCGCACAGCGGGGGCGGGACGCCGGCAGGCGGCCACCGCGCCCACCCGGCCCCAGGGGCCGCCGTCACCGTGACGGGCCCGCGGCCTTCCCCGGCCGATGGGGGAGACCGTCAACGAGCAGCCGGATCCGCTCCCTTGACCGCGGCCGGTTGCCGGCTCTGCTCCGACCGAGCCGGCGCCGCCACGCACGCCCGCAACTCGCGCAGGTCACCCAAGGTGTTGACAGCGCACCAGAAGCCACCGACGCGGAATCCCGCCAGCTGCCGCAGCCGCACCAGGTACGGAAGCGTCGTGTCCGCGTGGTCCCCCCGATCCGGCAACAGCGGGACGACACCGGGCGCGAAGGCGTACACGCCACCGTTGACCGTGCAGGCCGCCGGGGGCGGCGCGGCAAGCTCGGCGACCCTCCCCGACGCATCGCAGACCACCGTGCCCCGGGGCAGCCGGGGCGCAACCAGAGCGACCGTGGCCAGCGCCCCGCACCGCAGGTGATGAGCGCCCAGCGCGGTGAGCGGAAAATCGGCCCAGATGTCGCCGTAGACGGCGAACCACGGCTCCTGTGGCGACGGAAGCGCACAGGCGGCGAGTTTCAGCCCTCCGCCCCGCCCCCGCGCGGGGTCCTCCACGACCACGGTGGTGCGGATCGGCAGGCTCGCCGTGCGCACGTAGTCGGTGATCACCTGCGAGCGGTAGCCCGCCGAGACGACCACCGTCTCCACGCCCGCGCCGGCGAACCACTCGATCTGATGGCGCAACAGCGGCGCGCCTTTCACCTCGACCATCGCCTTGGGACACAGATCCGTGTACGGGGCGAGCCGCCTGCCGCGCCCACCCGCGAGGACCACGGCCTGACGGATCCTGGGAAGAGCCTCCGGCAACCACATCCCCGACCTCCCGGGAGCGACGGCACAGCGTCGGAACACCCGCCGCGAGACACGGGCGGAGCGTACGGACGCGACGCGGGCAGCCCCGACGCGCCGTAGACAGATACCCGACCCACTCACCGTGAAATCCCTCCCCGCCACCCTGGCCGAGGCACAGCGGCCGCACGGACCGGAGCCACGCGCCCCGCCGCCCCCGGCCCACCGAGGGCCCGGGGCCCGCCCGCGGCGCTCGACCACGCAGACGGGCGAGCTCTCCACCCGCCGGTCCGGGACCCGGCCTCGCCGCGCACGGCGGTCAACGGCACACCGGACCCTGCGGCCGGTGACCGGGGCGGTGGAACAGGAAGCCGGCCCGGCCGACTTCCTGCTCCGAGGGCCGGCCGGGCCCGGAAACCGGATGACCGCAGCCGCCGCCGTCTTCGACAATGGCACATGCTGACCGACCACTGGCCGCTGCTGGGCCTGCGGCTGACCACCCCCCGCCTCGAACTGCACCTGCCCACCGACGACGAACTCGCCGCCCTGGCCGAACTGGCCGCGGAAGGCGTCCACGAACCGGAGCGCATGCCCTTCCTCGTGCCGTGGACCGACCTGCCCCCGGCGCAACGGGCGCGCTCGGTGGTGCAGCACCACTGGCTGCGCCGCGGGAACTGGTCCCCGGACGACTGGGCCCTGAACCTGGCCGTCCTCGAGAACGGCCGGGCCGTCGGCCTGCAGACCCTCGCCGCCCGCGACTTCGCCGTCCTACGACAGGTCAGCACCGGCTCCTGGCTCGGCACACGCCACCAACGGCAGGGCATCGGCACCGAGATGCGCGCCGCCGTCCTGCACCTGGCCTTCGCTGGCCTCGACGCGACGGAGGCCAGGTCGGGCGCCTTCGAGGACAACCCCTCCTCGTTCGCCGTCTCCCGCAAACACGGCTACCAACCCGACGGCATCGCCCGCCACGTGGTGCGCGGCCGGCCGGTGACGGAGCGACGGCTGAGGCTGACACGGGAACGCTGGCAGGCACGGTGCAGCGTCCCCGTCACCCTCGACGGGCTGGCGCCCTGCCTGCCGATGTTCGGCCTGCCCGCCGACAACGGCGGGCAGTAGCCCCGCCACCGGGGACCGCCCGGCCCGCAACGCCACGGGGTGGCGGCCGGCGTCGCGCGGCTGTCGGGCGGGGTCGTGGCACCGTCCTGGCAGGGCCTGGGGGTGTACCGGGCGGTACTCGACGCCCGGCTGTCCTACGGGGTGACGCACGGCGTGACGATGGCCCTGGTCAAAGCGAACGCGGCCACGTCCGGCCCGATCCTGCGCAAGTTGGGCTTCACGCCCTACGGCCCGGAGCCCGTCTACGCCGTCCCGCTGCGCCAGGGGCTTTCCCTTCCGGTCAGCGGGCGGACCGGATGACGATGCCTGCTGCGTGAACTGCCCGGGACTTCGGTCCCGGGCAGTTGACTGCAGCTAGTAGTAGCCCTTCGAGCCGTCGAGGAGCTCCCGGACGATGTCGGCGTGCCCTGCGTGCCGGCCCGTCTCCTCGATGAGGTGGGTCAGCATCCAGCGGAGGTTGGCGCCGCCGCTGCGGAAGCCGGGGTGGCGGCCGGTGTCGTCCAGGGAGGCCGCCGCGACGATCTCGTTGCTGCGGGCGCACTGGGCCTCGTACTCCGCGAGCAGTTCGGCGAGGGGGCGGCCGTCGGTGTGCCAGTCGGCGTCCTCGACCGACTCGTCGAACGCCGGGTTCTGCTTCTCGTCGCCGCCGAGGAACAGCACCTCCAGCCAGGTGTGTTCGGTCCAGCGCATGTGTGAGACGAGGCCGGCCATCGTCATGGTCGGCGAGGTCGGGATGACCGAGCGGTGCGCGTCCTCGTCGCTCAGCCCCTCGCACTTCCAGCGCAGGATCTGCCGCTGCAGGTCCAACCAGCCGATGAGCGCGGTGCGTTCGTCCGCTTGGAGTGGGGGGCGTTCCAGTTCCGATGCCATGGCGGTGCAGGCTACCGGGGCGGTCCGACGGGCGCACCGGATTTATGCGTGCGGCCTGGTGGACCGGGCCCGGGCAGGAAGCCGGCAGGGCCGACTTCCCGCTCGGGCCGCCGCAGTCGGGGCGGCGGCCGGCGGTTCTAGCAGGGGCTGAGCCAGTAGACCCAGCCCCAGGGGGCCGCGCGGTCCTCGCTGTAGCCGCCTGGGGAGGTCCAGCCGAGGTTGCCGTTGACGTCGTAGAACTTCGCGTACAGGGTGGACCGCTGGTTGTTGATCCACGACCCGGTCCCGGACCAGTAGATGCGGACCGGGTAGTTGCAGGTGAACAGGCGCAGGCTGTCGCCCGTGAAGTTCGTGCCGCTGTACGCGCACACGTAGGTGTACGGGCAGGTTGCGGACAGGGTGTTGGCGTCGCCCTTGGCGGCGAGGTCGCGGGCCCGCTCCTCCCCGGGCAGCGCGAGCAGCAACTCGCCGCCGTTCAGGGCGATCTTGTTGGCGGCCACCTGGCTCGCCCCGGGTGTCTTGGCGAGGTAGTCGTCCGCCCGGGCCTGAAGGCTCTTGGCCTGGGCACTGTTCAGCCCGAGGCTCCGGGCCTGCGCCGAGAAGTCCGCGCGGGCGGCGCTGGTGCTGCTCGCGCCGGTGGCGGCGGACGCGGCGGGAGCGACGCAGACCGCCAGGGCGGCCGCCACGGCGAGAGGCACCGCGAGCAGGCGCTTCTTCATGGCTCCCACTTTCAGGCGTTTCAACATGAAACCTCCTTGTCGGGGTCCTTCGGAAGCCCATCCTGTCCGGGGCGGGGAACGGCGTCTTGTAGGAATGCGTACGGCCGGTTGCCCGGACCGGTCCGGGCCGGCCCCGCAAGAAGCCCGACAGCCTGGCCGCCCGCCTGCGCAACGCGCAGCTACGTACACCTCGGCCCCGCCGCCCCCATGGTGGGGCGGCGGGGCCGGTGGCTGTGGTCAGCGGCCGTCGAACTCACCGGTGCGGACGGCGGTGACGAAGGCCTGCCAGGCGGCGGAGGGGAAGAGGAGGGCCGGGCCGGAGGGGTCCTTGGAGTCGCGTACGGGCATGACGCCGGTGAAGCCGTCGGCGACCTCGATGCACTGGCCGCCGTTTGCGCCGCTGTACGAACTCTTCCGCCAGGAAGCCTCCGTCAGGTCGACATCCACTCCAGGTCCCTTCTTGCCGCACGAATGAAAGCCAGCGATTCGGCCCGGCCAAGGGCCTCGACCGCAAGCCGATCGTAGCTCTTGACTAGCGCGGCAACCGACTTGGTATCGCGATCGATGTAACCGCGCTGCTCTACCTCCCCATAAGCGAAAACTTTGCGGTTCGGCATGGTAAGGAGGGCCGCCATGTGCGTGAACGGTCGGTCCTCGCCCAGAGAGAACGGAGCCACCTGGATGACTACGTTGGGGCGCGTGGACAGCTGCTCAAGGTGCAGTAGCTGTTCGACCATGACGTCACGTCCGCCGACGATCCGCCTCATGCAGCACTCGTCCAGCACCACGTGCAGGAGCGGCGGAGGAGTTCGCTGCAGGACTTGCTGCCGGGCGAGCCTGAATTCGATGCGTTCCTCGGCCAGTTTCAGGGTTGAACCGCCTTGCCTGACGGATCCCATCTGGATCGCGGTTGCATATGCCCGGGTCTGCAGAAGCCCGTTGACGATGTCGTTCTCGAAGATCCTGATCTCTTCGGCAAGGGCCTCGTAGCGGGAGTACTCCGGGAAGCCCTCCAGGATCGCGGCGTTCTTCAGCTGATACCACATCAGCATCATGGTGCCGCCCGTGTCGAGCGCGATGTCGGAGAGTTCGGCGAGCTTGCGACTCGGAGGCCGGTGCGCAAGTTCGATGTAGGAGAGGTGCGAGGGGGAGCACCCGATGAGCGGGGCCAGCTCCTCCTGGAGGAGGTCCTTGGCCTCTCGGAAGGCGCGGAGTTGGATTCCAAAAGGCGCCCACGGGCTCGACTCGGGGTCAATCTTCTTCTTGTTCATGGTGGCTCTCAACTTCCGTGTGGCCCCTTGGCAGGTAGCAAGCCGCTTCCGATCCTAGGTGACCTTGCGCCACCATGTGCACAGAGCGTGAAACTCCGATCGCAGAGGGTTCCCTTCCCATGCCCCACGACCAAGCCCCCCGCTTCCCCGGCTACGGCGTCCGCTGGGACACCGAGGCCGACCGCTACCGGGTCCGCAACGAGATGACCGGCGAGTGGCTGCGCCAACCCACCGGCGAACTCGCCTCGTTCGTCTTCTTCGGGGACGCCTACAGCGCCTGGCGCACCTTCGAGGTCCACAAGCGGCCCGGGGAGCGGTGATGTCCACCCTCTCCCGCGCGACCGTCGAGCAGCGCCGGCAGGCCGCCGAGGTCCTGGACGACCTCACCACCGTCCTCGCCCTCGGCGGCGTCAAGCTCCCCACCCTCGAAATCGACTGGAACGACGGGCGCATGACGTGCAGTTACCTGCTGCGCCTCACCGCCCGCCCGCTCGACCTCCTGCGCATGGTCGACCTGCTCCGCAAGGGCCTGCGCTACGAGCGCCTCACCTTCGACGACTGAACCCCTCTGCCGCGTCGAGAAATTGACATCCTCCCCTCCCTGAGGGGGAGGGGATTTCTGGCTCACGCTGCCTGATCGCCCTGTGGGCGTTCAGGTCTTCCACGATCAGCACCAGCCGGGTTGAGACCAGCCCGGACGAGCATCACGCGTGCGGAGTTCTTGTCGCGAGGCGATACGGCTCTGCACGCGGTACACGTATAGGTCCTCTCGGAGAGGGGGAGGCGGTGCTTGGCTCTCGCACCGCAGTATGCGCAGTCCGTCGTGGTGTGCGCGGGGTTGACCAGGTGCACGGTCCGTCCGTGTTTGCGGGCCATCTCGACCAGCGCCGCCTTCGTGGCGCCGATCGCGGCGTCGGCCGCCTTGCCGGCCATGCTGGTCCTGGCGAGGAACTTCGGCCGGAAGTCCTCCACCGCAATCACATCGTGGTCGCGCACAACCGACTTGGCCCACTTGCGGGCGGTGTCCTGGCGCTGGTTCGCGACCTTCCTGTGGAGCCTGGCGGCCTGCCGCTGGGCCTTGCGGTAGCCCTTGGTCTGCGCCTTCCCCTTCGGCTGACGCCGTCGGGCCATCCGCCGCTGGTAGCGGGCGAGTTTCCGCGTGGCGCTCTTCCCGTGCCGGGGATGGGGAAGGTCGTGGGCGTCGCTGGTCGTCGTGGCGATCTCCTTGACACCCCAGTCGATCCCGATGACGCGGCCGGTGGCGGGCAGCGGCTCGACGACCGCGGGGACCACGAAGCTCGTGTACCAGTGCCCGACACCGTCGCGGTACACCCGTACGCTGGACGGGTCGGACGGCAGGTCGCGGGACCACACCACCGTCACCACGATGCCGCCCGCCAGGTGCAGCCGGCCGTCCTTGATCCGGAAACCGCGCCGCGTGTAGTTCAGCGACGGCCGCGACTCCCGTTTCTTCTTCGGCTTCGGCATCCCGGCACGCCGACGCATCGGCAGCTGCGCCTTGATGTCCTTGAGGGCCTTGGCGCGGGACGTGGCGAAGTCCCGGATGGTCTGCTGCTGCGGGACCGACGCGCCCTCACGCAGCCACGCCATCGCGCCGCGCGCCCGGGTCAGGAGCTTGTCCAGGTCGGCCGGCCCGCAGGTGCGCTTGTTCTCGACGTCGGCCCGGTTGTGCAGATGGATCTTCCGCGACATGTGGACACACTCGTTCCACACCCACCGGCACCGGCCCCACTCCGCGTCCAACAGCGCGCACGCGGTCGACGACACACGAAGCCGATAGGTGTACCGGGCATGCCCGGCGCCCTCCGCGACCTGTGGTGCCGTCATGCTCCGCAACCTAACAGGACCCACTGACAACGAAAGAAAGTGCAGGCCAGAACAGCCGCACAGAGAACTCCGCCGCCGCGCGGCTCCGAGTCCCCCATTCCTCCCCCGGCTGAAGCCGGGGGCATCCTAGGAGAGATCTGGTGACACCCTCATGCAAGACCCCCGCCTGCTCGCCAAGCCCCCCGTCTGTCGGCTCGGCTGCCTCGCCCTGGTCCGCAACCAGCGAGGCGACGTCCTCCTCGTGGACCCGGACTACATGGACGGCATGATCCTCCCGGGCGGCTCCGCCCGCCCCAACGAGCCCCCGCACCTGGCCGCCGCCCGACACCTCCACGCGGACACCGGACTGATCGTGCGGCTCACCGACATCCTCGCCGTCGACTTCACCCCCGCCGACCGCTACCTGCAACGCCTCAACCTCGTCTTCGACGGCGGCACCGTCCCCGACAGCACCCGGATCACCGTCCCGTCGCAGCGCAGGAGCGGCCTGCTCGGCGCCCGCTTCGTCCCCGCCCTCGACCTGCCGGACTTCATGGCCCCCTCCCAGGCCGCCCGCGCCGCCGAGGCCCTCGCCAACCGCTCCCTGCCCGTCCTTCTGCACGGCCAGCGCGCCGCGTGACCAACAGGCCTCGGCCCGGCGCGGACTTCCGCACCGGGCCGAGGTGTTCCCGCCGGAGCGGGCGGCGTGGGGGTCAGTCCAGGGCCAGGAAGCTGCCGACGTTCTCGTCCGGGCGGAACTCGCCCGGCCCCAGGGGGTTGAGGATCCTCGTCAGGCAGTTGCCGTCGGGGAACAGCAGGATGGTGCCACTGGTCCGGTTGGCGATCGCCGTGTCGGGACCGAGGCCGGGGTAGCACCGGCCGGCCTCCGGGTCGCGGACCTGCCGGAACTGGTCGCCCTTCTCCATGATCACGACGCCGGGGGCCGCCGAGGCGGTCGAGGCGTTGACGAAGGACAGGGCGAGGACGCCGGCGGTGACCGCGAGGGCCGCGCGGGGGCTGAAGCGCATGCGCATGGGGACTCCCGTACTGGGTTCACGAGGGGGGTGCGTCGGTGGGAGTCCCGAGGCCTCGAACCGGTCGGTGTCTCGCCACTCCCGGTGACCGGTTACCCCGGTCCGGGACCGGTTTCCACCGTAGGCCCGGTGGTTCACCCGAAGGGATTCGTGCGCTGACCAATGGTCGAGCTTCGATGGCAGGCGTCGGCCGGTTCGGCTGGGTCGCCGACCCCGAGGGCAACCGGATCGAGCTCGGGAAGCCCGCCTGACCCGAACCGTCCGATGCCCTCATCTCCCCTCCCTGGAAAGGGAGATGAGGGTTCTCTGGGGGGTGCTTCTCGGGGTTGACCCGGATGCCCGCCAGGACCGGGAGGCCCGAGACTCGACCCATGCGCATCACGCGGGCCGGTTGGGCCGTCATGACGGTGCTCTCCGTGTTCATCGTCGTCATCTCCGCCAAGTACGTCAGCTTCGACCCGGCGGTGTTCTTCGAGCGCCAGCGCGCCACGTACCTGAGCCACGAAGTCCCGCTCGGCATCCACGTCTTCGGGGCGATCACGGCCCTGGCGGTCGGGCCGTGGCAGTTCTCCCGCCGCCTGCGCGAGCGCCGGCCGCGCTGGCACCGCCGGATCGGCGTCACCTACCTGCTGGCCTGTCTGGTCGGCGGGGTGGGGGCGCTGCTGCTGGCGCCGGTCGCGTACGGGGGTGCCGTCTCCGGGGTCGGCTTCGCCTGCCTGGCGGTGGCCTGGCTGGTGACCGGTGGCGCGGGGCTGCGGGCGATCCTGGACGGCCGGGTGATCGACCACCGCCGCTGGATGATCCGCAGCTTCGCGCTCACCTTCGCCGCCGTCACCCTGCGCCTCATGCTGCTCGCCGCGGCCGCCGCGCACCTGGACTTCCGTACCTCCTACACCGCCATCGCCTGGCTGTGCTGGGTGCCCAACCTCCTGCTGGCCTGCTGGTTCACCCGTACCCGCCCGGCGATCGCGGCGGCATGACCGGCGCTCAGACGCGGGTGCAGACGTGGGTGGTGGGCTTGCCGCCCGAGGTGTGGGCGATGCGCAGGACGTTGTTCGAGTAGCTGACGTCCAGCTTGTCCTTGCTGCTGGCGGCGGTGGCGCCGGGCGGCGCCCAGGGGAAGGTCAGCTGGACGGTGTCGCCCACGGTGTCCGGGACCTGGAGGGCCTCGGGGCGCGCGTTCATCAGCTTCTTGGGGCCCTCGAAGAAGCTCAGCGACAGGTGCCCGCCGCGCAGCAGCAGACTGCCGCGCCAGGTGGCGGGCTTGCCGTCGAGGTCGTCCCAGACGAGCGTCCAGCCGCCGTTGCGGCCGCCGGACTCGATGGTGATCTTGCCATGGGCCTTGTCGCCGCGCGTGCTGGTGGACTCGATCGTCCAGGTGCCGGTCACGAAGGCGTCGAAGATGCGCTCGCCGACGGTGGGCTTGGCGGCGGGGGCGGACGGCACGGCGGAGGTGCCGGCACCTCCAGCGGACGGGTCGGAGCTGCCGGGAGCGGCGGCCGTCGGCGCTCCTGCGTCGCCGGCCGCCGCCTTGCCGTCACCGCTCCCCGTGCTGCCGCCGCTGCTTCCCCCGCAGGCGGCGACCAGCGAAGCGCCCATGCCGAGCGCGAGGTAGCGCAGGGCGTTGCGCCGGCCGATGACGCGTGCCGCGGCGTTGAACTGGCGGAACTGGCTCAGATGACGGCTGCTCATGTTTCCCCCGCAGATGGCCTTCATGATCGAATGGGGGAGTATAGCCACCGGCCCGGCCGGGCAGCGGTGTTCCTCCGCCCGAGTTGTAGCTCCTGGATCGTGGCCGGCACCAACACCAACACCGGCACCGGGACGGGGTCAATTCGGCTCCGGCAGCAGCCCGAGGTCCGAGACCGGGCCGAGGTGGGCGAGCTTGTCGGGGTTGGACACGGCGTGGACCGCCCGCACCGCGCCGTCGGCGTCGATGTCCAGTTCGATGACGCTGGCCACGCGCTGCCCGGCGTCGTACACCACCGCGCCCGGGCGGCCGTTGACCCGGGCCGGGACGAGGCACGCGCCCAGACGGCGGATGCGGTGCAGGCCGCCGATCAGCATCTGGGCGACGCGGCGCGGATCGGTCAGGCAGTGGGCGAGCGCGCGGGCCTTGCCGCCGCCGTCGCCCTGGAGCACCACGTCGGGGGCGAGCATGCCGAGCAGGGCGTCCAGGTCCCCGCCCTCGGCGACCTCGAAGAAGCGGCGGGCCAGCTCGTCGCCCTCCGCGCGGCGGGCCGGGACCGGCAGGGCAGGGCCGTCCTCAGGGGCGGCTGCGGGCGCGAGGCGCTTCCTGGCCCGGGCGAAGATCTGGCGGCAGTTCGCCTCGCTCTTGCCGACCATCTCCGCCACCTCCGGGTAGCCGTACCCGAACGCCTCACGCAGCGTGAACACCGCGCGCTCGACCGGGGAGAGGGCCTCCATCAGCACCAGGAACGCCATCGACAGCGTGTCCGCCAGCTCGGCGTGCTCGGCCGGGCCGGGGCGCTCGGCGGTGGAGACGACGGGCTCGGGCAGCCACTCGCCGACGTAGGCCTCGCGGCGCACCCGGGCGGACTTGAGGTGGTTGATGCCCAGCCGGGTGACGGCCGTGGTGAGGTACGCCTTGGGGTCGGTGATCGCGGTGCCGGCCCGGGCGGCGCGGGCGAGGCCGAGGAAGGTGTCCTGGACGAGGTCCTCGGCGTCACCGACCGAACCCGTCAACCCGTAGGCGATGGAGAACAGCAGCGGCCGGTACCCGGCCGCGCCCGCCACATCCGCCGAATCCGCTGATCCCGTCATGGAATCCCCCTTTCCTGACCGTGGCGAGCAGGCTATCCGAGGCCGGCGGCGGCCCACGGGCGGGTGGGTGTGGCGCAGGTCACGGCGCCCGGGCGGCGGGGGATGTCACAGAGCGGCGGGCTGTCCTGTCTTCAAGGGCAACAACGGGACACCGACCGAGGAGCACACCGTGGAACCCCGCCTCAACGTCTTCACCAACCCGGTCCTGAGCAAGGTCTTCAAGCACCTGATCGCGGCCAACAAGCCCATCGCCGAGTCGAGCCTGCCGTACACCGTCCAGGAGCTGGTACGGATGCGCGCCAGCCAGATCAACGGCTGCAGCGCCTGCATCGACATGCACTACAAGGAGGCCGTCCACGCCGGGGAGGACCCGGTGCGCCTCAACCTGGTCTCCGCCTGGCGCGAGGCCACCGTGTTCACCGACGCCGAGCGCGCCGCGCTGGAACTCGCCGAGCAGGGCACCCGGATCGCGGACGCAGCCGGCGGGGTGAGCGACGAGGCGTGGGCGAACGCCGCCAAGCACTACGACGAGGAGCAGCTCGCGGCGCTGGTCTGCGTGATCGCGATCATCAACGCCTTCAACCGGGGCAATGTGATGATCCACCAGCCCGGCGGCGGCTACGAGGTCGGCATGTACCACCACTGACCTGCGTATCCGAGAAGGGAAGGAGGAGCGCCGTGAACGTCGCACTGTGGATCGTCGCCGGGCTGCTCGCCGCCGTCTACCTGCTGGGAGGCGCGCTCAAGGTGGTCGCGCCGAAGGAGAGGATCGCCGCCGCCGGGTCCAGCGGCCGCTGGGTGGAGGACTTCAGTGCGGGAGGGGTGAAGGCCATCGGCGCCGTCGAGGTGCTGGCGGCGGTGGGGCTGGTGCTGCCCGCCGTGCTCGGCATCGCGCCGGTGTTCGTGCCGCTGGCGGCCGTCGGGCTGGTGCTGCTGATGGCCGGGGCGGCGGCGGTGCGGCGGCGCCGCCGGGAGTACAAGCTGGTGGCGGTGGACGCGGTCTACATCCTGTTGGCCGCCTTCGTCGCCTGGGGGCGCTTCGGACCCGAGCCCTTCCTCAACTGACCGTCCGGGTGCGGACGGTGGGGAGACCGGGGTCGCTCGACGGTACGGCCGCCGCGGCTTCGCGGCGCCGCACCGCCGAGCGGCCCCGGCCGGAAGCGGTCCGGTCCGTCACCCGCACGGGTGAACATCACCGGCGCATCCCGGTCGACGGACGTCGGCGCGGGCACGGGCTGTCACGATCCTTGCTGTTCGTGTCCCGTGCCTGACCGATGTTCTGAGAGGGAGAGACCGATGCCCGAGGAGACGACGCGTCGGATCGTCCTGGTCCGCCATGCCAAGTCCGCGCATCCCGATGTGGACGACCACGAGCGTCCGCTCGCCGATCGGGGCCGCAAGGACGCACCGGTTGCCGGTCGTTGGCTGGCCGGCAGCGGCATCACCCCCGACCTGGCGCTCGTGTCGAGTGCCGCGCGCACCCGCGAGACGTGGAAGCTCATGGTTGCCGAACTCCCGGCCGAGCCGAGGACCGTCTTCGAGGAGCGCGTGTACGACGCGAGCCTCGGCGAGCTCATCGCGCTCCTCAACGAGGTGTCCGACGAGGTGCGGGACCTGGTCGTGGTCGGCCACAACCCCGGCATCCACGCGCTGGCCGACGCCCTGGCCGGCGAGGCCGTGGGCGATGCGCTGGCGCGGATGCGCTCCGGCTTCCCGACCTCGGCCACCGCCGTCCTGACGTTCGAAGGGGACTGGAAGTCCGTCGAGCACGGCGTCGGCCGGCTCACCGCCTTCTGGACGCCCCACGCCTGACGCCCGCCGGCCCGAACACCGCACGGCCGCCCGAAAGTTCGCCGGGCGGCGCCCGCCGCATGCACGGCCGGCGGCCGGTCACCGGCGGGGGAAACTGAAGGTGTAACCGTTGTCCTTGAGCCACGGCAGGAGCTGCTCCAGGGCTTCCAGGGTCTGGGCGCGGTCGCCGCCACCGTCATGGAGGAGGACGGTGGGGCCGATGCTCAGCTGGGCCTTCGCGGTCTCGACGATCTTCTCGGCGCCGGGGCGTTCGAAGTCGCGGGTGTCGGCGTTCCAGCCGAGGGGGCGCATGCCGTGGGCGGCGGCCACCTGGCGGCTCTCGGGGGTGAAGGCGCCGCCCGGGGCGCGGTAGTACGGGACGGGGGCGCCGCCGGTGGCCTCCTGGATCATCCGCAGGCCGTCGACGATCTCCTTCTCCTGGTACGCGACGTCCTTGTGGTCCATCGCGGTGTCGTGGCTCACGCTGTGGTCGCACAGCCGGTGGCCGGCGGCCACGACCTGCCGGGCGAGGTCGGGGTGGGCCCGGGCGTTGGGGCCGAGCATGCAGAAGACGGCCTTGGCCCCGTTCTTCGCGAGGACGTCCAGGATCCGAGGGGTCCACCGGGGGTCGGGGCCGTCGTCGATGGTCAGGTTGACGGTCCTGCCGGGGTCCTCGGACAGGCGGGAGATGCTCATGTCCACCACCGGCGACGGAAGGTCCGGGTCCGGGGCCGAGGCCGTGTCGGTCGCGGCGGCGGGCACGGAGGGCTTGCTCACCGCACCGGCGACGCCCAGCATGGTCAGGGCCGCCGCACCCAGCGCCGCCAGGCCCAGGACCGTGCTGCGGCGTCGGGACGGCCGGGCCGGCCGTCCGACCCGGTCCGTCCGCGGGTACCGGCTGCGCGGGGTCCCGTCGGTCGGGGTCTCGTCGGTCGGGGCGGGCTCGCGGTGGTTTCGCACGGCGGTACTCCTCGTCTGGGTTCGGGTGCCGGTGTCCACCACCGTCCGCCGCACGGTTACGGGCCCTGTGATCTGCATATGAGCGTTTCGCAACAACCCGCCCCACCCCCGCGCTGCGGGCACATTCCCGCAGATCGGGACCGGATACTGGCTGGCATGGCACGGCTACTGCTGATCGAGGACGACGACTCCGTACGGGAGGCGCTGGCACTGGGCCTGCGCCGCCAGGGCCACGAGGTGCGCACCGCCGCCTCCGGCGAGGAGGGGCTGGAGCGCGCGTGGCAGGAGCCGCCGGAGCTCGTGGTGCTGGACCTGATGCTGCCCGGCATCGACGGCTTCGAGGTGTGCCGACGGCTGCGCCAGGCCGGACCGACCCCGGTGATCATGCTGACCGCACTCGGCGACGACCTGGACACCGTCCTCGGCCTGGAGGCCGGAGCCGACGACTACGTGGTCAAGCCCGCGCAGTCCCGCGTCCTGGACGCCCGGATCCGCGCCGTGCTGCGCCGCGCGGGCGGCACCGGCCCGGAGGCGGAGCGGGAGGCACACGGCGACCTGGTGCTGGACCGGGCGGCGCTGACCGTCACCAAACGCGGAGCCCCGCTGCCGCTGGCACCCAGCGAGCTGAGGCTGCTGCTGGAGCTGTCCGCCGCCCCGGGACGGGTCTTCAGCCGCGAGCAACTCCTGGAATCCGTCTGGGGCTTGGGACGACAGGAGGACATCCGCCTGGTCGACGCCGGAGTGAACCGGCTGCGCGCCAAGATCGAGGACAGCCCCTCCTCACCGC
Organism: Kitasatospora sp. NPDC101235; assembly: GCF_044767505.1. Taxonomy (NCBI): domain Bacteria; kingdom Bacillati; phylum Actinomycetota; class Actinomycetes; order Kitasatosporales; family Streptomycetaceae; genus Kitasatospora; species Kitasatospora sp. NPDC101235. The sequence continues at coordinate 240,895 of NZ_JBIWNZ010000012.1, forward strand.
GCTACATCCAGACGGTACGGGGCTTCGGCTACCGCTTCGGGCCGCTGTGACACCCCGGCAACCCCTCCCACGCCGGACCCGGCTGCGCCGCGCCGTCGCCGGGCTGCGGCCGCGACTGCTGGCAGCCTTCGTCGCCGTCGCCACGCTGAGCGCGCTGGCCACCGCCGCCCTCACCTACCGGGCCGCCACCAACTCCACCCTGGAACTGACCCAGGACACCACCCTGGACGAGCTGCGCCGCCGCGTCGACACCCTCGCCCCTTCCCTGCCGTTCCCGCCGACCCGGAGCGAACTCGACCGTCTGGCCGGACAGTTGTCCGGCACCGGCGGCTTCCGCGACTGGCGCGTCCTGGCCGCCCACGGCAACGACCACTCCCAGTGGACCCAGCCCGTCACCGTCCCGCCCGCCCTGGAGAAGACCGTCAACGCCGGCCACGCAGCCTTCCAGCGCTTCACCGCCGACGGCCACCCCTGGCTCGCCACCGGCGTTCCCGTCACCGACGCCGCCGCACCGCACGCCCCCTCCGGGCTCACCGTCTACGCACTTCTCCCGCTCGACCACGAGCAGAGCGCCGCGAACGCCCTGCTCGCGGCCGCCGCCGGAGCCGGAGCCTTCGCCGCCGTCCTGGCCGCAGGCCTGGCCCTGCTCGCCGCCCGCCAGGTCCTGCGTCCGGTCCGGGCCCTCGGCGACGTCGCCCACGCCCTTGCCCAGGGAAAGCTCGACACCCGCCTCACCGTCACCGGGCACGACGAACTCGCCCAGCTCTCCAAGACGTTCAACCACACCGCCCGCACCCTCCAGGGCACCATCGAGGAACTGCGTGCCATCGAGTCCCAGGGCCGGCGGTTCGCCGCCGACGTCTCCCACGAACTGCGCACCCCGCTGGCCGCGATGCTCGCCGTCACCGACATCCTCGACGAGGACGCCGAACACCTCCCCGAGGACACCGCCGCCGCCCTGCGCATGATCAGCAACGAGACCACGCGCCTCACCCGGCTGGTCAACGACCTCATCGAGATCTCCCGCCTCGACGCCGGCGCCGCACCGCTGCACACCGAGACCGTCGACGCCGCCACCGCCGTCCGCGAGACCCTGGACCTGCGCGGCTGGAACGACCGGGTCGAACTCGACCTGCCCGCCGCCCTGCCCGTGCGGCTCGACCCGCGCCGCTTCGACGTCATCGTCGCCAACCTCGTCGGCAACGCGCTGCGGCACGGCCACCCGCCCGTACGGCTGACCGTACGGTCAACGGAGGACGACCTCGTGCTCACCGTCACCGACCGCGGGACCGGCATCCCACCGGCAGAACTCCCGTACCTGTTCGACCGCTTCTACAAGGCCGACAAGGCCCGCAAACGCTCCGAGGGCAGCGGCCTCGGCCTCGCCATCGCCCAGGAGAACGCCCGCCTGCACGGTGGCCTCATCGATGCGGCCAACGCCCCCGACGGCGGCGCGGTGTTCACCCTCGTCCTGCCCCGCGGCATCCTCACGGAGGCCCAGTGACCGCCCGCCACCGCCTCGCCGCCGGCACCGCACTGCTCCTGCTGGCCACCGGCTGCTCGATCCCCGGCACCGGCCCGGTGAAGAGCGGGCAGCCGGCCACCGGCATCCAGCCCGGCACCCGGCTCTACTTCCTCGACCAGCACGGCACCCGTCTGGCCATCCGCCCCGGCGGCCAACGAGAGGACCTCCAGCAGACCCTGAACACCCTGCTCGACGGCCCCGACAGCGCCGAGACCCGCTCCGGCCTCTACAGCGACCTGCCCGCCTCCGGCAGCGTCCAGGCCACCGCCACCCCTGGTGTGGTCACCCTGCGCCTGTCCTGGCCCGCCGCCTCGCTGTCCCCGCCCGCCATCCAGCAACTCGTCTGCACCACCGAGGACGCCCCGACCACCGGGCCCGTGCCGAAGGTCGCCATCGTCAGCAGCGACGCCCCCTCCGCCATCCAGCAGCAGTGCGACCTCCATCGCGCCGGCTGACCGCCACCACGCCGACGGGCCCGGTACGCGAGGCACGCGCACCGGGCCCGTCGGTCCGTCCCCGGTTCAGCCCTCGCGGCGCGGCACCGTCGTCGTGGTGACCCTGTGCACCAGGGCCTCCAGCGGGCCGCGGCGGAAGAAGCGCCGCCACAGCACCGAGCCGGCCAGTGCCGCCAGCACGAACAACGCGTACGGGACGAGGGACTGCGGTGCGTGGCCGAAGCCGCCCGGCCCCTGGCCGAGGAACCGGCTGCTGACCACGTCCTGGACGAAGTACCAGGTCATCGCCATCCCGCCCGTCGCGGCCAGCGGCCACAACACCCGCTGCCCCAGGCCCCGTTCGGTCAGCAGGAGCAGAACGCCGAGCAGGGCGAGGCAGAGGCCGACCATCCAGAGGACCTGCAGCGCGCTGTACTCCGCGATGCCCGGGCCCGGTTTGGACATCGCCCACAGCTGCGCCCACGGCACCTCGGGCAGGGGCGGCAGCTCCGGCACGGCACCGTCCGCGGGCGGTGGCGGAGGCGGGGCCATCAGGGCCTCCTGGAACCGGTCGATCGCCGTGCCCAGCCCCAGCGGGCCGAGCAGCATCCAGGACGCCACCCAGCCGCCGACCACGATCCCCGCACCGGTGACCGCCATCCGCACCCGCACCGCGCGCTCGCGCAGGTCCAGCCGGCCGATCGCCAGACCGGCCAGCAGCAGCGGCAGCGCGTAGAAGGTGTCCACGTTGAAGACGTACGACTGGAACACCGCGAGCCAGTCGCCCGGGTGCACCAGCACCGCCAGCCCGTGCGGCAGTTCCGGCGCGCCCGGCCCCACCGGAGGCAGGAAGCCCCAGTCCTGACCCCGGTTCGCCCGGGAGATCTGGAACACCGGCGCCGCCACCCCGAACACCCCCGCCGCCGCGAACAGCAGGCGCGCCCGCACCCGCGTCCACGGCAGCAGGAACAGCAGCCAGCCGGTGTAGGCGGTGATGATGTTGGGCTTCCCGGACACCTGCTCAAGTCCCAGGCCCAGCAGGAGCAGTACCCCGGCCCGTACGGCGATCCGGCCGCGGGCCCGTCGCATCGCGGCCCGGTCGAACGGCCGGGCGCCGCCGGTCATCAGCGCGACCGACACACCCGCCAACAGGAAGAAGACACTGCGGGCGCGGGTGTCGAGGAACCCGTTCAGCCACTCCAACGCGCCGGGCCAGGCGTGCCCCGGCGGCGTTGGCTCCAGCCATCCCGTCGGCCCGAAGTGCATCCACACCATCCCGAGGATCGCCAGGGCCCGCAGTACGTCGACCGCCAGGAGGCGCCCGCGTGGGGCCGCCTCCCGCGCGCGCTCCCGGCGTCGGGCGGCCTGCGGCGCGCGCCCCGCCATCGGTTCGGTGATCACGGCAACTCCTTCGAACGACATCAAGGAGCCGCCACGCTAGGAATCCGGTACCAGCCCGCCTCTCCCGGAACATGACCGTTGTGTCACAGACCCGACCACGACGGGGCGGGGTCAGCCGGCGCGGACCGGCGAGGTGGTCGCTCAGCCGGATCGCGGTGACAGGGGGGTGGGCGGGTCCAGCACCGCCGCCACCGCCTGCGGGGTCCAGTGCCCGGACGCGCCCGGGCGGGTGGCGAGGTAGCCGGCCGAGCGCCAGGGGCCCCAGCCGTGCGACTCGGCCAGACCCGCGGCCAGGGTGCGCAGGTAGGGCGGGGCGGGGGCGTTGAGTTCGGCGCCGGCCACGCCCCAGGGCGCGGTGAAGGTCAGCAGCGGGTGCCCGTCCAACTCGCCGACGTGCAGCAGGGTTTCGTAGCGGCCCGGGCCCAGTTCGGCGCGTCCGGTGGTGAGGGCCGGGGTGAGGTCGAGGTCGGTGCCGGGGGAGCGGAGCATCTCCTGGGCGGCGATGTCGCTGAACTGGCCGATCGTCAACAGGTAGGCACGGCACGGGACATCGCCATGAGCCGCCGGGTCGTAGAAGGCCGAGCCGCCGCCCCAGGTGAGCGAGCGTCCGGCGAAGTAGAGCGTGCCCGGCAGCGCGGTGGCCACCGCCCGGCGCGGCGGGCGCCGGTCGCGGCAGCCGGGGTAGTCCTGCGTTCCGCCATTCGGGCGGCCCCCGCGCAAGTAGCAGGCCAGACGGGCGGCGTGTAGGTTCGAGCCGTACGCCACATACCAGACGAGCGGACCCGTTTTCCGGCCAATTTCGGCCCTTTGAGGGCTGTTCCCGGCCCCGCCGCCGTCAGCGGAATCCCAGCCTGAGGGGCCGTTGCCCAGCCCGCTCACAGGAAGGAGCCGCGGTGAGGGGTGCGGAAGACTCCCACATGAAGATGTGAAAACCGTGAACAGGCCGATGATCCGACCAGAACCCCCCGATTCGGCAGCGGCCCCCTCATTACCGGTACCGTTCCGGACGCCATGCCGTTCATCACTCTTCCCTCTCCCGTCGCGCTCCTTCGGTATTCGGCGATTACTCTTCACCAGCGAAAACGATCGAAAACCCACGAAATATCTTTCGATTCATGCCGTTGCCGCCCCTGTGTGGCATCGATGATGAGAATTTCCTTTGATCGCCCTTCGCTGCATCCAGCCGACTCCCAGCGGAGTCATGGTGAGTGGGCGCTGTCCCCGTAGGCGACAACGGCCTCACCCGGCGTCACACCCGTACGCGCCCCCAGAAACCCCGGAGCCGAGGAAACCCATCCATGGACGCACGCCACGACACGGCCGGCCCAGGCACGCTGCACCGCCCCCATCCGGGCCCCGCGGCGGGCTGGCCGGTGGCCCAGCCCGCCCACCCGCGCAGCCTGCTCGACATCATCGCCGCCACCGCCGACGCGTACCCCCACGCGCCCGCGCTCGACACCGGCGACACCGTCCTCGACTACCGCGCCCTGCTGCGCGAGGTCGACACCCTCGCCGGGCAGCTGGCCGGCCACGGCATCGGCTGCGGCGACCGGGTCGGGGTCCGCATCCCCTCCGGCACCGCCGACCTCTACATCGCCATCCTCGCCGTCATGCGCTGCGGCGCCGCCTACGTCCCCGCGGACGTCGACGACCCCGACGAACGCGCCGAGATGATCTGGCAGGACGCCGCCGTCTGCGCCGTCCTCGGCCCCGGGCGCAGCCTGCACGCCGCAGACGCCACCCGTCCCCGCGGCCGCCCCGCCTGGCCCGCGGCGGCCGACGACGCGTGGATCATCTTCACCTCCGGCACCACCGGCCGCCCCAAGGGCGTTGCCGTCACCCACCGCTCGGCGGCCGCCTTCGTCGACGCCGAGGCCCGCCTCTTCCTCCGGCAGCAGCCGCTCGCCCCCGGCGACCGCGTCCTCGCGGGCCTGTCGGTGGCCTTCGACGCCTCCTGCGAGGAGATGTGGCTCGCCTGGCGCCACGGCGCCTGCCTCGTCCCCGCCCCCCGGGCCCTGGTCAAGGCCGGCACCGACCTCGGCCCCTGGCTCGTCGAGCGGCGCATCACCGCCATCTCCACCGTCCCCACCCTGCTCGCCCTGTGGCCGCAGGAATGCCTGGACGCCGTACGCCTGATCATCGTCGGCGGCGAGGCCTGCCCCGCCGAACTCGTCGACCGCCTCGCCGTCGACGGCCGCGAGTTCTGGAACACCTACGGCCCCACCGAGACCACCGTCGTCGCCACCGCCGCCCGCATGCTCCCCGGCGAGCCCGTGCGCATCGGCGCGCCCCTCGACGGCTGGGAGATCGCCGTCGTCGACCAGGCCGGCAACCCCGTCCCCTGGTACGAGAGCGGCGAACTGCTCATCACCGGCGTCGGCACCGCCCGCTACCTCGATTCCGCCAAGGACGCCGAGAAGTTCAGTGCCCACCCCGCCCTGACCTCAGCCCGCGTCTACCGCAGCGGCGACCTCGTCCGCAACGACCCCGAAGGCCTCGTCTTCCTCGGCCGCGCCGACGACCAGATCAAACTCGGCGGCCGCCGCATCGAACTCGGCGAGATCGACGCCGCCCTCCAGGCCCTGCCCCACGTCCGCGCCGCCGCCGCGGCCGTCCGCAAGACCCCCGCCGGCGCCGACCTGCTCGTCGGCTACCTCGTCGCCCAGCCCGGCACCACCTGCGACCTCACCACCGCCCGCCGGCAGCTCCTCGAACGCCTGCCCGCCCCGCTGGTGCCCGTCCTCGCCCTCGTCGACTCCCTGCCCACCCGCACCTCCGGCAAGGTCGACCGAGGCGCCCTGCCCTGGCCGCTCGCCACCACCGGAGACGCCCCTCCCGCCGAGAGACCGGACGGCACCGCCGGCTGGCTCGCCGGCCACTGGGAACGCCTGCTCGGCATGCGCCCCGGCGCCGACGACGACTTCTTCGCCCTCGGCGGCTCCAGCCTCACCGCCGCCCGCCTCGTCTCCGAACTGCGCACCCGCCACAACGGCGTCTCCGTCGCCGACCTCTACGCCCACCCCGTCCTCGCCGACCTCGCCACCTACCTCGACACCCTCACCCCGGCAGCCGCACCCGAACGGACGGCCACCCAGGCGCCGCCCCGCAGCCGCACCGTACGCCGCACCCCCCGCAGCGCCGGCCTCTGGCAGACCCTTGTGCTCCTCGGCATGTTCACCCTCGCCGGACTGCGCTGGATCCTCGTCCTGATCGCCCTCGACAACCTCACCGGCGGCCACCTCACCTGGGCCCCGCACAGCTCCTGGTGGCCCGTCGCCGCAGGACTCCTCCTCCTCTACAGCGCCCCCGGCCGCACCCTGCTCGCCTCCGTCGGCGCCCGACTCCTCACCGCCGGCATCCGCCCCGGCAGCCACCCCCGCGGCGGCCACGTCCACCTGCGCCTGTGGGCCGCCGAACGCTACACCACCATGTTCGGCACCGCCGCCCTCGCCGGCACCCCCTGGGCCCCCCGCTACGCCCGGGCCCTGGGCTGCCGCGTCGGCCCCGGCGTCCAACTCCACACCCTGCCCCCCGTCACCGGCCTCGCCCGCCTCGGCGCCCACAGCTCCGTCGAAACCGAAGTCGACCTCGCCGGCTGGTGGCTCGACGGCGACACCCTCCACCTCGGCCACATCGACATCGGCGAAGGCGCCCGGATCGGCCACCGCGCCACCCTCATGCCCGGCGCCCGCATCGGCGCCCGCGCCGAGATCGCCCCCGGCTCCTGCGTCACCGCCACCGTCCCGCCCGGCGAACACTGGTACGGCTCCCCGGCCCGCCCCGCCCCCGAGCCCTTCGCCGACTGGCCCACCGCCGCCGCCCCCGCCCCCCGCGGCTGGAACCTCGCCTACGGCCTCGGGTTCGCACTGTTCGGCCTCGTCCCGGTCATCGCCGCCCTGCCCGCCCTGCTCATCGTCTACCCGATGATCGACACCGACGCCACCCTGTCCGCCGCCCTCGTCCAACTCCTGCCCGCCACCATCCCCCTCGTCGCCCTCGCCTTCGCCTGCTACGCCGCCCTGATAGCGCTGCTCATCCGCCTCCTCTCCCGCCCGCTGCGCCCCGGCTTCCACCCCGCCACCGGCCGCGTCGCCTTCTGCGCCTGGGCCGTCAGCCGCCTCGGCGACACCGCCCGGCGCACCCTCTTCCCCTTCTACGCCAGCCTCTTCACCCCGGTGTGGCTGCGCCTGCTCGGCGCCCGCGTCGGCCGGCGCGTCGAAGCCTCCACCGTGCTGGCCCTGCCCGGCCTGATGCGGGTCGACGACGGCGCCTTCCTCGCCGACGACACCCTCGTCGCCCCCTACGAACTGCGTGGCGGCTGGCTCCACCTCGGCCCCTCCCACGTCGGACGCCGCTCCTTCGTCGGCAACTCCGGCATCGTCGGCCCCGGCCGCCACCTGCCCGACAACTCCCTGGTCGGCGTGCTCTCCGACACCCCCGCCCACGTCCCCGAAGGCTCCTCCTGGCTCGGCCGCCCCGCCTTCGCCCTGCCCCGCGTCGCCGACACCGGCGCCGAAGGCCTCACCTACAACCCGCCCCGGCGCCTGATGTGGGCGCGCGCCGGCGTCGAACTCTGCCGGCTGCTGCCGATCGTCCTCGCCGCCCTGCTCGGTGACCTCGTCCTGGTGGTCCTGCAGGAACTGCGCGACGACTACGGGATCGGCGCGGCCTTCGGCGCCGCCGGACTGGTGCTGATCGCCGCCGCCGTCGTCGCCTGCGCCGTCACCACCGCCGCCAAGTGGCTGCTCGTCGGACGCTTCCGCGTCGCCGAACACCCGCTGTGGTCCTCCTTCGTGTGGCGCAACGAGCTCTACGACACCTTCGTCGAGGAACTCGCCATGCCCTTCGGCGGCCACGCCATCACCGGCACCCCCTACCTGAACGCGTGGCTGCGCAGCCTCGGCGCCCGCATCGGACGCGGTGTGTGGTGCGAGACCCACTGGCTGCCCGAGACGGACCTGGTCACCGTCGAGGCCGGCGCCAGCGTCAACCGCGGCACCGTCCTGCAGACCCACCTCTTCCACGACCGCGTCATGCGGCTCGGCCCCGTCCACCTCGCCGCCGGCTCCACCACCGGCCCGCACTCCATCGTCCTGCTCAACTCCTCCCTCGGCGCCGGCACCACCGTCGGCCCGGCCTCCCTGGTCATGCGCGGCGAGAACGTCCCCGGCGCCACCCGCTGGCTCGGCAACCCCGTCGCCGCCTGGAACGCCGACCCCACCCCGCCCGCCGGACGACGCCGCCGCCGGGCCACCGCATCGGTGTGACGCGGATCACTCCCGCGGGGCGACGAGTTCGCGGTGCGGTCACGGTTCTCACCCGTGACCGCACCGCTTTTCCTTTGGCTGCGCCGCCTCCGGCCCGCTGGTCGACCTGGCGTCGGTGACGGACGAGGAGATCCTCGCCGGGATGCAGGGCAAGCTCCTCGGCCAGGTCGCCCTGGCCCGGCGCGCCCTGCACCACCTGCGCGACGGCGGCTCCATCACTTCCTCCGCCCCTGACCACGGGATCCGACGAGCCCGCGTGAGAAGTCGGCCCGTCCGACTTCCCGCGCGCGAGCGTCCGGTGCTCCCCGGGCCCGGGGCGGGGGATCACGGGCGGGGGATCACGGGTGCCGGGCCACGAAGACGAACTCCCGCCCCGGCCGGTCGGGTGCGTCGCGGACGTCCTCCACCGTGAAGCCGTGGGCGAGCAGATCCCGCTCGACCTCCTCCCGCTCCCGGAACCGCAGCGTCGAATCCGAGGTCAGCACCTGCCCGTCCGCGGCGAAGACGCAGGTCCACCGGAACGTCACCAAAGGCCCGTGCACCTCGACCAGTTGGACCCAGCTCTCGACGGATCCGACACCCGGGACCTCCGTCACCCGGTGGGAACGCTCGCGGGTCCACTCCTCCCAGGCGCGCGCGGCCGGAACGCGGGTCTCGAAGACCAGGCGCCCGCCGGGCCGCAGCGCCGCGCGGGCGCCGCGCAGCGTCCCCTGCCAGGCCCGCGGATCGGCGATGGCCTGGGAGACGTTCGCCGTCATCGTCGCCAGGTCGACCCGCAGCGGCGGGAGGTCCGTCGCGTCACCGCGGAGCCACCGCACCCGCGCACCGCCCGGCTTGGCGCGCGCGACGTCCAGGGACGCCAGGGCGGGATCGACGCCGACGACCTCGATCCCGCGCTCGGCCAGGAGAAGCGCGAACACCCCGGTGCCGCAGCCGATGTCCAGCACCCGGCCCGCCCCGAACTCCTCCGCCATCCGAAGGTAGGCGTCGAGGTCGCCGCGGTCGGGGTCCAGCGGGTCGTAGATCGCGGCGAGCCGCGGGTGCCCGAAGCATTCGTCAGCCATGGGCCGAACGTAGGCGGGGCCCTTGCCGACGTCCACCCGGGCAGGGCCCGCACCCGTGGGCGAACGGGGCGCCCGGGAGCCGGGGCCGCCGTCGGCACGATCGGGAAGGCGGCGGCCCCGGCCCCGGTACGGGGTCCGTACGGGCGGGGCATCGACCGCGATGCCCGTACGGCTGCGGTCGGCACCCATTCCACGACTTCAACAGCACTTGAAGTCAAGCCCCACCCGAGGCGAGGCCCCGCCCGAGGGTGCCGCTCCGGGGCCGGGTAGCCTCGCTCCCGGCGGGGGACTGCGGAGGACAGACACGGACAAGACGGACAGGGGCGGGCGGATGGCGGAGCAGCAGCACAGCTACTGGCGGGCGTCGGACGGTTCGGCGGTCAGCGCCGGCCAGGCACACATCGTGTGGACCAGGGCGGCCTACCCCGCCCTGATGGAGGTAGCACGGCGCTACCACGCGGTGATCACCTACGCGGACCTGGCCGAGGCGGTGCAGGAGGCCTCCGGGGTACGCACCCGGGTCAACCAGCGGCACTGGATCGGCAAGGTGCTGTCCCTGGTGATCCGCGAGGCGCACCGGCGCGGCGACCCACCGCTGACCGCCCTGGTGGTGCACGCCACGGACGGCAGGGTCGGCCCCGGCTACCAGGAAGTGCTGGCGGTGGCCGGACAGCCGCCGGTGGCCGCGGAGATGGACCGCGAGCAGCACGCCGCCGCCGCCCGCCTGGCCTGCTACCGGCACTTCGGCGCCGACCTGCCCGCCGACGGCGGCACGCCCGCCCTGGCCCCGCGCCTGCGCGCCTCGGTGGAGCGCAAGGCCGCCGCCACCGCCCCGCCGCGCCCGCCGGCGATCTGCCCGACCTGCTTCCTCCAGCTGCCCGCGACGCGGGTGTGCGACTCCTGCGGGGCGACCATCGCACCGTGAGCGGGGGCGTACGGCGGTGAGCGGTGCGCCGGGGCGGGCCGTGGACGCGGCCCGGCCCGGCGCCGACGGCCGCCGAGACCGCCGGGCGGCAGACCTGCCGTCAGCCCACCGGACCCTGCGTGGCGACCAGCCGGGCCCGGCCGTCGCGCAGCCGGTAGGACAGGCCCACCACGGCCACCTTCCCCTCGGCGATCCGGGCGGCCAGCGCCTGCGAGCGCTCCACCAGCAGGTCCACGGTCTGACGGATGTGCTCGTCCACGATCCCGTCCCGGTCCTCGATGCCCGCCGCCCTGGCGGACAGCACGCTCGGGGTCACCCGCTCCACCACGTCCCGGACGAAGCCGCCCGGCAGCTGCCCCTGCTCCAGGGAGTCCAGCGCCGCCGCCACCGCACCGCAGGAGTCGTGCCCCAGCACCACCACCAGCGGGCAGTCCAGCACGCTCACCCCGTACTCGATGCTGCCCAGCGCCTCCGCACCGGTGACGTGCCCGGCGGTGCGCACCACGAACAGGTCGCCCAGGCCCTGGTCGAAGATGATCTCGGCGGCCAGCCGGGAGTCCGAACAGCCGAACAGCACCGCGAAGGGCCGCTGCGCCGGGGCGAGCGCCGCGCGGCGCCCGGCGTCCTGGTTGGGGTGCTCGGGGTTGCCCGCGACGAAGCGGGCGTTGCCCTCCATCATCACCCGCAGTGCCTGGGCGGGGTCGGTCAGGAAGTCGTCCGTCGGGCCTTGCGGCGAGCCGTCCGTCCGGGGGGAGGCCGGGCCGGGCTCGGGCGCGGATATCGGTGTGGGGATCATGCCAGCACCCTAGATCGCCGCAGGTGGAGCCCGCAGCCGGGGGTCACGGTGCGGACGGCCGGGTTCACGGGGCGCGCCGCAGGGCGAGGACGGTGACGTCGTCGCGGCTGTGGCCGCCGCTCCAGCGCCGGGCCCGTCGGTCGAGGGCCTCGGGCAGGGCGTCGGCGGGGGTGGCGGCGAGGTCGGCCAGGCCCCGTTCGACCGGGTAGAACGTGCCCGAGGCGTCCTGGGCCTCGGTGATGCCGTCGGTGAGCAGCACCAGCACTCCGTTCCCGGGCAGCGCGAAGCGCCGGACGGGTCGCAGGTCGCCGGCGGGGGCGGCCAGCGCGGCGAGGCCCAGCGGGATCCCGGGATCCAGGGGGACGGGCTCGACGCGGCCGTCCGGGTGCAGCAGGTAGGGGGAGAGGTGGCCGCAGTTGACGGCCCGCACCTCGGTGGCGGAGCGCTCCTCCTCCCCGCCGGGGCCGCGGACGCACAGCACGGTGGCGGTGACGAACCGTTCCTGCTCGCCGCTCTGCACCGCGTAGGCGTTGTGCCGCTCCACCGCCGCCTCCAGGGCGTCGGCGACGGCGGGCAGGTGCGCCTCGCGGAAGGCCGCCTCCCGGAAGGCGCTCAGCACCGCGAAGCCCGTCCCGATCGCGGGCAGGCCCTTGCCCTGGACGTCGCCGACCAGCACCCGGGTGCCGTGCGGGGTGTCGGCGACGTCGTACAGGTCGCCGCCGACCATGGCGTCCTGCTCCACCGGCCGGTACAGCCCGTCCAGGCGCACGTCCGGGGTGGTGACGGGCAGCGGGCGCAGCAGCTGGCGCTGGAGGGCGACGGCACTCTGCCGTATCCGGGACAGCTGCCGCTCGCGCCGCACCCGCCGCGCGCACAGTCCGATCACGGCAGCCTGCGCGGCGATCAAGACCAGCAGGGTGCCCAGGCGGGCCGACAGGTCGCCGGGCGGGAACAGCACCGAGTGGATCACGATCACGGCGGTCACCCACACCGAGGCGGCCACCGTCTGCGCGACGGTGCCCAGGCCGGCCAGCAGCGCGGGCAGGAGCACCAGCTGCAGGACCAGGCGGGCGCTGGTGCCACTGGCCACCTGGACGAGCAGCACGGCGGCGGTGGCGGCCAGCACGGCGAGCGCCACCGTCCGGTTGCCGGGCGCGCGCGGGGTGGTGCCGTTGCTGTCCACCCGCCGCCCTCTCGCCGTGATCGTTCCTCCCCAGGGTGGTCGGCGCGGCGGGGCGGGCGCGAGCGGGCTGCGCCGGGCGGGGGACACCGCCTGTCGGCGGCACTCGGTACGGTGGCCGGTGTGTCCACCTCGTCCCCGCCCTCCCGTGTGTCCCCCGCGAACCGCGTGCCGCTCGACGACCTCGTGCGGCTGCGCCGGGCCCGGGACCGGATGGACCGCGAGTACGCGCAGCCGCTGGACGTGCCGGCGCTGGCCCGCACCGCGCTGATGTCCTCCGGCCATTTCTCGCGCAGCTTCCGTGCCGCCTACGGCGAGACCCCGTACAGCTACCTCATGACCCGCCGGATCGAGCGGGCCAAGGCGCTGCTGCGGCGCGGGGACCTGAGCGTGACCGAGGTGTGCATGGCGGTGGGCTGCACCTCGCTGGGCTCCTTCAGCACCCGCTTCACCGAGCTGGTCGGGCAGAGCCCCAGCGCCTACCGGGCACGCGACCACGAGGAGGGCGCGGCGATCCCGGCCTGCATCGCCAAGATCCGCACCCGTCCGGTGCGGCGCGCGGAAGCGAAGGAGACGGCGAAGGAGACGGCGAAGGGGACGGCGAAGGGCGTCCGGCGGGACGGCGTCCCCGGTGCTCCCGTAGCGTGACGGGCATGAGCATCGAACTCGCGCAGTGCTTCATCGCCGTCGACGACCACGACCGGGCGCTCGCCTTCTACCGGGACGTCCTCGGCTTCGAGGTGCGCAACGACGTCGGCTTCGAGGGCATGCGCTGGGTCACCGTCGGCTCGCCCGACCAGCCCGGCGTCGAGATCGTCCTGGAGCCCCCGCTGGCCGACCCGCACGCCTCCGAGAGCGACCGTCAGGCCGCTGCCGAACTCCTCGCCAAGGGGCTGCTGCGCGGTGTCATCTTCCGCACCGACGACTGCGACGCCACCTTCGAGCGGCTGCGGGCGGCCGGCGCCGAGGTCCTGCAGGAGCCGATGGACCAGCCCTACGGGGTGCGCGACTGCGCCTTCCGCGACCCGTCGGGCAACATGCTGCGCTTCAACCAGCCGCGTACGAGGTAGCGGCCGGCCGTCGGCGCGCGGCGGCGGTCGGACGGGCCGGATCCGGCGGCGCAAGGGCGTTCGATCCGGCCCGCACGGGTGTGCGGGGTGCGGGTTCAGGCGGAGCGGGCCGCGACGGGGTAGTCGGGCAGGGTGATGTCGCCGGCCTTGGCGAACTGGGCGGCCAGGACGGGGCGCAGCGGCCAGCGGCCCATCCAGCGCATGGAGGCGGCGCGCAGGCGGATCATCAGGGCGCTGTCGGGGGCGTAGCCGTTCAGGCCGCCGGGCGGCAGTTCCTGGGCGCGGGTCACGTAGGGGCGCATCAGCTCCTCGTAGCGGGCGAAGGCGGTGCGGAAGTCGCCTGCGGCGGTGGCGAGTTCGCCGGCCAGCAGGTAGGCGCCGACCAGGGCGAGGCTGGTGCCGAGGCCGGTGAGGGGGCTGGGGCTGTAGCCGGCGTCGCCGAGCAGGGCGACGCGGCCGCGGCTGTAGTGGTCGAGGCGGATCTGGCCGAAGGAGTCGAAGGCGAAGTCCCCGGCGGTGTGCATCCCGGCGAGCAGCCGGTCGACCTCCCAGCCGGCGCCGGCGAAGCGCTCGGCGAGCAGGCGCCGCTGGGCGGCGGTGTCGCGGCGGTCGTACGCCAGGGGTGCGCAGCGCAGGCCGAGGGAGGCCTTGACCTCGCCGGGCAGCCGTCCGGGGCGGGCACCGGCGACCAGGCCGCCGGGGGCGTTGTACATCAGGAACCAGCCGTCGAGGGCGAGGGCGAGGTCGGGGTCGTGGACGGTGAACCAGGCGTGGTAGCCGCCGAGGGGGCGGTGGTGGGCACCGTCGCCCGGGAAGGCGAGGCGGCGGACCGCGGAGTGCAGCCCGTCCGCGCCGACGACCAGGGCGAAGCGGCGGGCGGGGGCGTTCTCGAAGGTGACGGTGACGCCGTCGGCGTCCTGGTCGAGCGCGGTGACGGTGTCGTCCCAGAGGTACTCGACGCCGTCGGTGGCCTCGCGCAGCAGGTCGGCGAGGTCGCCGCGGAGGATCTCGATCTCGGAGACGATGCCCTCGCCCTCGAACAGCTCGACGGGTATCCGCGCGGTGGTCCGCCCGCGCCGGTCGACCAGGGCCATGCCGCGCTGCTCGACGCACAGCGCGCGGGCCCGCTCCATCAGGCCCATCCGCTCGATCACGGTGCGCCCGGCGCCGCGCAGGTCGACGGCCTGCCCGCCGGGGCGCGGTGCGGGGGCGCGCTCGACGACGGTGGGGGTGAAGCCGTGGCGGCGCAGCCAGTAGGCGAGGGCGGGGCCGGCGATGCCGGCGCCGGAGACGAGAATGTCGGTGTCGGTCGTGCGGTTGTCCATGCCGGGGAATGTACGCCGTACGCATATTCCCAACAAGCCTTTTTGCTGGGGGATTTGAGGTTGGTGCACTAGTGCGGTGGGGTGCTTCGCGGCAGGTCGGGCGGCCTGTGGGAGCATTCGCGCAGGCGGGTGGCCCGTCAGGTGCACTAGGTCGTGTATTTGGTTGTGATCAATGGGTCCGGGTGAGGTCCTTGATCCAGATCATCGCGCCGCGGAGGTGGAGGCCGGCGAGGTAGCTTTCCGGCGTCTTGTCATACCGGGTGGCGATGCCGCGCCAGGCCTTCAGCTTGTTGATAAGGCGCTCGACGGTGTTCCGCTCCTTGTAGAGCTCGGCGTCGTGGCTGACAGGCCGGCCGCCCCGGCTGCC